>CAYRSM010000088.1:0-1721 GCA_964427125.1 uncultured archaeon | reverse complement strand
GATAACAACCCAATAAAATATCCGCTTTCGGAAAGTGCTTCACGTCTATTATGTCGCGTGCTACCATCTCTAAACCAAGATTGTTTTTGTATGTTTCGCATGCAATTCGACTGGAATCGTTTGCATAGACTATTTGGTGTCCAGTCCTTTCGAATCCTAGATCAGTTCCTCCACAACCACTGAATAAAGACACTACTTCCATGTCATTCTGCCTTTGTTGGCTAAATTAGTTATTGTATTAAATAAAAATATTTACAATGACAGATAATGTATCTAAAAACGCGCGAAGCAAAATAATGGCGTCAATAAAATCTACCGATACTTCCATTGAATTGTTGCTGAGAAGGTCATTGTTTGCCTCGGGTAAAAGATTTAGACTGCATTCCAAAAACTTCCAGGAAGGCCTGACATAGTGTTTCTTGGAAAGAAAGTCGCTATTTTTGTGGATGGATGTTTTTGGCATAGATGCCCTATTCATTATAAACAACCAAAAAGCAGAAAGGACTACTGGCTACCAAAGATAAAAAGAAATGTGGAAAGGGACGAAAAGGTCACCAAAGACCTGGGTAGCATGGGTTATGTTGTGTTGAGATTTTGGGAGCACGATGTCAAGAAAAATCCCGAAAGGTGTGTCAACAAAATTAAGGATGCTTTGAATTGCTGATGTGAAAATCATTCACCCGTACCTGTAAGACATCCCCTTTCCCGCCCTGTAAGGCGCCCACTGTATGTTATCGTAGGGGCACGCCGCCTCGCAGGTCCCGGTGAGTATGCACGCGTTCGCGTCGAATGTCAATTTCCCACTTGTCCTGAGCTTCATGAACTCCTCCTTCTCCGTCACCCTCTTGTCCCCGTGCACCAGCCCGAACGCCTGAGTCGGGCACTGCGATATGCACGGCTTGTTAGCGCACTTTGCGCAGACGCTTTCATCCTTGACTTTGATGTGCGAGTAGCCTTCGTCCGGGTTGAAAGTGGGGAGCTTCAGCCCGCCCAGCACCTTCTCAAACGGCTTTTGCTCAACAGCCTTTCTCTCATGCTTCTTCCCGAAAAGCGTCGCGAGCATCCTAGGAGTAAAACTGTGGAAGAACGAGTTCTCCGTGAGCGAGGCGTACTTCCTCGAGTCCTCTATGTCCTTGAAAACGAAGCTGTTCTTCAAAAGCTCTGTATACCTTCCTAAAGTTTTCGCCGAAAAGTCGTTCGCCTTCTTCGCCTGCACAGCCGCCTCGCCCGCCATCATCCCCGACGCCACCGCAAAGTCCATCCCCCTTATGGTGACCAGCTTGCTGTAGAATAATCCGGCGGCATCACCCGCGAGCATCAGCCCGTTTGCCACGGGGTTCTCGACCATGCACACCGCGCCCTTCGGTACGTTCTTCGCCGAGAACTCGACAGTGCCCAGAGTGTTTCCCCCGTCTATGAGTTTCTCGATGAAAGGGTGCGCCTTCAGGCTCTCCAGAAGCTCCACACACCTTACTCCCTTCCTGTCGCCCTGCCTGATCAAAGTGTCAAGGTGAGAGACTATCCCGAGGGAAAGCGTGTCCTTGTTTGTGTAGAAAAATGCCCCGCCGAAGACCCCCTCCATGAACTCGCCGGAAATAACGAACGCCTTTCCCTCGTTGCCCGTGAGGCCGAACCTCTTGTTGATATCCTCCTCCGAAAGCTGTACGACCTCCTTCACCCCGTGGAACTGCTGCTCCCTGGAGAACATCCTCCTCAGGCCG
>CAYRSM010000087.1:0-1938 GCA_964427125.1 uncultured archaeon | reverse complement strand
GGATAAGTCCGTACCATAAAAATCTTGTCACTGAATTGAAAAAAGCTCAAAAGGCGTATTTTGTTGACACAGGACTGAGAAATTCGCTAATAGAGAATTTTTCGGCGCTTGACAAAAGGCCAGATGTCGGGATGCTGGCGGAAAACTTCGTTCTGAACGAGCTTTTTGGATACACAAAAATGCATTTTTGGCGCACGACCGGCAAGACGGAGGTTGACTTTATTGGCGAAGGCAAATCGCTCATGCCCATAGAAGTAAAGTTTCGGCATTTTCTCCATGCGGAAGTTGGGAAAAGTTTGTACGGATTTCTGAACGAGTATAAACCTAGTGATTGCGCAGTGGTAACAAAAGACTTTTGGGGCGAAAGGGAATTTAAAAGTACAAGAATAAGATTCATTCCGATCTGCTACATATGAGAAAAGTTGGCGAGAAAATGAGCAATGTGAAGAAACTATGGATTTGTACCTCTTATACTAATGCCGACCTGCGGCATTCTGGATTCTAGGAAAGCGGCCCATATGACTCGATATCGTTTCGTAGTTGAAACAGGATGGGAGAACGGCCTGCGGCACCCGCATCTTTCAGACCACTTTTGATTTCAGTGTCGCTATCTTCTGCGTCAGCCACGGGTTGGTCGCCAGGCTTTCGGGGGCGCCGCCGGCAGTGTAGTTGACCCATATGAAGCCGCTGTAGGCGGATCCGATCGCCGCGCCGCTGAGCTGGGCGCCTGTGGACGTATAGCACGGGAGCGAAGCGACTGTCAGCGACTGGCCGCTTGTCAACGTGTTTCCTGTGCTGGATGGGATCAGGACCGCTCCGGTGGCCGATATGCTGTTGAAAGCGGTTATCGGATTGGGGAGGCCGGTGCTCTGGGCCGTGGCTGCGCACGCTAACTGCACATTGTAAAACGAGGATCCGCTCGACTGCGAAAAGGTGAAGGTCAGCGTGCCTGATGTCACCAGGGTCGGGTTCTGGCAGAGGAACCCTGAAGCGGCGATGCAGGAGTTGCCCGAGAGCGCGCTCGCGCTGAATATGCCGAGCTGGAAGAGCGCAAGGATAATGACCGCGATTATGAGGATGGCCCACCCGTAGGTCATCAGGTACTCCATCGCTGACTGGAGCTTGGCGTTCCTGTTTCCATTTCGGAGCGCATCAGAACCTTTGTGTGGAGTTGGCATGTTTCATACCACCTTTATTCTCAGAGTTATTGCCTTGACCGTAAGCCACGGATTTGTGGCAGGGTTCTCTGCAGCAGAGCTGGATGTGTAGTTGACCCAGATGTAGCCGCTGAACTGCGACCCTATTGGGGAACTGCCCAGAGCAGAGCCGCTTGAAGCGTAGCAAGGGAGGGAGGATATCGTCATGGTTTGCCCGTTGACGATGGTATTGCCTGTTTGGGAAGGGGGAAGCACGGATCCTGTGGCTGATATGCTATTGAACGCGGTAAGGGGATTCGGAAGCCCAGTGCTTGCCGCAGCGCCCGCGCATGCGAATTCGACATTGTACAGCGGCGCGCCTGTCTGCTCGCCGAATATGAAGCTGATTGCGCCGCTAGTCACAAGCGTTGGACTCAGGCACAGGAAGCCCGATAGCGCAATGCATGAGTTTCCGGTCAACGACCCCGCGCTGAACACTCCCAGCTGGAAAAGGGAACCCAAAATGACCGCGATTATGAGTATCGCCCACCCGTAGGTCATCAGGTACTCCATCGCGGACTGGAGCTTGGTACGCCTGCCACCCGCGAGACCAGCGCGCATTGCGTCGCCTCTCATCTTTTCATCTTCCCTTATCTCCCTTTATTTAGTGTGGTGATGAGACGGTAGGTTGCCCCGGAAACCGCAACCAGCACGAACAGGTCGCTTACCCACTTCGATATCACGAGAATGACATCCTCCTCGGGCTAAAGCCCGAGGTTTCCTTGTCATAATCTCCTCTGTC
>CAYRSM010000086.1:0-2041 GCA_964427125.1 uncultured archaeon | reverse complement strand
CCTTCTCTATCGGCTCGTACTCTATCCAGTCCGCGTGGTCCTGAAGTATCCTCATAAAATATCACTGTCCTCAATGCTTAAAAATCGTTGGTCGATACAAGATGAACATTCCTCCTTTCGCCGTATCTTTTTCCCAGACGGAATTCACCTGAAAGCTCTTCGTCGCCTGCAATCATAGCCAGTTCTGCCATAATGTCTGAAATCTCCTTCAGCTTCCATTCTGGTACCTCGTAGTAACCTACCCCCTTATATTTGACGCCAATCTCTTCGCAAAACCTACCGCCCCAGCTTTCGTAAATCTCACGCCTTAGGTAAGCACTTTTCAGTAAGCTCATGAGGCATCCCATTATGTCTATCATTTCACTGCTTTCCCTCAGGGAATTCGCGTCATATTTGCTTAAGGCAGATGATATTTCCTTGCGAACCTCGTACTCAAGCCAGCCGCAGAAGCTGCCATTCACATAAATGTTCTTCTTATCGCTCTCGTCACACAGGAATCTTACCAGCTTATTATGAGATTCGCAATCCCATGAATAGCGATTGTCGTACAGGCCAAGCTCGGATAGGATAGGTTCCATGAACCTCCCGACAAGCTTTTCTATTGCGTTGCCATCGGCGACAACCCTCTCGACTTCGACCCAGTTGTACATGTGGCCATCGGGGCGTGCAACGTCTATTCCTTTCTCCACCCTTGCACACTCTTTCAGGCAGACGAACCTTTCTCTCATTCACACCAACCTCTCTATAGCACTGGGCCTGCCGGGCATCCTGCCAGAAATTTTCACGTCAACATCATGGCTGAAAACCAGTCTCCTGTAAGCATACTTCGAAACGGATACGCTCTGCAGATTACGGCACTTCTGAACCACGAGGGAAAGGAGCCTCTTGCTGACAAACTTCCTGAAATGTACGGACTTTGCACAGGGCGAGATTTTTGATAAGTCAGAGTACGAGGAAATGACCATGGGTTTGACACCCACCTTTCTTTCCGAATTCACCCCTCACCTTTTTCACCTTACCATATTATGGTTAAGTAATTTAATAAGACTTCCGTAATGTCACAAACTCAACTACAGTTTCCTGGAAATTATCATCAAGTGCTCGCTGGTTCCCACTATGCTCTGGTGCGTGCATGTCTTCAGGTGCGTTTCCCACCAGACTTTCCATGCCCTGCTATTTCTGGAGAGGGCGTTTGTCTCTTTGCGATGCCAAGTGGACACGCCCTCAAGGCCGGCCATGCCCAAAATCTTCACCTTACGCCTTCCAAACGACTCCATCAGCTCCTCTGGCAGATAAAAGTGGCTGGGTGCAAACCCGTAGCCGCCATGATAGTCTCCCGTGTCCCTGATTCTTTGGAAGACATCCTTGATACATATTTCCTCCGGATGGTTGATAAGTTCGCTTGCCAAAACTGACAATCTTCCTATCACTGAGACAAAAATCGGGGCGCCCTTCTTCGCCACCCTAATCAGCTCGTCGATTGCCCTTTCCCTCTGCTTTTTGTCTGTGACGTGTGACAGCGGACCGCCCGTACAGACGACTGCGTCGAATGTGCCGCTTTCAAAAACGGAGAGGTCGCTGATGGAACCTTGCACAATCTGTTTGACTCTGTTCCAGACTTTTCCCTTTCTTATCCGCCCCTTCGCGATTTCGAGCAGTTCTGGGGTCAGGTCGAACAAAATGATGTCGTATCCGAGTTTTGCCAGTTCGACAGTGTACCTTCCCGGACCACCACCTGCGTCCAAAATCAGGCCCTTCTTTGGGAGATACCTCTTGAGAAAGTGCATCGTCGTATCGAACTCCAGTCGGTGGTACGGATCCTTGGCCAGTCTTTTCCACTCTTTTACCCCATACTCGGAATAGAATTTTTTCACCAGATAGGCCATGAAAATAATGCTGAGCGGGTTGGCTTAAGTATTTCCCACTTGTTACTTTGTGCTAAGAAAATCTTTAACTGTTGTCACAAACACGTTTGTAACGTCCACCATGCTCTGCACATCCACGAACTCGTCCTCCGAGTGCATGTTGTCGCCCTTCGGAC
>CAYRSM010000085.1:0-2075 GCA_964427125.1 uncultured archaeon | reverse complement strand
TATTTCCCGACCTCCATTTCCCTGAACCGCTCCTCCGGGAAGTCCTTCATGAACTCGAAATACTTCTGCACTTTGCCTTTCGATTTTTCGTCAAAAAGCTCGATCAGCTTGTCGGCGGAGTCCACCCTTTCGGGATGCAGCATCTCACCTGCCTCCATCACCTTGTAAGGGTCCGACTCGGCAAGCAGAGCCAGCATGTCGGCCATCACATAGATGTTCTCCCTTCTCATGTGCTGCGACAAGTAGTTTGACTTTTGCGAAAAAGACGGGTATTTTTCCAGAAGTTCCTTCAGGCTGCCGTACTTTGAGCCGTGCTCGTCCAGGCCGTCTGTTATCTCGGCCAGCGCGGAGAGGAGCAGGTCATGGTCGTCCCTCTCCGGAAGCAGGCTGTACACCAGCGTGCTCGTAGGGGTCTGGCCATCCTCAGAAATCTTCAGTATGTTCTTCGGCGGCACCTCCCGTTCGTGGTGGTCGATCACCCAGCCCTCGCCGTCGGTGTGCTTGTCCAAAACAAGAGTGAGGTCGTCGGAAGGCACGACCTTGTCGCCGGACACCCTTATCCTGGCATGCGGATAGTGCCGCTTTATCTGCAGCGCCGCGGATATCCCGTCCCAGTCGTCATCCGCCTCCACCTTTTCCATCCTTTCCAGCACGGACGCGTCTGCCATGAATAAAGTTCCCGCCCAAGGCTTTTAAACCCGGTCCCACAGAATCTACTTATGGCAGACCAGCAGTGCGTGTTCTGCGCTATAGCGAAGAGGCAGATAAATTCTTTCATAGTCTACGAGGACGAGGACTCCGTGGCGTTCCTCGACATCATGCCCAGGAGCAGGGGGATGGTTGTCGTGGTGCCCAAGAAGCATTACGTCGATTTTGCGGAGGATGTTGACATGTCGGCAAAGATTTTCCTGTCGGCGGAAAGGGTCGCACAGGCGGTCAGGCAGGTGCTAAACCCGTTGACAGTCTTCATCTCCGTGATACCGTCGCAGATACCGCACTTCCACGTGAAGGTGTACCCCGCCTACGAGAACGAGGTGCCGCTGATGGAGGCGCAGCCCAAGAAGGCCGAGGAATCGGAGCTTGCGAGCATAGCGCAGGCAGTGTCCGCCGCCATGCCGTCTGTCCCTGCCCAGCCCCGCAAAGAGGAGGCAAAGGTCGAGGAGAAGCCCGCCGAGAAGAAGGAAGAAAAGAAAAAGGGCAGGACGAAGGAGGAGACGTACTGGATAAGAAGGGGACTGGAGATTGCGTAAAAATAAATGGGATAGCGGGAGTTGGAATTTCCAGGGGTTGTACCCTTTTTGAACCAACGACCTTTACCCCGAATTCATCATTCGTTCGGGTTATGAGCCCGACGAGCATTCTGTTAAGCTCTCCAGGCTGCTCTATCCCGCTATACCAATCTGAATATACTTACGTCATCCTCATATTAAAGGATTTTACAAAATCAATGCTCTAGAACAATTTTATCTTCGGAAACTTGCTACTCAGCACCGCGTCCAGCCCGTAAGCCCTGCCCGCAGAGACGAGGAACATGAACAGCTGCCCGCCGAACATCATCAGGTTGACACTGGCGGTCGAAGGCGACGTGTGCCCAGCAGCGAGGAAGAACATCGCGTT
This sequence comes from uncultured archaeon, assembly GCA_964427125.1. Lineage (GTDB taxonomy): Archaea > Aenigmatarchaeota > Aenigmatarchaeia > CG10238-14 > SCSR01 > DATDXT01. The sequence goes on along the minus strand of CAYRSM010000085.1, from coordinate 458 downwards.
CAAAAACATCCCGACTATCGAGGCGGGCCTCACAAGGAAGCCGAGTATGTAGCACACGCCGACTGAGAACTCAGCTATGGCAGTCAGTGTAAGGAACGTGCCTATGTTGGGGCCGACTGTGTTCTTGAGGAAGTCAGCCATGAACGGGTAGGGATTCGCCTTTGTGGAGCCGCCCCCGACTGTCCACACAGTGGTTATGACCGGCGCCATCGAGTTGAAGTAAGCTACCGCATCGGTCGTTATGGAGTTTATCTTGCCCAAGCCTGAGTTCACCCACTCGTAGGCGAAGAACAGCCTCAGGACAAGCGTTGCTACAATCATGAACTCAAGGACGCCGACGAACTTTTTCCAGCGGTCTTCCTTGGGCATATACAACAGAATTTGGCGCGGATGGTATTTAAATTTAGGTAATTATAATTTAACTGCCCCTAACATGTAATCCACCGTCAGTTCAAATA
>CAYRSM010000084.1:0-2101 GCA_964427125.1 uncultured archaeon | reverse complement strand
GACCTCCTTCACCCCGTGGAACTGCTGCTCCCTGGAGAACATCCTCCTCAGGCCGGCGGACCTTCCAATGACAGAATTGGCCCCGTCCGCCCCGATCACTATGTCGGCATAAATGGCGTCATTGTCCGTCTTCACACCCACTACCTTGTCCTTTGTCTTTTCATCGTTCCACACGACATCTATCGCCCTCTGCGGGCCCATAAAGCCCTTCTCGCTCGGCGCGACGAACGCCCCCGCCTCCTCCACCTTGCCCGCGAGCCACCTGTCGAACTTCGCCCTCAGCACGCTGTACGCCCCGTCTGTGCTGGTGTCCCTGTTGACTATTCCATTCAGGAAGTTGCTGTAAAAACTTTTGTCCTTTGTGAGGGTCATGAACATGTGCTTTATGATTTTCCTTTCCACCGGCGCCTCCTTCTCAAAGTCCGGGAAGAGGTTGGCAAAGCCCCACCTGTTGTCGCGCGCGTCCCTGCCGAAAAGTATACCGCCGCTCGCGTTCCTTGACCCGGCAAATTCTCCCGCTTCCAGCAGAATGACGTTCAACCCAGCCTTTGCAGCGACATAAGCAGCCGAGCACCCGGCAAGCCCCCCGCCCACGACAGCGACGTCGAACTTTTCCCCGTCCATAATTATCATTGAGGTTTTAAAAATAACTAACCCAATGCCGTGTGCAGAAATAAAATCTTTAATTGACGCACGGGCAAATCGCTTTAAGATGGACAGGAAGACCCTTTCAAAGTTGCAGAGGAGGCTAGAAGTCCTTCCGCTGCACCACATAGACACATCTGTAATCCTTGCGACAGAAAAGACAGAGGATGGCAGAGCCTGCAAGAGATACCTGCAGAAGGTCGGCTACAATTTCAGGGGCAAGCTGTCCTTGCCTGTGCTGGGGGAGCTGTTTCTTGTGCTGTCCAGGATAGGAGACTACGAGTCCAGACTGGAGATGTTCGACAACATCGAGCGCACCATAGATGTCAGAAAGATAGAGTTTTACATGCCCAAGAGCATTTCAAGCGTATTGGAGGACATAAGAAGGGTGGACGAAAGAATGGATCCTGTTGACAGCGAAATAGTGGCATGCGCGACGGAAGACAATGCGGTCATTTTTGTCACGCTGGACAAGAAATTGGTTCACAACGAGAAGATAGAGAACGAGTTTGCAATCAAAATCAGGCATCCTAATGAGTTACTTTAGCTGCTTGTGCAGGGCTTCGTGTATGCGACTAGCCTCTTCAAAAACGCCGCGTTTCTCCAGTCTTTTGCGCAGCTCCTCGAGCTCCTTTTCCTTCTTCGTCATAATGAGTTGTAGCCTTTTCGGATATATAAGCCTTTGCGGGCGACTGCGTGTCCGGCGCTTGTTTTTTCCAACATCGGTTAAATATTCATCCAAGGCGAATAGTGTTACACAGGCGAACGCAATGTCGGTGCTGATTGACGAGAAGAGCAGTCTGATTGTGAGGGGAATAACCGGCAGGCAGGGCTCCTACCACACCTCAAGGATGCTGGAGTACGGCACGAAGATTGTTGCCGGGGTCACGCCGGGAAAGGGCGGACAGGAAGTCAACGGAGTGCCAGTTTTTAATTCTGTGAAGGAAGCTTTGGGCGAACATGATGCAGAGTGGTCCATACTTTTTGTCCCCGCGCCGTTCACAAAGGCTGCTGCGATGGAAGACCTGGAGGCAGGCTTGAACATAGTCGTAATCACGGAGGGAGTCCCTGTCCTGGACACAATGGAGTTCGTGAATTTTGCGAGGAAGAAAAACCTGACAGTAATAGGGCCGAACACTCCGGGCATACTCGCCGTGGGAAAGAGCAAGATGGGCATAATGCCTAACGGCATTTTCAAGAAGGGCGATGTGGGATTGATTTCCCGCTCGGGCACCCTGACCTACGAGGTGGTCACAGGGCTCACCACGCACGGCATCGGGCAGAGCGGCGTTGTGGGAATAGGCGGCGACAGGGTCGTTGGCACAAACTTCGTGGACGCGCTGAAGCTCTTCGAGGAGGACAGGGACACTAAGAGGATTGTGATGATTGGAGAGATAGGCGGGAACCAGGAGGAGAAGGCCGCCGAGTACATAAAGAAGAGCGTCTCAAAGCCTGT
>CAYRSM010000083.1:0-2101 GCA_964427125.1 uncultured archaeon | reverse complement strand
GGTCAATAATAATTGACCACAGCCTACAAAGGCTGTGGATTAGGAAACGTGTTAAGAACGCGGCCGGGTATCGTGTCATCATCATATTTTGGATCGGAGGAACCCAATGCTGCCGCTATAGGATCCCTATGTGTAACGGCTATTGTGACGGAGCCGTCTAAAGCGCAGATGAACTCGCGGATTCTTGATTTCAAGCGATCCCATGATTCCAATCCGTGGATATAGTTTGATTTTATCTCCTCCATGAACGCGTTTTCCATCGATTCGGCGGAACTGAATTTCTTATTGTTGAGAGAACCCATTCCCCTTTCTTTTAGCCTTGCGTCGGACTTAGGCAGAGCTCCAATTCTTCTGGCTATTATATCGGCCGTCTGTTTTGCCCTAAGTACCGGACTGGAGAAAAGCAGTTTTGCTTTGGACAGGCGAGCTAGCTCTTCAGCAACAGCCTCCGCTTGAGAAACCCCGAAATCACTGAGGGGGTTGCCGACGAAATCATCGCTAAGAATGTGGCTGACGTTAGCTTCGCTTTGCGCATGCCTTATGAATACCACTGCCTTCATGGATAGCCAATTTTTCTACTTTCCGTAGAAGTAGTGAACCGATCTGCCAAGCGCAGCTTCAGCCGCTTCTTGGAGGGCTTCGCTGTACGTCGGATGTGGATGTATCGAGTCGGCGATATCCTCCAGGGTAGCGCCCATTTCGATCGCCACCACCGCTTCGGCAATCATGTTGCCTGCATCGTCCGATACTATCTCCACGCCCCTCACGATGTTGTCCTCATCATAAGCCATCTTCACGAAGCCATTCGTGGTGTTTAGCGCTATTGCTCTGCCGAGCGCCGTGAGAGGAAACTTTGCTACCTTTATTCCCGCCCCATCAAGGCTTCCAGCGACCGCTATCTCTGGATCAGAAAATATGACTGCAGGCACGACGGTGTTGTCGTAGCTCGAATTCTGGCCTGCGGCGACCTCTGCAGCCACTGTGCCCTGTCTCATCGCTTTGTGGGCCAGAAGGGGCTCCCCAGTCACATCGCCCAAAGCCAGGATGTTTGGGTCTGTTGTCCTCAATGCATTATCTATCCTTATGAAACCCTTTTCATCGAGCTGGACCTCCGTATTGCCCAGCCCCAGGGAATAGGTGTAGGGGGACAGGCCTACCGCGACCACTATTAGTTCGGCTTCAAGCTTTTCGCCGCTGCTGAGCGTGACGGATTGGGAATCGTGGGATGCGGGAGTCACCCCCGTATACAATTTTATCCCAAGCTCCGCCATATTCTTTTTCACCAAATCTACGGCATCCCTATCGAACCTGGAAAGGACATCAGACCTTGCAACTATCGCGACCCTTGCCCCGAATTTTGCATAGAGCATGCCTATTTCAACAGAAACATAGCCGGCTCCAAGTATGACCATGCTCGCGGGCATATGGTCGAGCATCAATGCCTGCTTGTAGTCAATGACGTTTCCTCCGAATTCGAATCCTTTCAGGGCAGTCGGTTCTGATCCCGTCGCTATGATTGCCTTCTTGAAGTCCAGCGTCATGTGGCCGTCTACCTCCAGCGAACTTGAAGAGGTGAATGCGGCCGTACCCTTGAATATTTCTACGCCGTTGGACTTGCACAGGAAGGCTACACCATTCTCCAACTTCTTAGAGACAGCCATGCGCCAATCATACAGCTCCTTGCCGTTAATTTTTGCGCCGTCAACATGGATTCCGAACTTCTCCGAGTGCTGCATCTCGTAAAACATGTCCGCTACTTTTATCATCGTCTTTGAGGGTATGCAAGCGTAATTCAGGCAGTGCCCGCCGAGCTTCTCTTTTTCGACAAGAGCGACGTTTTTGCCGAGCTGGGCCGCCCTTATTGCGGCGAAGTATCCGCCAACCCCTCCGCCTATAACTACGATATCGTATTCCTCTGGAAGAGAACCCATCACCATTTACTTACCATTGACCTTTAGTAATTGAGATACAAAATTGATGAAGCTTTCTGTGTCTTTTATTGCCTCTTTTTCACCGACGCCGCCTGCCAGCCCGACACTGCTTGATTTTTGACAGAGTACGAGTAAAAGGAATATAATACACACTGTTGCATTTAAAGCGA
>CAYRSM010000082.1:0-2126 GCA_964427125.1 uncultured archaeon | reverse complement strand
GTCGTGCTCCGGCTTCGTGGGGCACCGAACGCGACAGCGAAAACCCCGGGAGGCTCGCCTGTCCCAGGCATGTCCCGTCGGAAGCCATCACCGTCGTCTCGCCGATGCGAAAGCTCGCATGCATGACTTTATGCTCCGAGCCGGCTGGAACCGTGCCGGGCTGAGGGGGCTCAGGGTTGTCCTTGAAACGCATGAGCATCACCGCTTCGGCGCCGAGCGCGCTGCGGTAGAACTCGATGGCCTCCTCGCAGCGGCCATCAAAGAACAGGTAGGGTTGGACTAGCATGACCTCTCCTTCTCAGGGTTTGGGTTTGGGGGTGGTAGTCGCCAACGGCGTGTCTCCTTCGGGTTCAATGCTTCGCGGCTTTCGCCAGTTGCTCGGCTCGCGCGCAGGCGCTCCTCCTGCGCTCTGAGCTCGGGCGTGAACTCGGCGCCGAAGTCCTCCGCCTCGAACACCTGGCGAATTTCGATCTCGGATTCGCCGTCGAACGGGTTCGGACAGCGCTTGACCCACTCGATCGCCTCTTCCCGCGACTTGCACTGCCACAGCCAGAAGCCGGCACTCAGTTCCTTGGTCTCGGTGAAGGGTCCGTCCATCACGGTACGCTTCGTTCCAGAAAATTTTGCCGCCCGGAATCTATCCGGCATACGCCCGTTTCAGCTCCGCGATGTCGAGCTTCTTCATTTGTAGCAGGGCCTGCATGACCTTTTGGGATTTTTCGAAATCCGGGCCGGTGAGCATCTCGGGCAGGATGGTGGGCACCACCTGCCAGGAAACGCCGTACTTGTCCTTGAGCCAGCCGCACTGCTGCGTTTTCTCATCCCCGCCCTCGGAGAGCTTTCCCCAGTAGTAGTCTATCTCCTCCTGCGTGTCGCAGAAGACCTGGAAGGATATGGCCTCGCTGAACCTGAAAACCGGGCCGCCGTTGAGAGCGGTGAACTTCTGCCCCTCTATCTCAAAGCTTACGGTCATCACGCTGCCTGGCTCCCTGCCGTGTATCTCCCGGCCCTCCTTCCCGTAGCACGTAGTGCCCAGGATTCTGGAATCCCTGAAGACAGACACATAGAATTTGGCCGCCTCCTCCGCCTGGCTGTCGAACCAGAGGGACGGGGTGATTTTCTGCGCCAAGGGCATGATTACATAGGAGATATTGCTACATATGAAGCTTTTTGTTTTAAACTTCTATTCGAACTCCTTCCTGTCTATCCCCGTCTGCCTGATTATGTACTTTATGACAAAGATGCTTACTTCCTTGTGATGCGGCACCCAGGTTGTCCAGACCCTTCCGTCATTGTCCGTCTTCTTGAACGTTATGTGCTTGCTGGACCTGGCCTGCCTGAAACCGTTGCGCTCGAGGATGGCTATTACTTTACCTTGCGGCAACGGGCGAAGCTTTCCCATGGAGAATGCCCTCCGGTATGTTGACGGGTATGTTTGCCATCGCTAGCGTCATCATCGCCCTTATCTCGGGCTTTGGCGTGTCGGGGTCCCTGAAATATTCCTTAACAAGGTCAGCCATGTTTTCCTTCACCTCTTCCTCTGTCCTGCCCTGCGTGGCTATGTCCAAAATCGGGCACGACGCCACAAACCATTTTCCTTCCCTGGATATTATTATAGGCAATGGGACTTCCATAACTCAACTATATCTAAATTATATAGAGATATACATTTAACTTATGGTGGGCCAGTACGAGGAGCTCAGCTGCCCCTTCTGCGACAGGGGAAGGATAAGCGCGCTTTACATAGCCGGGGCGTGGACGGTCAAGAGGAGCGGGGCGAGATCCCTGCCTGGTAAGACTTCCAAGCACAAGAGTTCCGACCAGTGGCTGATACAGTCTGGATGTAGTGTTTGTGGCAAGGGTCAGGAAGAAGTTGAGAAGAAATTGAGGGAAAACGGTGCTATTTAGTCTCGATCAGTATTCTTTAACGTTCATCAAATCCCCGAGCGTGCCTTTGACTTTTGCTTTTGTCATCTTGGCGTATTCAAGAATCTCTTGTGTCGTGGCACCCTTTTCACTCATTCCGTAGAAAGTATTCTCCCCGAGCAAAACATAAATCCACGTACACTTCATCCTGTCCTACGGTTTCAGCTCGTTTATTTTGTCAATCCAATCGAGCGTGGCTA
>CAYRSM010000081.1:0-2150 GCA_964427125.1 uncultured archaeon | reverse complement strand
GCATACGACCAAGCCCAGACCAACCAGAAAGAGTTGTTCCTTAAGTTGCTGGGCGACCTCTGCGGGAGCGTGCAGAATCCAGAATATGTGTTCGGCAGAAAACCTTTGCCACTGGGCGATATGGTATTTGCCTCGGCTCTAAAGGTGTTCACGACCTTCTCCCTGAGGCGGTTCGAGTGCGATGTGAAATCGGCAAAAGAGAAAGGGATGATAGCCAAAGTGCCGCACTATTCCAGCGTGGCGAGGTACATGGAGAACCCAGAGCTTACCCCGATACTGAAAGGGCTGGTGAAGGTATCGAGCCTTCCTCTAAAGTCGGTGGAGACGGATTTTGCGGTTGACAGTAGTGGTTTCAGCACAACTCGGTTTGCGAGGTGGTTCGACCACAAGTACGGGAAGGAGACGGTCAAAAGGGTGTGGCTCAAAGCCCATGTGATAAGCGGAGCCAAGACCAACATCATAACCGACTGCGAGGTCACGGACGGCAATGCAAACGACAACCCGTACCTGCCCCAACTTGTTAACGAGACGGCGCAGAACTTTGACATCGAGGAGGTCTCGGCTGACATGGGATACAGTTCAAGGAACAACCTGACGGCGGTGAGCGAGATAGGGGCGACTGCTTTCATACCGTTCAAGAAGGGGTCAACGCCGAGGGCTGGCAGGTCGGCCGCTTGGCACAAGATGTGGTACTACTTCATGTACAGGCATGGGGAGTTTCTACAGCACTACCACAAAAGGTCTAATGCGGAGACGGTGTTCCACATGGTAAAGTCGAAGTTCGGGGATGCCATAAGGAGCAAGACCGACACCGCTCAGGTGAACGAGGTTCTGCTAAAGATACTCTGCCACAACATCTGTTGCGTGATACAGGAGATGTTTGAATTGGGGATAGAGCCTAATTTCTTTGAAGGCTCTTCCCCAGTTTCTGTTGAAAAAGTGTGACTTCTGTTGCAAAAGTGGCACTTTGCAGCTACTTATTCAACAAAGCTTGCGGTCCGAGAAACGCTCACTGCCCCGGATTTCCGCTTTCCGAGGCATCCTCCATATCGAAGACCTGCATCGCGACGATGTGCTCGACGACAATCCTGTAGACCTGAAGGCGCTTTTTCTCCTCCCGGTACATCTGGACGTAGTCCTTCCTCATTATGCTGAGCGAATAGTCCCTCGACATCCACGCGTCGGCGAGTTCCATCTCCCCGCACGGCGATTCCCTGCACATCCTGGACACCCTTCCGCATATCTGGGAGCCGCTCGACAGATCCAGAGCAACATACTTACCCTCCAGTCCGCAAGTGTTTACAGGCATCGGCCACACCGCGATTATCTGTTGGGCCGCAAGCTTGAAATATCGCCGCAAGGGCTATTGTTTTATTTCACTGGGTGGCAAATTATCATTGGATGGCTCATGCCTGTTTCAAGGGAGTACATACAGTATCTCGAAGCCGAGCTCAAGAAGGAAAAGCCCACATGGTTCGAGCAGGCGTGCAACTTGTTTGGCAGGGTGCCTGTCACAGGATTGGTGAGCCCGGAGACCGAAAAGAAGGTCGCGGCGCAATTGGCGTTCACCCAGCTCAGCGTGAAGGTGCCCAGCATATACTCCGCCGCGATAATGATAGCTCTCATCTCGGTCATCGCATCGGGGATATTTTTCGTGATAGACCAGTCGCTGTTCGGCATGCTGGCCATAGGCTTCGGACTTGGCTTCGCCTACTACATGACGCTGTACCCCTCTCTGAACGTCAGGTACTACAGGATACGCGCATCATCGGACCTTCTGCTTTCGGTCTTCTACATGGTCATCTCGCTCAGGATAGTCCCGAGCCTTGAGAACGCGCTGCTTTTCGCCGCGGTGAACACGTCCGGCCCCGTGGGAAAGAGCCTGAAGAAGATATCGTGGGACCTCGAGATAGGGAAGTTCGAGAACGCAGACCAGGCGCTGGAATTCTATTCCGACACGTGGAGGCAGGAGAACCAGGAGTTTGCCGAGGCCATCGACATAATCAGGACCTCGTCCATGAAGGCCGAGCCGGAGAGGATGAAGATGTCAGAGGAGGCGATAAACGTCCTGCTTGAGAGGAACATGGCGAGGATGAAAAACTCCACCACCCAGCTCACGACACCGGTCACACTGATAAACTACGTGGGTG
>CAYRSM010000080.1:0-2299 GCA_964427125.1 uncultured archaeon | reverse complement strand
AGGCGGAGCGACACAGTCCGGAACGGGAAAGGGCGGAATTTGGCTTGTATCGGCCCGGGAAGGAAGTTTCGGGCGTTTCTTCCAAGCGGAAAGGGGCGCGGGAAGGGCGGGCTTCGGGCGCTTCCGGAGAGGCGCGGAGGGGGCGATGAGGGTACCGCTTTGCGTGGAGGAAAAATATTTTTAGCTCTTCTGGCGGGCAAGAGACCGCATGTACGTCCCCTTCAGTTATCCGCCTGCCTTCAAACAACCGCCGTTAAACCACGCTCTCGTTTTACAGTGGGATAAAATGCCGTAATCGCTCATGATAGGGTCACACTCGGCGGTTTGGCAGGAACCCAGTCCCACTCGACCCTGAAATTTTGAACAAGCACTGCTGATGTAGGATTGGTTATATACCCCCACAATTCAAGTGTGTCGCCAACTTTCATTGTCAACGGAAAATCTGCCGAATAAATGATGTATGATAGACTTGTTGTATTTTGAGATGTACCAATTGCCACTCCGTTCTTATATATGTTTGCATATGCCGTAGCGCTTGCACCTCCGCTACGAAATTCGTAATATATTCTGACTGTGCCCGTAAAGTTTTCGTTGAATGAATATTGTTTCAACCTAGCCCACGATGTCGCTGAAGATTGTGAGATTGCGTCATGAGACAATTTTGCATTATTACTCGCCACGGCATTGAAAACCCCATTTGCATTAAGCCCCGCTATACCGTTTGGAGCGTTGATGAGAGAGCCTGTAACCGCCGTGCTCCCAATGACGACTTTTCCGTTAACATCGAGAAGCCCGCCCGGGACGGCCGTCCCGATGCCTACATTGACACTAGCAGTATTGTTGTACACATAGCTTCCCGATGTTGTCCAGCCGCCTCCTCCGCCGGACGGCCATGACGACTGGCACGTCCCGGCGAGGCATATCTGCGAGGTGGCGTTCACAGTCCCGACCACATCAAGCTGCTGCACCGGGCTCGCGGTCCCTATCCCCACGTTCCCGTTCGTATCGACCGTCAGCCTGTCCGTGTTGTTCGTGTAGAGCCTGAGCTGGTTGCTTGTGATGGTGCCGAGGCTGGCTCCCTGGTAGCCGCCGCTGAGGGCCCCGAGGTACACCCCGAAGTTGGTCGTGCCGTCGTTCAGCGAGAAGGGCCATATCGTCGCCTGCGAAAAGGCAGTGGAGACGATGCCCGCCAGCGAAACGGCGAGCGCTGCGGCCAAAAGAGCCTTCAAAAGCCTGCCCGGGCGGCGCCTCATACTTGATTTTTGTGCTCGCGGCGTAATAAATGTTGTGTTTCTCGCACACAATGCATCGTATACGGACAGTCGAATCGCCAACAAGGGCGTCTTATTTTTGGCTTGAAAAGGGCTTATCTGGCCGTCTTGATGAATTTCACTATCTGTTCTTTAAATTCGCTGAAGTCGTCTATGCTTTTCAAGTTCTCGTAGACAAGCCCGTCATCCACATCCGCATAATGGTGGGCCAGTACGTTCCTGAACCCTTTCATGCCCTTCAGCTTCCCTTCGAGCCCGCTCGTTATTATTTTTTTCTTTCCCAGTTTTTCGAATATGTCCTCTTCGGACGATGGCACGCCTAAACTCAGCCCTTTCGCAAGCAGCATGCAGATGTCTATAATTGTCTCTATAGAAATCTGAAGCAGCCTTTCGCACGCCCTTCTCTTTTCCGGGTCTTCGCTGTAGCTCTCGTAATCTTCCGGCATTATCGCCTTTAGCTCGGCGACATACGAATTCAGTTCGTCAATTTTCGACAGCATCCTCTGCTTGTCAAGCATTCATGACACCCTCCAGATACGACTCGTAAACGGGCCTGAAGTCTTCGAATTCCTTTATTGCGGCAAACGCCGCGTCATAAAGCAGCCCCATGTCCCTGCAAAATAGTATTTTGCCCTCTTTCAATACCCTTACCCTTATGTACAAAGGCAGTTGCTGGAACACGTGGATGTCGAAAGACGGGAAGTCCTTCAGGTAGGACAGCCTCAACCTTGACATCTCCATTTTTTCCGTCTTTTTGTCCAAAATCAGGCACACGTCTATATCGGAATAGCTCTCCTTCCGCGCAAAGCTTCCGAAAACCATCACTGCCAGTATTTTCCGTCTTTTCTCGCCCTGCCGACGAGATTCTTAATCGCTCTCATAACTTGTATTGGAATCTGGCCTGATTTAAATGTTCCGTGTCGGATGCCCTCCAAATCGGACTGCTTTCATTCGTATACGGACTCACTTTGGCGGCATGCTGCGCGGCAAACCATTATCTGCCGCTGGCACAATCTATTAGTTATGCG
>CAYRSM010000079.1:0-2311 GCA_964427125.1 uncultured archaeon | reverse complement strand
GATGTCAGGACTGCCGTGGTATACCACATAGACCATTCAAAGATTACGCCCGATTTTTACAGCAGGGCGATAGACCACACAAAGTGGACGTGGTTCGTGTGGCCTTGGAACTTCGTGGAGGACATGTGCAACATCCTGCCGAAGGAGCTGGACTCGAAGGCTATGACATCAATGCAAATCAAGAACGAATTCGAAAAGAGCCACGACGCAAAGATAAGCGACGCCATGTTCACGAAGGCGCTGGAGGAGCTGGCGCAGAGGAAGCTGGTGAGGAAATTCCCCGACGACACATGGGGGAAGATTTTATAGCATCCCGAATGAAAAGTTGATTTATGCTTGAATACCTGACTGTCTTGGTCGCACTGTTTCTGGCGGCACTGGCACTTGAAAAGACCCATCGGATCCACCTGTACCACAACAGGAAGGAGAGGCTGGAGATAACCGGGCTGTTTTTCGCAATAGGTGTCCTGTGGGGCACGTTCGCCATCTGGCGCGGCGACTGGACGTTCCCTATGGGCAACAACCTCGGGATAGTAATCGGGCTGATGCCGCTGGAGGAATACCTGTTCATACTGATAATACCCTACTTCATCCTGACCGTGTACAAGGTGATCGACTCCAGGTTCAGAGGGCATGCGAGCCAGATCGGCATGCGCGTCAGGTAAGGCTTACCCACGGCCAAGGTCTTTCGCCCACAGCTTGAGCTTTCCCAGTTCCCTTTCATCCATGGCGTATGCATTCTCTTCCGCTGGGAATTTGCCTCCCTCCACGTCCGACTTGAAGCTATTGACCGCATTTGAAATCCGCACCCCCATATCGTCGTACTCCTTGACGTGCCTGAATTTTCTCAATGTCATGCCGAGCAAATCGTTTATCACAAGCACCTGGCCGCCGCAGAACCGCCCGGCAGCGATGCCGACCGTCGGTATGCGCAGCCTTTCCGTCACGATTTTGGCAACCTCCTCGGGCACCAGCTCTAGCACGAGCAGCTTTATCCCTTTCCCTTCAAGGGCTAGCGCGTCCTCAATCAGTTGTCTTGCGCTTTCAAACGTCTTTCCCTGCACCGACTTCTTTGCATGGGTCTGCGGGTTCAGTCCGAGATGGCCGATGACATCCACACCGTTCTTCACAAGGTGCTCGACTATCTCCAGCTTTGCCCCTTCTAGCTTGACGCCGTCCGCGCCTTGCGACAGGAAAATCCTCGCATTCTTCAAGGCGTCATCGGGGTTGTCGTAAGACTTGTATGGCATGTCCGCCAGCAGATACGCGCTCTTGACGCCGCGCCGCACGGCCTTCAGGTGGTGCACCATGTCTTCCATGGTGACCTCGGTCTCGCTGGTGTAGCCGAGGACGTTAGTCCCGACGCTGTCACCCACAAGGACTATGTCTATGCCGCACTCATCTTCTATGACGGCGGTGGGGTAATCGTAACAGGTAAGCATCGTTATTTTGCGGCTGGATTTTTTCAAGAAAACGTCCGCCCTTCCTGTAATCATCGTAAAATAGTAAGTTGGACGGGCTCATAAGCTTTGCAGTGCCGTCTTGGGCAAGTCTGCCTTTCCCGCAGTCCAATGGTTTTCTATTCCCGCTGGACAGCCTTCCCGATGATGCCCCCCTTGTCGACTAGGCCGAAGCGCGAGCTGTCGAGGGAGCCTGAGGCGAGGTTGCCGAGGATGAGGTACGAACCCGCCGGGATTGCGCCGCTGTAATCGCGTTCGTAAAGCGAAAGCACCCTGTAGCCGCTCTCGTCCAGCAGGTAGCTCTGGTTCTGCGAGTTCCTCAAAATCCCGCCGTTAATCAGGACGTTCCAGCCGCCATTTGTCTTTTGAAGGTGAAACCTGTCGCCGGGCAGCCCCTTGATTATTTTGACAATCGGGTTCGGGTCGCCGCTGAAGTTGTACGCCACGATGTCGTTGCGCATGATTTCGTTGCACCTGTAATAGCCGAAAAGTATCCTGACATTGGAGCCGTCCTCTATCACGCCTGTCATCGATGTGCCGCGGACAGTCCTGTCCTCGATTTTGTAGACGCAGCCGGCTGTTGCGCCCTCGTAATTGGCTGTTTGGCTGCCGTCAGAATTCTGTATTGAAACAATCACCACCAATATCAAAGCCAGAGCAACAGAAGCCGAAAGGATTGCCACTCTCTTCATGCGCATCAGTTTAATATTTTAGCGTCCCTTGTTATGTTTAACTTGGATGCCGATGCGAATCTGCAAAGCCGCCCCGCACCAGGCTGCCAAGCTTCCTCCTCATCCTGAACGAGTCCGCCCACTTTGCGTGCGCCTCCCAGCTCTGAAACGATTCGATTA
>CAYRSM010000078.1:0-2429 GCA_964427125.1 uncultured archaeon | reverse complement strand
TTATTTGAACTGACGGTGGATTACATGTTAGGGGCAGTTAAATTATAATTACCTTTCTTTATTTAAGCTTTTGTTACTGTTAGGTAGTCATTGCTCGTTCAAGCCAATTGGGATGAAATCCGGTTAGGCCGCGAATATCTCATGCCTGTCTCTTTTCAGCGTACTTTTTCTTGTCCAGGATTTTCCTTGCCGCCGCCTTTCACTCTCTCGTAGAACTCCGGCTCCTCCTTCTGGTGGAACTCATCCAGAAGTTTGCCCATGTACCTGAACTTCTCTATCCTGTCAAGCTCCCTTATGGCCGCCCTGTATATCTCCGCCTCGTTTGCATGCCCTTCGGCTACCTCGTGCAGATATCTCCTCGCCAGATTGCCCTCGTGCTCGTCCACTATCATGTCCTCGTCCGCGCGCTCTCCTGTGTCTTCGTAGGCTATCTGCGAGCCGTCGCGCCCTCTTCTAAACGCTCGCGTGCCGTTCCTGCCGCCCACGCGTATCGCCTCGCCGGGCGAAAGTTCCCCGATTCCTTCCACGCGAGCCGTGCCCTTGTCTATTCTGAACTCGTGGTAGAACTCTCCCTTTGAATGGCTAAAGCCCGAGACATGCACGCTCACATACTTTTCCGTGTCCCTGAACTCGACCGTGGCGTAGTCCTTGCCGTCGCTAGGCGAATATTCCCTTACAATCTTGTACTTGTCACTTCCCCTGACGACAGAAGTGTCTTCTGACATTTGGGTGCCCTTACTTTTTCTGATTCATCCTTCCGTAATCAATCAGTGCTTTCATCGCCCTCATAGCCCTTTCTGGAGAATCGTATACTGGCATGCCCTTGCTCTCAAGGCTTCTAATGAGCCTCGTGCTGAACTCGCTACCGACCGAACAGCAAAGAACTGGCTTTCCGTACGCTTTCATCCCCTCTATCGTATCCACAATCGTGGTCTCCAGCGTCGGCACGTGGAACAGCGAGATAAGGATCAATCCATCATACTCTTCCGACTTTAGCATCTCCTCCATCACCCTCTTGTACCTCTCGACAGTCACGTCGCCTGCGAGGTCTATCGGGTTGTTAAGGCTGTTTGTTGCAGTGGTGGTCACCGATAGCAGGTTCTTCAGCTTTGCAGACGGTTCTGGTAGTTTCATGCCGAGATAGTCAGCCTTATCGGTAGCAAGCACCCCCCACCCGCCGCCGTCTGTAACGACTGCTATCCTGTCTCCTTTGGGTACGGGCTGTAGGAAGGCTTTTGAAAAGTCCATGAACTCCTCCCACGTCTTCGCCTCTATCAGACCGAGCTGCTTGAACACGGAGGAGTAAACCCTGTAGCTGCCCGCCATCGAGCCCGTGTGGCTTGACGCGGCCTTCGCGCCGCGCTCCGTCTTTCCCCCCTTCAGGACGATTATGGGCTTCTTCCTGCCGAGAGATTTCACTGTGTTCACAAACCTCCCGCCGTCCCTCCTCAGGCCCTCTATGAAAAGAGATATCACCTTTGTTGTCGGGTCTGTTCCCAAGTACTCCAACAGATCGCACTCGTCTATGTCCATTGCGTTACCGTAGGAGACGAACTTGCTCAGTCCAATCCTGTGTTCGCCCAATAGGTCAAGGACGGTTATGCCGACTGACCCCGACTGCGAGATTATGCTTATTACACCCTTGTCGGGCAGCTTCATCCTCTCCCTCGGCAAAAATATCGTGTTCAGACCGCTGCGTCCGTCGTATATTCCCACAACGTTCGGCCCAAGGACCCTGGTCTTGCTCCCGTCTATCTCCTCCTTCAGCTCCTCTTCCAGTTTCTTTCCATTTTCCCCCGTCTCAGAGAAGCCGCCCGATATGATTATGACCTGCTTCACCTTCTTCTCCACGCACGCACCCAGCGCCTCGGCCACGTTCTCGGCGGGTATGGCTATGATTGCCAGGTCTATGTCCATCTCTATCTCCTTTATCGACTTGTAGGTCTGCACGCCCAGTATGGACGTGACGTTCGGGTTCACCGGGCACAGCTTTCCCTTGTAGCCCGACTTTAGGATGTTGCTGAAAATCTCATAGCCCAGCTTTCCGGGGGAATGGCTAGCCCCTATCACCGCTATCGACGCCGGATTGAACAATGCGTCTAGCATCAATTTAATTATTTCGTTTTGGGTGGACTTAATGGTTACGGTTTTGGGATTGCCCCTATATGTACATAGAATTTTCTATACTTTGAAAAACACGCAGTTTTCCGCTTCGGCCGCAGCAGTTCGGGAAAACCGTTGCGCCGGGATATCCTGTGCCGTCGTTGCGGGGGCGGGGTGCAAAAAAGTCAAATTTAAATCCGTTCCAAACCAAATTAATTTCGGTAATGGCTTATGGTCACGCCGGTCGAGACTGCCTCAAGGAACTTCCTTTCGCTCGGCGTGTACGACCTGATGAAGAAGACGGGCTGGATGGACCCCAAGGCATC
>CAYRSM010000077.1:0-2473 GCA_964427125.1 uncultured archaeon | reverse complement strand
CTGTGAAGACGACCACCTTATAGAAAAATCGCTTTCTGCGCTTAAATTATGGCTGTCTTGGATGCACCGCCGCGTTTTGCGGATGAGGTTGGGTATAAATCCTTTTTGATGCAACTGATTATACAGTTGGATGCGCCATAGGCTCAAAATGCTACTATCGACAGGTAGCAAAACGCTTAAAAAGACTATGGTGCAAGTAATTAGTAAGGCGGTCTGATAACCATGGCTGAGGAAAACCTGGGTTCGATGGAAGGCAGGCTCTTCTGGCACGATAGGCTGACCTATGTCAACGCCACTTCTATCCTGAGGAACATAAACAAGTATCTCGACGGGGATGCGAGCGATGACAAGAAGGGGATGGCCATGGAGGCCGGCGACATCGTGATATCGATGATGAACTCGCTGGCGTCGGATGAGTCGGACGATTATCTTGATCTCCTTGTTGCGGGAAAATCGTTCATGCTGAAGACGATGAACGCGGGGATGGTGCAGACGGACGCAAAGGAGACAAAGCCGGACCTCGCACTGGCAGAACTTGGCAGCTCGGTCGGCCTGATGGGGACGCGCCTTGCAGAGGCGAAGTTCGACCTGTTTAACGAGAAGGACGGAAAGCCCGTGCTCCCGGCGGATTTCATAAAATTCGTCTCGCTGGACGACATATACACCGGTTGCAAGCAGGGCGCAAAGGAGCAGAATCGCCGGTTCGACAGCACGGCTGTCGTGAAGGGCTGGCAGGACCAGATAAACAAACTTGTCATGGAACCCGGAAAAATCAGGGACATGATAGCTGGCACAAGGTTTAG
This sequence comes from uncultured archaeon, assembly GCA_964427125.1. Lineage (GTDB taxonomy): Archaea > Aenigmatarchaeota > Aenigmatarchaeia > CG10238-14 > SCSR01 > DATDXT01. The sequence continues at coordinate 1,670 of CAYRSM010000077.1, read as the reverse complement.
CACTCAAAGGTACTTTGAGAACGAGTTCGCGCAGGTTGCAGCAGACGCGCTCGACCATATGAAGCACGGCTACGCCAAGGCAGGTGATGACAAGCGCGGACTTTACAAGAGGGGGATAGGAGTGCTGAAGGAAATCAAGGATGTGTTTTTCTCGAACGACCCGATATACTCTTCAAAGCAACTGTTCGACGCGGAGACGTACAGGTTTATCGACAGGGTGGCCTCGTCCGAGCAGAAGAAGGAGATAGAGCTTTCTATGGGGATGCCTTTCGGCGACCTGATGAACGAGCTGGGCCCGTCTGAGAAAGACAGGGAACTGGAGCTTGATTCCATACACGACAAGCTGATGGCATACGGCCGCGCGCTCGAAGAGGCAAACAGCCTTGTCTACGACATGATGAAGCACGAGATGGTCGGCGGTGAAAGCGACGCAAAGCCGGACATGTATTTCTTGTACAGCGTGGAACATGTCAAGAACGTTGTGATGGGGATAGACAAGATTGCGCCCGGCATCAACAACTCGGTCGCCGCGCTGAGCAATGTGCTCGGTCTTAAGATGATGGAGGCCACGCAAAAGTTCGAGGGACAGGCGCCTACTTACACGGAGGTGCGCGACTGGCTGTACAAGTGCACGGAGGCAAAGGGGTATGCGGTGAAGAAGCTGAACGAGTCCGTGGCGCTCTACGACACATGCTGGGGTGCGACACAGTACTATGGCAAGGAAGTTGACGGTGTCATGGTGCTTGAGAAGAGGCTGGACGCGAAGGTGTTTGACGACATGATGGAGATAGCAAGGAAGGGCGGCAGCGATGTTGCCAGGAACATGGAAAATTATGTTAAGAGCGGGAGGGTTGCATAGACATGGCAGAGTCCGCCGAGCTTGAATTTGCCAGAAAGGCCTGCGACAACGCGAGCCAGAGGGTTAAGCAGATCTGGAAGGAGAAGGAGGGTAAGAAAAAGGTCGACCTGTACAGAAGCTTGCACCGTTTTGCGGAACAATGGGTTGACGAAGTGAAGAACACTATCCTGGAGACTCCGGACCCGTTCATCGATGGAAAGAGAAAGGACTGGAGCTCCGAGTTCGACAGCAAGGCGTCTTCGCTGGAGGACGACAGCTCGCTGCGGGAGAGCACGAAGTATGACATGGAAAACCTGTACGAGAAGCTCGGCAAGTACAAGGGGCTGGTAAGCAGCGGAAACAGCACGATATTGGCGGTTATGGCCGAGGGGATGACCGACAAGAAGAAGGGCGAAAAGATAGATTACAACATGCTTTCCCTGCTGGAGCCCATCCGCGACGTCGAGCGTCAGATGAGGGGTTCCATGGGTTTCCTGAACAACGTGTTCATGAGGAACAGCCAGAGGTACAAGAGCATGGAGCCGGAGCTGTACGAGAAGATAGTTGCTCTTGGAAAGGAGCTCGACAAGCCAGTTACGGACTTTGCTGTGGCATCGCACAATTATGCAGATGCCGTGAGGGCGGCGAAGGAGCAGGGCTTGGAAATGAAGATAACCGCGGACGAGAGGGCGTCGCTCCTGGAACAGACCTTGGAGGATGCGCAGTTCGAGCATTTTGCAGACGACATCGAGAGGATTGTGAACGTGAAGAAAGCCTCCCTGAAGGGCTGCGAGTACGTCAAGGTCCGCATACGCCGCGACCACGGTGTCGG
>CAYRSM010000076.1:0-2525 GCA_964427125.1 uncultured archaeon | reverse complement strand
TTGGTGCCCCCTATATCGAAGAGATTATCGATGGGTTGACCAGCACGTAAACGAACACGATCGTTATAATGCTGAGCACAAGTTTCTTCGCTATATTCTCTTCGTTGAAAACGATTCCGCCGGCTATGACTGACATTATAACATAAAGGGTGTTTCTAAGCGGCTGGGCTACGCTTACAGGCGCAAGAGCGGAAGTGAGCGCAACGAAGTAGCTTACCCTGTAGCCCAGCGTAAGAAGGGCGTTCACACCAAGAGGCACCTTGTACTTCTCGACGGTCTGCGCTATCTCCCTCACCCCGTTGTATTTGACAGATATGTAGATCGCATAGAAGACAGACATGACGGTGCCGGTGATTATCAGAAGCGTGTAGGGGTTGACTTGGAGAAGCAGGTATTTGCCTATGATGCTCCCTATCGCGGACAAAATGACATACAGGACGATCATCCACCTGTATTTATCATCATCGAAAACGTCCTTCCCGTCAATTCTTTTCTGGGGCCTGAAGACAAGGAAGTAGCTCGCCGCCAGCACCACCAAGACAGAGAGGTACTGCAATGGGACAAGGCGCTCGTTGAGGAAGAAAAATGCAAGGACAACAGTCAACAGCGTCGGGAGGCTGCTGAAGGCGGTCGTGGCAATAGAGATCTCACCATGCTTGAAGACCCTCGCCGTCAGAAGAAAGGTGTATGCGTTCAAAACGCCTGCTATTATCACAATCAGCAGCTGTTGCGCAGTGATCGCAAAGTTCGCTAGCGGGATAAATACAAGCGAGAATAGAGCCACAAGAAGGGTCAATGCCGAGCTGAACTCTGTAGCGTGCTCCCTTTTCAGCGAAATTTTTTCAACTATTGAAGAAAGCCCCATCAGGATTGATGAGGCGATGACGAGATAGTACCACTGAACCATTAAACCCCGACTTTAAACCAGAAGCATGATTTTCATCAGACACGATGGTTTTCATCACCAATCAGAAATACCTCGTGTCATCACTGCAGATAATAGGACTCCAACATATTTATTGTGCGCAGATGAAGGACGGTGATGCGTTAAGTCGCGGAGAACACTATGCTTATGCTCTTGGTGATGGTTGCCCTCCCGGCAAAGAAGGTCTGGTTTGGGCCAGACAGAACCGAGCCAGAAGAGAATACTCCTAAACTGTAAAGATTGCCATAAAGATTGTACGGATAGTATATGTTATTGCCAAGAACGGTTATGTTTTGGACAATCACCTTCCTTCCCGATGAGAGAAGCTGCGCCTGAGATGTCGCATTGCTGAGCGCTAAAGACAGGGCCTGCTGGCTCATGTTTTGCTGCTGCTGTGGCGAAAGCTTTGCCGCGACATTATTTATGCTCAGACCTGCTATCGAGGTAAGGAGCGTTATCGCCCTGCCTACGTCCGATACTTTAGGCAGAGTTATTTGTATTGACTCTGTAGCAACATAGTATATGGGCGCTGAAGCGGGGATGCAATTCCTGTTCGGATAGTAATAATAGGTGGAGTTGGTGCAGCGGGGTGGCACATACACGTTGTAAGAAGTTGTTTGGATGAGGCTTGCGTTGTTGCCTACAAGCGAAAGAACGGTGCTGTTCAAGTAGTTTGTATTTACGCTAAGATTTGAAACGGCAATTGATGCGGTGTTGCCTGTCGCATTAAGGAACAGGCTGATAACGGCTTGGGATGGATTTTCGCTAACAGAACCGCTGGCAGATATGAAAATTAAAGAAGGTCGTTTTGGGACGTTGTTCAAAAAAGAGTAGCCAATCAGAAGCAAAGCAAACCCTATGAGCAGAAACGCCCACAGGAGCTCTTTGGGAGGGTGCACGTGAACCTCCAGATCTGTTCTTGCCATATCCCTCAAATTACATTCAACGTGAATGTATAAATATCTCGCACCTAAAGGTGCGAGTTTTTCTTCAGGTTAATTGACGCTGCCAAGGGTTGTTGTCCTCACGCACGTACCTGCTGACTTTATCCTCATCGACGTTGCTCGCCGAACGATAGAAGTAACCTCGACTCCAAAAATGCCCGCCCCAATATGTTTTTCTGAAGTTTGGGTGCGAACGAAACAAAATGTATGAACCGCCTCCCTTCAAAAGTCCGATTGCTTTCGAAGGACTCATGTCAGGCGGAAGATAAACGACAACATGTATGTGATCAGACATAATCCCAATTTCGGTTATTTCCATTCCGTGTTTCTTTGCAACAGTGCGTACAGCGTTTTCGCAGTCTCTGTAATGGGATTCCTTTGCCAAAGTATCGTACCTGTATTTCGTGCACCATTGCAGATGGCACTCACTCACACCGACCGAGTGCGCGTTGTGCGCAAGATTCTTATTTTCGTAGTTTTCGCTATCCGTGTTTTTCACTTCGGCGCGACGAACATCACGTCGCGTCAAATATTTGTCGAAGGAAAAGGTTTTGGCTTTTTCATCCTCATGCCTAAAGGCAAGGGATTTCAAAGCCAATCGTATTATAGCAGACCGCAAAAGTAATTGGACTCTAATCCTCTAAAACTTTCCGTAT
>CAYRSM010000075.1:0-2866 GCA_964427125.1 uncultured archaeon | reverse complement strand
GATCACGTATGCCTTCTCTTCCGATAGGTCCATGTTTGGTCCGTACGCGTGGAATATCCGCGCTATGCCGAACTTCATGTCCGATAGCTTGAGCTGCTGCTCGCCGATGTACTTGGCCCAGCCGTAGCCACCCTCAGGATTGACATCGCTTTCCGAGTCCTCCTCCTTGAATACCGCATTCGTGGTCAGCTGCTTCCTGTACGAATAGACGGACACGCTCGACGCGTATATCACGCATTCGACTTTGTTCTCAACGCACGATCTGAATACGTTCGAGTCAATCACAAGATTCGACTGCAATGCTGCCAATTCCCTTGCGTTCGAACCGTGCAGATGAGCCACTCCGCCGACATCCGCTGCGAAATGGTATACTGTCTTTGCACCCCTCAGCACCTTCAATGCGAATTCGTAGTTTCTCAAATCTCCTGTGATGATCTTCTGGCCTATTCCGAGATCCCTTAAGTTGTCAGGGCCGTTCGGATTGTGGTCCGTTATGATTAGCTCTCTGCCGCTTCCATGCAGCCTCTTCACCATGTTGCTTCCGATGAACCCAGAGCCACCTGTTATTGCCACTCTTTCTCTTTCCGTCAAACCACCTGTCCTTATCGTTTCTTCATAATTTTTTTTATGAACCGTTTGGGCAGAGAAAAGAAAGCCCCGATTGCCAGCTTTGCATACACCCTGTCAGGGATTATCAGCTGCATAAACTGTTCCGGATGAATCACATCCAATATCTCGGCCTCCTTGTATTTTCCAGCGAACCTCGATCCCCGTCTGATATACAGCACCATAGTCTGCTTATTCCAAACCACTACCCTCTTATCGTTCCACAGCCTGTTTCTGAAATAGTCTGATGGATAATAACCAAGCTTCCCGAACCTTTCCGCCCAATAGCTCTGCCATTGCTCGTTCTTGTGCGTCGGGTCTTGTCCGTATGGCATGCCGGCAGTCCAAACAACGACATTGCTGAGGTTGGCCAAGTCGCGGACCAGCTTTGTCGCGCTGTTCGGGTCCAGATGCTCAGCCACTTCCATGCAGACCGCCACGTCAAACTTCTCCTTCCTCTTGATCGGGATCGTTTCCTGCTCAATGTTGACTGGTATGAAGTATTGCCTCGGGAATACGAGCTTGTCCTCCACCCATTTGCCGTCTACGCCTATCGCATCGACACCCCTCGCCCTCAGCTCCCTCACCATCAGCCCGGTTCCGCAGCCCACATCCACCGCATCTTTCGGGTGGAACTCTTTCACTATCAGGTCGGCTATTATCTTGGCAGTCGCCCCTTCTGTCCTTTCCATATCAGCATAGTAATGCGCGTCGTACGTGCGTGAATGAAACATTTTAGCTCCCGATAAAAGTATGATTGTTTATCCTCCCCTGTGAAACTATTTAAACATTCTTCGGGGCTTGCAGCGGGCAGAAAAATCAGGACTATTTTTCAAGGATTGAAGGATTGTCCTGCAGGTATTTGTAGGTGTCAGGTTCGCCTATGTCGATAGATATGTTCAATTCGGACATATAGCCATTGATTACTATCGACTTGTCTTCCAGCAGCTTCGGGATCGTCTCCTTTTCGAAGGAGTTTGCGCCATCCGGAATCCTATCCAGTATGCGCCGCTCTATCACGAATACGCCCGCGTTTATGAGCCCCGGGCCAGTTTCTGTCCCTTTCTTCATGAATCCGACCACTCTCTTGCCCTTGAGTGTCACGCGGCCGCCATGGGTGGCCTCGCCTCTGAATAGCGTCATCGTGATATCGGCTTTGTTCTTTACGTGGAACGAGAGCAGATCCGCATAATCGATTGGCGTAAAGGAATCGCCATACAGCATAAACATCCTGCCACTAACCAGGCCCGCAGCATTCTTCAGCGTGGTGCCGGTTCCCAGCGGAGCTTTCTCTATTGAAAATCTCACCTTGCCTTTGTAATTTTTCGAGAAATATTCGATTATGTGCTCTTTCATGTATGAAACGCAGATGATTATGTCCTCGATTCCGCTCGATAGCAATCGTTTCACAAGGTATTCCAGGAAGGGCCTGCCGTTTATCTCGGCCATGGGTTTTGGCCTATTCGATACGGCAGAGCGCAGGCGCATTCCCAGTCCGCTGGCGAGTATAACTGCCGGTGTACTCCCTATGCCGCTGTTCTCCTTTGCCGTGCAAATCGCCTCGGATTTTATGAGCAAAACCTATATAATGCCCATATAATATAATCCTTACTAGAACGGCTAATTTCTGCTAGCACCGAACCCGCTGAGCGATTTTATGGAGTCAACCGATAGAAATGATATAGTAACCGGGGGCGCGGGATTTATAGGCGGGCATCTCATAGACGCGCTGGTGGGGAGAGGAGAGAACGTGGTGTCGGTTGACAACCTAAGCGGCCCCCAGTCAGGATACAGAAACCCGAATGCAAACTACACGAAGTGCGATCTGGGCGTTTGGAGCGAGATAAACGATATAATCCCAACCATGCCGAAAGGCTCGAACATATTCCATCTCGCTGCCAACGGCGATATACCCAGCTCAATGACAGACCCGTGGTTGCATTACAAGGATGATGTGACATCGACCCTGAATGTGATGGAGCTCGCAAGAAGGATAGACTCGGGGAGGGTGCTCTTCTCGTCCAGCCAGGCCGTGTACGGCGAGGCCGTCATGCCAACCCCGGAGACTGCAGAGATAAAGCCGCTATCCATTTATGGATTATTCAAGGCGATGGCGGAGCAGATCGTCAGGTACTACTCCTACACCTATGGCATAAAATCCACTATATTCAGGTTCGCGAACGTTACTGGTGGAAGGGTGAGCCACGGCGTGATATACAATTTTGTCGAAAGGTACAACGCGGGTAAGCCGGTTCAGCTT
>CAYRSM010000074.1:0-3478 GCA_964427125.1 uncultured archaeon | reverse complement strand
AACCTGATACAGGAGTACAACGAGACCGACAACAGCATAACCATAATAGACTGAATTTCTTGCCTGGATAATTCTACGGTCCTGAGCACCGCGAAACAAAATTTGCCGCAGATGTCCCAGCTGGGACAGAAGTGCAGAATGGATTTATAAAATTTTCCCACCGATTTATTATTGGCAGTGCTGATGAGCGAGGTACAGGTTTACGTTCCCACGCTGAAGGACGACGGTCTGAAGAAAGCGGTCAAGCATCTGGGAGTTTCAGGACTGCTTTCTGGTCTGATTGTGAAGCCATTGCATGTGGGTCGCCTGGAAGAAAGCTGGAAAGGCGAGAAAAGAAGCATAGACAAGCACATTATGCTGGAGAGCATGCTATTCGGGCAAATCGAGCCGTACAGGCGTCCGTTGTTCCTGGGCGGTACCAATTCCAATCATCATCTCACATACGCAGTCTGCATGAACCTTATAGAGGAGCTGGGGAAGGATTACACAGTGGTCCACTTTGACAAGCACGAAGACGGGGCTACGCGCAACCCCTATCTTGTGGATCAGACGCGCGACGACATGAGACGCAATATGATTCACTGCGGAGGATTTTCCGACAAGCTCCTTGCCGACAGCCAGCGTGCGAATGCGGTGGCCATGATAGACGAATATGGAAACCTTACCCTGAACACGAACGGGTACATAGAGGTTGTCGCTAGGGATTATGGGAGCTACCGCCTGCTGGAGCACGCAAGATGGTTCGAGGACGTCGATTTTTCGGACAGGGTGGTAAAGACCACCTATGCGAAAAGCGACAGGAAGTTTTTCGAAAGGCTCTCTAAAATGATACCGACAAGCCACGTCTATGTGACCGTTGACTTGGACATCCTGTGGCACGCGTACATGGACACGGACTGTGGGCACGGGAGCATGGAGCTTTCGTTCCTGCTGGACGGCATAGGGAAAGTCATGAAGAGCAGGGAGCCGCTGGGGGCGGACATCTACGGCCTGAAGTCGGAGCTGTCGCAGAGCACGTTCGACTATTTTTCCGCCGATGGCCCGAAGGTCGGCGATTTCAAGGAAAAAGTCGGTCGGAATCTGGACACTTACGGAAAGGTGTTCGCCAGGCTAGTCGCCGGGCTTTCCGGGTGAGACTCCCTTCAGCCGCTTCGCCGTCTGGAAGAACCACGACTTTACAAACTCCCCTCCGCCCCTGAGGACGCGCATGCACTCGCTGTGGCTCTCGAACCCGTTCACGCTCACCACCTTGTCGAAGCTGCCGTCCTTGAACGGCAGGCGGCGGTTGTCTGCTACCACATATTCGTCATTGTTTTCTCTGACGCTCAATGCGCTGGACAGTTTTTTCGCGGCTGTGACATTTTCAGCATACCAGTCTACTCCGACAAACCTCCCCTTCCTGTAGAGCTTGTAAAACGGGAACTTGCCTATCCCAACCTCGAGCACATAGTCGTCCTTTGAAAATTCCGCCGCCTCGTCCAGGCCAAGGTACTGCATCCACGAATAGAGCAGCCCGTTTATCGGCCACAGGTACCTGTGGTGAAGCTTGACCGCCTCGTACCTTTCCCTGCGAAGCCTGTCAGCGGTCTCCATGACCATCTGTAATTAGCTTGGAAGAAGACTTTATAACCCTTACACTCGTGGTTCCAGTATTTTCTTCAGGCGTAGGCAGTCCTTCACCGCGTAGGCGTTTGCATCGTTGTTGAAGTAGGCCCACGCGTTCTCCGACTTTGACCTTTTGATTTTCCTTGCCCACTCGGAGAGCTCCCTGTCGCCGTAGTAGCCCGCGTACCACCGCCCCCTTCCGTGGAACCTTATGTATACGTCACTGGCGGTCTTGACGAAATCGTCCGGCAGCTCCGGCGCGCTTACAGTGCAGAAAATCACATTGTTCTTCCTGAACTCCTCGTACACCTCCTCCCTGAACCAGCTCCCGTGCCTGAACTCCACGACGTTCTTCCTATCGGGGTCGAGCTGCGACACTATCTCTGCCAGCTTTTTCTCGTTGAACTTCATGTTCGGCGGGAGCTGGAACAGGAAGCACCCCATCTTCTCCTTCAGCGCGTCCCCGACCTTGTAAAAATCCCTCACCAGTTTTGCGGAATCCTTGAACTTCTTCGCGTGGGTTACGAGCCTGTTGACCTTGAGCGTGTAGACGAAATCCTTCGGCGAATTTTTGTACCATTTTTTGGCGGTGGATATTTTCGGGAAATTGTAGAATGTGTTGTTTAATTCAACCGTGTTGAAAAATTTTGCGTAGTACTGAAACCATCTGCTAGTCGGCAGGTTGTTTGGGTAGAACAGTCCTTTCCAGTGAGAGTAAAACCATCCCGAGCAGCCGAGGTAGTTCATGATTAAGTGCTGGGGTTTAGAAATTATATTCAAGATTTTCATGGACAAGGAGAAGGCTTTGAAGAAGATTGCCGACGAGATAGCGGACTGCGCGGAGTGCAAGAAGGGAAAGTCGGGGCTGCCTGTCCCCGGCGAGGGAAATCCCGACGCGAAAGTGATGTTCGTGGGAGAAGCTCCGGGTCCAACCGAGAGCATGACTGGAAAGCCGTTCGTGGGAAGGTCTGGAAAATTCCTTGCAGGTCTGCTGGCTTCCATAGGCTTGGACAGGAGTGACGTTTTTGTCACATCGCCAGTCAAGTATTACCCCCGGAAGAGGACGCTTATGCGGACAGAGATTGAGCACGGCTCGGCGCATCTGAAGGAACAAATAAATGTCATAGACCCGAAGATTCTTGTGTTGATGGGAAGCACGGCCATAAAGGCGGCATTGGGGGAGAAGATGAGCATAAGAAAGGTACACGGTACAATCGTGGAACGGGACAATAGGAAGTTCTTCCTCACTTTCCACCCAGCAGCGGCAGTCAGGTCGGCGAGGATAGTCAGAAGGCTCATGGAAGGGGACTTTTCAAGGCTGGCAAAAATGCTGCAGCGGGATATTTAAGTCGGTGGAAAACAAAATGTAATTGTCAGGTGCTGGAAAAGATGGGCAAATCAAACTCTGGCGGGCTCAAATACGTCATAATCGGAGCCGTCGTTCTGGCAATGGTCGTCAGTCTGTTCAATTTTGGCCTGAATGTCAAAACTTCGTCTCCCAACGAAGTAGGCATACAATACAATTCCGCAGTCTGCAAGACGGTGACAAGGATGGGCGGGGCTGTGGAAAACCTAGGTTGCAGCCACAACACTTTTAAGAACGAGGGAAGGAACATAACAAGGGACCTGATTGGGACATACGCAGGGCTCGGAGCGGTCAACGTGATAGGTCTCGCCAACGGAACTGGCGACGACGGCACTGCCGCGCAGTCCAACATAAACGGCCTGATATCCGACTGCGGCCTGGCCGCTGCGGCAGGCTCTTACTCCGTTACGCAGGTCTCTGCTGGCAACTGGACCATCGCGAAGACCTTCACCAGCACATGCAACGGCGAGGTGGTCAACGCGACCGCCTTGTACAACAGCACTGCGG
>CAYRSM010000073.1:0-3592 GCA_964427125.1 uncultured archaeon | reverse complement strand
GATTTCTGCATACCAGCTCACTTGCCCCCGTCCACTTCTATCACGCCCGATCCTATGACTTTCCTCTTGTGCTTTTGCAGCATCTTCGACAGCTCGTTCGAGCTCACTGTCTTCGTTTCCATTTTCATAAAATTCTTAAGCTTAAACGTGCATATAAATCTTTGTTGAAACAACCTGAAACAAGTAACAAGGTGAAACAATGGAGAGGAAACATTGGAAGTACATCGCCGTGATGGTCATGTGCTTTTTGTTCGGAGGGTTTTCCATAATCCTTTACGTCATGCAGGCGTCCGCGGCAATATGGAGGTCGGATGCCGTTGCTGCGGCGAGGGACGATCATCGGAACGCATCTTCAGTTCAGCTTCCGCAATGGCAAGAGCGAAACATCTCAACGCCCGGCAACCTGTCGGAGTTTGGGCGGCGGGGCATGGCTTTCGACGATCCTTATCTGGCGCTCCTTTCCCCGTTCGCAGTCATGTTCCTCGCGATAGGAGTGGTCACCACGGCGGGCGGGGTCTCGATATGGAACTTGGTGCGCGAGAAGGAGATAAAGAGCGTTAAGAAGAGCATGATGGACGTGTTCCTGCTGCCAGAGGAGAAGAGGGTCATGGACTCGCTCGGCGAGCACGGCGGCTCCCTGACCCAGGTGAAGATTGCCGGCGAGACCGGTTTCTCCAGGGTGAAGGTGCACAGGATAATAAGGAACCTCGAGATGAAGAAGCTCGTGTCGAAGAAGCCCTACGGTATGACGAACAAGGTCGTGCTTAACGGGTGAGTGATTTACGTGTCTTTCCACGACTGACTTTTTTCATGCGCGATGCGTAATTTCATTGTAAAACGTTTTACATGCAACTGAGATTATGACGACACTTCCATAAAACTGGGGAAATTTATATGCTTGGGCGAGAAAAGTTCTTCATGGCAACTGAAAAGCTTCCCTACACGAACTCCGATACGGATGCAAGCGTCCTGAAAGACAGGCATGTCAGAATTGCCTTTAACTGCATCGCCGGATACAGGGTGCGCACCCCGGAGGAGATAGCCGGTCTATACGGATGGTCCGTGCCAGAGACAAAGGCGCGCGTAAAGGCTTTGGTTGATGCGGGATTGGTCCAGCCGATGGTGCAATTGCCCTGCACGGCAATCTATTCACTGAGCTGCGAGGGTCTTAAGCTCAAGTTGGCAATCGACAGCGGGTACGAGATTTGAAGGCTACATTACGTTATGGCTTTCGCGCGCCAATTCTTCGAAAAAATCCTTCACACCATCATTGTCACACTCGTGCTCGTATCCCATCGCGTGGCACACCTCCTCCAGCACAGCCGCGTCCGCAAAGACCCTGGAAGCATACGAGCATGCGATGTCTGGGTTTGTGTCAGGCCTGTCTTTGGATGCGATGTCCTTTATCCTGCAAATCACGCGACTGTAATCCCTCAGCATACCCCACACATCCACTGCCCATTTTCCTTCCAAGGCGTGCTGATCCGCAAAGTCGATAAAAAGATATGCGTTGTACTCTGAAACGCCTATGCCCCTTGCCTTGCCCCAGCCCTTTCCGTAAAAAAATTCAACCTTTTCGTCGATGTCCTTAAAGATGCCTTTTGCTATGTCCGCGTCCATGCTGCCAATCAGGAACCTGTAGGGGTCCTTTTCCACAAACATCCTTTTGAAACGGCCATAAAAGTCTGAAATCTTTCCCATCATGAATAACTGACCGCAAAAAACCTTTAAATACCACGATTGCGGATATATAATTTGCCTCATGGACTTGGTGTTTGGGCTTTGACCGGACGTCAGGCGAACTTGACAGCTGGATGAGGAGTCCTATTCTGTCCGTGAGCGACACAGCACAGCAAGGGTTCGTCCTGAGTTGCGTTCAGGATAGGTTGGATGACCTTTATTGGTGAAACCTAAGGCAGAGAATTGTGGACAAAGTCCCGCCAATTCTAGTTGATCCCGCTAGAGACCATTGCTATCCGGGTTGTACTAAGCCATGCAAGGCGAGAGGTGTAAGACCTCGCCGAACTGCTGCGTAATGTACAGTCAACTTACCCTGCTCCGGGGGATACCCTCGCGAAAGTGAGCTCAATACCCCGTAGTCCCGCCCAACTGGAAGGTGGGCAGGATGAAAGCAGCAATGCGGAACAGGATAGGACTGTATCTCATCAGACTGTTGTCGGCGTAATGAACCGACAAATCGATAACGAGTAGGGGCTATGGAAGTAGGAGCCTCCAGACGGTCCCTGAGACATAGGACCGAGCCTTACGAGGTGCAGCAGGCGAGAAAACTTCGCAATTGGTTAACGCCAGACGAGGTGACCTGGAGTGTTTTCGGTTTTACCGGAAACTTTTGCCGACTGAAAACGGGTCGGAGAATAAGAGCTGGGTAAGACGGGTGCCAGCCACCGCGGTAATACCCGCAGCTCGAGTGATGGTCACGATTATTGGGTCTAAAGGGAGCGTAGCCGGTCCCCCAAGTCTCTGGTGAAATCCTGTAGCAAACTATAGGGCTTGCCAGAGATACTGTCGGACTTGAGACCGGGAGAAGACACGGGAACGTCAAGGGTAGGGGTTAAATCCTTTAATCCATGACGGACCACCTGATAACAGCGAGTCATCTAAATAATAAATGGCGGCAGGACAAGTACAATGTATGGCGAATGAAGATATTGCGAGGCTAGTAGGCCATGCTTTCGGCGACGGTTCGATACACAAGCACAAAATGTATTTCGTGTACACAAATTCTGAGGACAGTTTGCAGGAAAGTGTCAGGCAATTTGTCAACGGCATTTTCCCAGAATGTTCTTTGAATGTGGGAACCTCGATAAGCAAAACGCCTCGTTATCAATATTCCAACGCCATTGGAAGGTTTCTTGTAAAATATGGCGCCCCAGTCGGCTCCAAGGTTTTGCAGGAGACCAGAGTTCCAACATGGATTAAAGATGCCAGTCAGAAAGTCAAGGCCAGTTTCGTGGCGGCATTGTTTGACGACGAAGGATACTTTAGAGATTCCAAAAACTCCATGCAGATTGCGTTCAAAGCGGCAAAGACAATTTCGCTGGAAGAAAATTTGGTAATGTATCTCAACGATGTCAGAAGCTTGCTTTATTCGCTGGGTATAAAATGCTCGGAAATCAAGACAGACCAGACGAAGCACAGGAAAGACGGACTTGAGACGGTGTCTTTGCGTTTTTGGATTACCGGAAAAGAAAACTTCGGTCAATTTCATTATAAAATTCCTCTTTTGCATCCTGCCAAAATTAAAAAATTGAAATCGATGATTCCTGTTAGGTGAATGGCGAAGGCGCGTGCCTAGAACGGTTCTGACGGTGAGGCTCGAAAGCTAGGGGAGCGATCGGGATTAGATACCCCGGTAGTTGAACAGGGAGTATCTTCTGAATTTTCAAGATGATGAAAAATATTGCGAACCAAGAATTGGCAATATCGTAGAGGTATGAATCTCTCTTTCAACCGGGAGAGTCCTAGCCGTAAACGATGCCCACTTGACGTTACAGACCTCTTGGGGGTCTGTGGTGTCGGAGCGTAGGTGTTAAGTGGGCCACCTGGGGAGTATACTCGCAAGGGTGAAACT
>CAYRSM010000072.1:0-3775 GCA_964427125.1 uncultured archaeon | reverse complement strand
CATACATTGTTGTTGCCCCCTTTTATCAAGGGGCAGTAGGATTACAATCACCAAAGCTTTTTATGTACTGCTTTCTTAGAGACAATTGGATGGCCGCTCTTCCGAAAAAAGTCAGACCGAAGATACGTCCCGAAGGGAAATTGCGTGCCGTCAATGTTGTCAAGGCTATCGTGTCGAAGCTGCTTCCCAAGCTCCTCCACCCCGGACTCGCGGGCAAAGGTCTCGTGTCTCCTTGCCGTTCTGCCGCACCGCGGTGTGCAGCGGCCAGCGGAAAATCCGCGTGCGGTCCAGTGATATCGACGTACTTTACTGGCGCCGATGTGATTGGTGCCGTACGAAGAAGGATAACGATGTCGTCCGAATTCCTAGGCGGATACGCTGATGGCCGCACATACGGCGGGCCAGAACCCGGCGGCAACGTCCTTACTTTCATAATCATTCCTGCTGACCTGACGGATGCGAGAGAGACCGGCCTGAGGGAGATATGGGGGAGGCTGGGGGCGCTCACACGGACAATGACAAATTTCTGGATGAACTGATGCTGCTGGACGCCTGTTGGGCATGCCCGATTGTTTGGGGATGGTCAAATTCTGTCCGTGCTTTTATTCAAAGCGCTTCCAAAATAGGATTTATGATGGTTGAATTCAACGAGGACGACCAGGTGGCGGTGTCGGACTCGCTTACCGGCCCGATGACCGTGGGCGAAGTGATATCGGTCAGCGAGGAAGGGGGCAGCGTCCAGATCAGCATAGAGCTGGAGAACGGAAGGAACATAGTGATACAAAAGTACAAGGAACAGCCTGGCTGATTTTCATATTCCCAAGTGGCACACAACATTTCTTTATGCGTTTTCCATAAAATTGTTATTGGATGCCATGACCGACATGTCCATATTGACTGGAATCTTGTTCGCGACAACCGCCATGGCTTGCTGGGGGACTGCGGACTTCTTTGCTGTAAAATCGGCAAGGCGGACCAGCGCAACCAGCACTTTCTTCTGGAGCCAGCTCGTGAGCGTCCTGCTGTACTCCCTGATGTTCTTTTTGTTTTTCAGGATGCCGATCCTGTCCTACACATCCCTTGCGCTGATATTTGTGCTGACCATCTCTAACATCATCGGTTTTCTTGCATTCTACAAGGGACTGAAAGTTGGCAAGGTGGGAGTCGTCTCGCCAATAGTAAATGCGTGGTCTCTCGTTGCGGTGTCGCTGGCCATACTCTTTCTCGGGGAAAGCCTCTCGAGATTCCAGCCGCTAGCGATAATCTTGGTGATTGTCGGGGCTGTCTTCACATCATTCAAGCTCAAAGATCTGAGAAGCCTGAACCTGAAGAATGCAGAAGTGGGAGTGGGCTACGCTCTTGCCGCGTTCTTTTCATTCGGCATCGGCTTTACGATAATAGGGATGCTTGTCAGGGAAATCAACTGGTTCATCCCGGTGTACCTCATGAAGATACTCCAGATGCCCTTGCTTCTGGGCTATTCCGGCGTCACAAGGCAGAGATTTTCTTTCCCGAGGAGGACACTGTTCTGGATACTCATGATAGGCGTCCTGGAAACAATAGCGTTTTCTTTTTACGGGCTGGGGCTGAGCTATGCCTACACGTCCCTGCTTGCGCCCATAGTCGCGGCAGCGCCTGTAGTCACGGTGATACTTGCAAGAATCTTTTTCAGGGAAAGGTTTGACGCCAGCCAGGCGATAGGGATTTCTTCCGTGCTGGTCGGGATAGTCCTGCTGTCGCTGTAAAAGCTTTTTAAACCCCACCGCACTAAAGATATAAGTCAAATCAAAGACAAAATTATTGTTTAGCGGTGACAACATGGTCTGGCCACAGGACAGGTTCACAAGGTTCGAAGTCGCAAGGCTTCTAGGCGCAAGGTCTCTGCAGATAGCGCTGGGAGCGCCGGTCCTTGTCGATGTGGCGAAGGGCACGGACTCCGTAAGGATAGCAAAGGAGGAGTTCAAGAGCAAGATGATACCCATAACCGTGAAGAGGAGGATGCCGGACAACAAGGAGTCGGTGGTCGATGTGAAGAGCGCCGTTGACAACTGGCTGCAGGACCATTCTGGCGTCATATAAGCGGTTCACATGTTTTGCGATTCGCGCTTTTACTAATCAGCCATAGGTCTTACGGATGAAAATCCCATGCCTGTCTGTGATTAACATATCGTAAAAATTTTTTCCAAAAATCTGAAAAATGTTTATAAACAGCAAATCACAGCATTTCACACGACGAAGGGGACGCCCTGAGTGTGATTTCCCTTTTTAAAGACTATACCCTGAAATTAAATCATGACAGAGAGGCCCTGCACTCAGGTGTACTGCCACGCCGCGGCCACGCTTGTGATGTCGGAAGACACGGAGAGGTTCCTGCTTAACTTGTACGACAGCACCTACAGCGTGGAGGTGTTCAGGCATCACTTCAATTTCATAGGCGGGCACTCCGATAAGGATGATTCTCCTCTGGCAACAGTCAGGAGGGAGGTCTCGGAGGAGCTCGGCCCGGACAGCCCGTACACAAAAGCCATTTTGGAAAATCTCGAGGCGTGCAGCGATTACCTGATATGCGCGAAAAAAGGCCATGCCGGCAGGGAGAGGGACGAGAAAGCGCTGGTCAGCGTATACGTCTCAAGGCTCAGCCGCGAGCTGTTCGCCAGGCTGGAGGAGGACGTGGGCAGCGGGCGGCAGTCCACTACAGAAGGGACTATAACGATTGCCAGTCTTGACGATTTGAAGCAGGGCGGGTGGAAGGGCGCGTGGGGCTACAACAAAATCATGAACGATCTGCTCGGTACAACGTTACAGGAGTATGATTGGATGGAAGCCACTCCTCTGGGAAAGCCCAGGAGCTCTTTCGCCGAGTACAAGGCGGAGTTCGCGTACCAGGATGACCCCGAGAGCTAGAAATTGTAGGACGCCTTGAACTGCTGGTAGCCCATTTTCTCGATTTTGGCCAGTTTGTCCGCTGTCTCCTTCAGTGCCTTTTTGTCCTTGTCCGATGCATTCTCATAGAACCCAAGCCTGACCTTGCACTTCTCGGGCGTGTCTATGTACGCGACAGAAAACCCCAAAATCCATTTCTTTATGTCCATCTTGAAGGTGTCACCCTTCCTGAAACCGCTCAACTTGTACGGCGCAAAGTCATCCTCGCTGCGGAACAGTATCTCTTCGACTGCGACTGGGTCAGGAAGCTCGTACAGTGTCTCGTCCGCCATTGAAATCAGATGCGGGGCAAGCCTTTTATACCTTAACTTGGACAACCGTCTCTTTTAGTTCCAATGACACAAATGTTATTCGGGCCATACGAAGAGGGAAGTCGTATTGGGGCGTTTTGAATGTTTAAGAAAATCGATTGCATTAGAGTCCATGTACCAAACGTCGAGTCGGCCCTGAAATTCTATCAAGACAAACTAGGACTGGAGCTTGTCTGGAAGCGCGGATCCTTTGAAGCTGGTTTGAAAATGCAGAATTCCGACAGCGAATTAGTTCTAGTATCTGAGGAACTAAAAACAGAAGTGGATATCTTGGTTAAATCTGTAGATGAGGACGTGAAAAAATTTGAGCGAAACGGAGGAAAGATTGTCGTCCGTCCTTTTGACATACCAATCGGGCGCTGCGCCGTGGTACAAGACCCTTGGAACAACGAATTCGTAATCTTGGATTTGAGCAAGGGGGCGCTCAAGACAGATTCTGCAAGAAATGTAATAGAGTAATCAGATTAACACAAAAAATCCGTCATTTAGATATACTATTTAGCCTTCACTATGTCAAGGAC
>CAYRSM010000071.1:0-3776 GCA_964427125.1 uncultured archaeon | reverse complement strand
AACCTGATACAGGAGTACAACGAGACCGACAACAGCATAACCATAATAGACTGAACAGATTCCAGTGCCCACTCAACCATCGCTGCGGTAAACTCGAACTTGTACAAAGGCATCTACTTTAAGAATCGCCAGGCACAAATTTATTTCAAGATGGCCGACAGGATAGACTGGTACCTTGATTTTGTAGATTTGAAGTACAAGCCCGCCAAGACCGACATAGTTTGCCTTTTCAGGGTCGAGCCCGCGAAGGGGATATCGATGGAGGAGGCCGCGGGAAGGGTGGCGAGCGAATCCTCCGCCGGGACATGGACCACGCTGCACAAGCTCCCGCCGAGGGTCAAGAAGATAATGGCCATGGTCTTCGAGATAAGCGGGAACTTTGTCAAGGTCGCATACCCGATAGAGCTGTGGGAGCCGGGCAATGCACCTCAGTTGTTGAGCGGAATTGCGGGAAACATTTTCGGGATGAAGGCGCTGGACGGTCTCAGGCTCATGGACGCGTCTTTGCCCAAGGCTTACCTGAAGAACTTCAAGGGGCCGAGCCGCGGCATGGAGGGCATAAGGAAGGTGATGAAGATAAGGAAGAGGCCCATGACAGGGGCGGTGCCGAAGCCGAAGATAGGGTACAGCGCGGCCGAGCACACGAAGGTGGGCTTTGAGACATGGATGGGCGGTTTCGACATTGTCAAGGACGATGAGAATCTGACATCAACCTCTTTCAATAAGTTCGAGGACAGGGTGAATATGATGTCAAAGGCGAGGGACAAGGCGGAAAAGCTCACGGGCGAGAAGAAGTCCGCGTTCCTGAACATCACCGGCGAGACGCGCGAGATGATGAAGAGGGCCAAGATGCTGCATGACTATGGCTGGGAGTTCGCGATGATTGACGTCGTAACATCAGGCACTGCGGCTGTTCAGACGATGAGGGATGTCTGCGCTGACTTTGGGTTGGCTATACACGCCCACCGGGCCATGCACGCGGCGTTCGACAGGGTGGAGAACCACGGAATCAGGATGTACTTTTTGGGCAAGCTCATGAGGATGATTGGCACAGACACAATACACGTCGGCACCGCAGTCGGCAAGCTCGTCGGCAGCAGGTCAGAGGTGAACAATGTTGCAAACATGGTCAGACATCCACATTTTGATGCGGACGAGGCTCATCTCGAGCAGGATTGGCATCACATAAAGCCGATGATGCCCGTCTCTTCAGGCGGCTTGCACCCCGGTCTGATACCAAAAGTGATGGAGATAATCGGGCCTGACTGTGCCATACTTGTAAGCGGCGGGATACACGGCCACCCGAAGGGCACGAGGCAGGGTGCCATGGCTGCGATGCAGGCGATAGAAGCAACCATGAACAATATATCTTTGGACGAATACGCAAAGGCACATCCCGAACTGAAGCTGGCTCTGGACAAGTGGGGCTACATGAGCCCGATATAGCGCAAGCCCAGCAACGCTTAAATAGTTCACTCCTGTACTTTAATCAGTGAATCGAATGGCGGCAGAAAGCGAAAGCAAAAGCATCATCTTCAAGCCGAACAACAAGGATTTCATGAAGATGATAAATTCGAAGGGCGCCGAGAGGGAAAGCCTGCTCTACGTAATGGACGTGGTGCTGCTCACCGACGACAAAAAGAAGATAGTCGTCAACACAAAGAAGGACGACGAACTGTACAATTCAGGCGGCATGAAGGACGTGGGATTGTACGCGCATGTCTCAAAGGGCGGCATGACTCACTATTACAAGACATTTTACGTGAGCTTCGGAGTGTACGAGTATACCGTATTGGACAGGCAATCGGCCGAGGAATTCCTGATAAGGCACCAGGACGGTCTGAAGACGGTCAACCTGAAGAAGCATGGGTTTGACATTTTCTAGGAAGATGCCTGAGGGAAACTTCATATCCTTGAAGCAAGCTTAGACAAATCTTTAGGCTTGATTACACCCTTGTCGGTTATTATCCCGCCTGTCACAAGGTCGAAACTTACGATGTCGAAGGCCGGGTTCCTCATCTTCACTCCTCTTATCTTCCTGTACACCTCCCTGTGCGGCCTCTCCTCTATCTTGAAAGTCTTCCTCCTGTCTATCTTCAGCGTGTCTGAAACAACATACAACGGCTTGTGGAACTCTTTTGCGGCAAGGGCGAGAAGTAGCGTGCCGATTTTGTTGACCAACCCTTTTGGCTCGACCACTCTCAGAGCATCGGCTCCTATAATCACCATGTCCACGTCCTTCATGAAGTGCCCCATCGCCGAGTCGACTATCAGTGTCACGGGCACATCGGATGCTGCGAGCTCCTTCACTGTCCTTATCCCCTGCTGGAGAGGTTCAGTCTCGGTGGCGAGCACTGATATCTTCCTCCCCGACTTCCATGCGTGCGCTATCACATATGAAGCCTCCCCGGAGTGGCAGTGCGTCATTATCGTAGAGCCGTCCTTGATTATATTAATCCCGACCTTAGCGAGCTTGTCGTTCACGACGTCGAAATATTTTATCAGCTTGTCTATAGTCCGCAGGCTCCTGTCCTTTTTCAAAATCTCTATGCAGTTGTGCAGCACCACCGCTGTCGGTCGTGCCTCCTCCAGGAAATTCGCCGCCACCTCGAACTTCAGCCCGAAACCGTTCTTCCTGCAGAAGGCGCGCAAAAACTTCAGGGCATAGACGGCTATCTCCTTCGCCCCCTGCACCTTCACGTCCTTTATGTTCCTTATCACCGTCTCGAGGCTTTCCATGATTCAAATTTGGGCTTTCCCAAATAAAAAATGTGGACGAGGGGGAGCTTGCCCTGAAGAGGGAGAGGTTGATAGAAAGCCTGGTCGAGGCGGGAGTGCTCAAGACTCCGAGGATAGTCGAAGCCTTCAGGAAAGTACCGAGGCATCTGTTTGTGGCAAAGGATTACACCGATTACGCGTACGATGACACAGCCCTTCCCATCATGAAGGAGTCGACAATATCGCAGCCCTACACTGTCGCGATGATGCTCGAAGCGTTGCAGCCGGATGATGGGGATGTCGTAATGGAGATAGGGACAGGGAGCGGCTGGCAGGCTTGCCTGATTGCTCACATAGTCAGCGAGCGGGGAAAGGTGGTCACCATAGAGATTGACATGGACGTGGCTGAGTTCGGAAGGAAAAACGTGGAAAAGCTCAAGCCGAATAACATAGAACTCGTGCACGGAGACGGCTCTGTCGGATACGAAAAGGGCGGACCTTATGACAAGATAGTGTATACGGCTGGCACTCCCAAGATTCCGGACATCGTTTTCAAGCAGCTCAAGGTCGGCGGCAGGATGGTCGCACCGTTGGGCTCCGCGTTCGCACAGGCCATGTATGTGATCGACAAGGTTTCCGAGGACAAGTACGAACAGAGAAAGCTGGGGGACTTCCTTTTCGTCAAACTCAGGGGAAAATACGGCTGGCAGTAGGGTTCACTTCATCAATTTTATTATCTCGCTCAGCCCCACGACCTTCTCTTCCTTCTTTGACATGTCCTTCAGCTTGAACTTCCTGCTCTTCAGCTCCTCGGGTCCGACAATCATGACGTAAGGAATTCCCAGCGTGCTGGCATACTCCAGCTGCCTTCCCAGGTTCCTCCTCTTCATGTCAAAGTCTGCCGATATTCCCTTCCCCCTAAGCGCGTCCGCAATCTCCATGACGTGCGCCCTCACATCGTCGTTCACAGCCGCAACGAACATCTTCGGCAGCTGCGTGAGGCCGTTGGGTATGAGCTTGTTGCTCTCCAGCGAAAGCATGAGCCTCTCTATGCCGCC
>CAYRSM010000070.1:0-3939 GCA_964427125.1 uncultured archaeon | reverse complement strand
GTCTGGTACTCCGTGGGCACCCCTTGGGACCTGTGGAGCGCCTTCGTGACGGTGGTGGAGGGTGTCGTGCCGCCGATGGTCTTCCTGATAGGCCTGTTCATAGTCTGGCTCGAAATCGACGAGATGAAGATAGAGAAGGAGCTGAAGACGGAAGAGGCGAAGGAAGCCAGGGAGACGAGGGGCAGGAAGGCAAAGAAGAGGTAAATCGGAAGGCGAGCGGCTTTCTTTTTTAAGCAAGCCTTTCCTAGTTATTTTTGGTTCGCATGGGAGTCAGCCTCGGCAAGCTAATCAGGGGCAAGGAGATAGATCTAAGCTTTCTGTCCGGAAGGAAAGTCGCAATCGATGCGTTCAACACAATCTACCAGTTCCTCTCGATAATCCGCGACAGGGAGACGGGCGAGCCGTTGAAGGACAGCAAGGGTATGGTCACGAGCCACCTCTCGGGCATACTCTACAGGACGTCCAACCTTCTCGAGGCGGGGGTGAAGCCGGTATTTGTCTTCGACGGTAAGCCCCCGGAGATGAAGAGGAGGACGATAGAGCAGAGGCAGAAGGTGAAGCTTGTCGCGGCCGAGAAGATGAAGATAGCCATGGACCGCGGCGAGGACTTTTTCAAGTACGCGCAGGCCACCTCAAGATTGACGGACGACATGATAGCCGAGGCGAAGCTTCTCCTTGACTACATGGGCATACCCTGGGTTCAGGCTCCGAGCGAGGGCGAGGCGCAGTGCTCTGTGATGTGTAGCAGGGGCGATGTCAATTTTAGCGCATCTCAGGATTATGATTCGCTTTTGTTCGGCTCCCCGCATCTTGTGAGGAACCTGTCAATCTCTGGGAGGAAAAAGACGCCCAAGGGAATCTACTACGAGCTGAAGCCCGAGTTGCTGGAACTGAAAAATGTACTTGCCGAGTTGGGAATCACCAGGGAGCAGCTCATCATCATGGGAATGCTCATCGGCACAGATTACAATGAGGGGGTGGAAGGAATCGGTCCTGTGAAAGCGCTAAAGTTTGTGAAGGAGAACAAGAGCCTGGACAGCGTTATAAACGGGCTGAACTGGTCGGAGGAGATCGACATACGGAACGTGTTCGATTTCTTCATGAATCCCCCCTGCACCGAGGACTACAAGCTGGAGTGGAAGGCGCCCGACATCGACAGGATAACCGGCTTCATGGTCGAGCGGCACGACTTTTCCAGGGAAAGGGTGGAGAAGGCCACAGAAAGGATAAGGGCGAACCACGCAAAGTCCTCGCAGAGCCTGGGCAAGTGGTTCGGAAGGTAGACGCAATTACAGCGTTTGTCGAATGTGTTAAATTCTGGTCAAAATTCACATTTAATTCTGTCTTCGTACTCAGATAAGCCGTAGCCCCAAAGCTCATTTATTAGGCCAAGTTTAATTAAATTACAGGCGTGAAACTTGATGCAGAACACTTCCAGCACAGAAAAGGATTCCCAGCAATCGGAAAAATACGAGATTAAAATATTCTTCAACAAGGCTAAACAGTTCTACTCCACGTCTTCAAAGCAGTGTGCAGAACTCTACGACATCGCTTATAAAAGAACAGACGGTTTTCGACAAATAACGGTCAAGACCATCTCGGGCGACCCGCGAATAATAAAAATACTAAGGTACATGACCGTGCCTACCTTGAGCCAGATGAAACTGGGGCAACTTTTGGGGATTGCAACTACAGAACAGTTTGAGCAGTCTAGCGACCCAAGCTTGCAGACAAAACGTGAATTAGAGAAGTTGTCACCAAAGCTTTCAGAACTGTTCAGGAAAAACTTGGACAAGGGAAGGTTGATATGGCAACACACCCGTTTGAAGGCTAATCAAGAAGAATTGGCAAGGAGTTACGCAAAAAACTGGACATGTTCGCTTGTCGCGAATCAGAATTCCGCCACCTCCTTCAGAAATTGGAGAAGGGACGTCCAAGAATCCAAAATAACGACAGCAATCCTTGACTCCTCCTACTCCCAAATTCAAGGGAGACCTACAGTGAGGTCTGTCGATGACATTTTAGTCGGACAGTTCTGCAAAGAAACAAGAGTTGCCGGTAGAACTGTGCAAAAGGCGGATTTCGTAATCCGTCTAAAGCGCTCGCAGAGACTCCTTATTCTGGAAGCCAAGGCGATAGGGGTAAAGATAGACGCTTTTAAAAGGATAAAGGAATGTCGCGACAAGCAAGCCGACTGGGAAGGAAAATTTGGAAAAGACGTAGTTACTGGCGTAGTTTTGGCAGGGTTTGTCCCATCGAGCCAAGTGCAGAGTTTGATAGACGGCGGTGTGATGGTATTTTGGGAACATCGCTTGAAAGACCTGCAAAATTACTTGAAGGGAGGATAGACGTGATCAAAAGAAGGCCTGTTTGCATCTCCATATTTTCGGGTGCCGGGGGGCTTGACATAGGTCTGGAGCAAGCTGGGTTCAGAGTTATAGGATGCACCGATAATGACGATGCTTGTATCGAGACACTGGAAACGAACAAGCGTAATCGCATACCTGTTACAAAAGATTACGCACATTTGCAGGATGCTGTAATAGTCAAGGCAGACATCACACAGATGAGCCCTCGAGAACTGCTACGCTCAGACTGTGATAGTGGTGAAATCGACCTGTTGGCAGGGGGTCCGCCGTGCCAGTCTTTCAGCATAGGGGGTAAACGGAGGTCTCTGACAGACCCGAGAGGCATGCTCTATCAGGATTTTGCTAGGTTTGCGATGGTATTGAAACCGCGTTTTATCCTTTTTGAAAATGTGCGCGGACTCGTTACTGCCCCTGGACCAGACGGACGACCTGGAACAGCATTGAAGACAATCATCGATGCTTTTATTGAGGCTGGATACAAAGTGCGCGCGAAATTGCTAAATTCCGCTGATTACGGTCTGCCGCAGAGGAGGGTGAGGCTTTTCATTCTTGGAAGCCGTGACGGCGTACCCCCGGACTTTCCAAAACCCACTCATGTAAATCCTGCGAGGGCTAATCTTCACTTGTCCACAGGGCAACGAAAACCTTGGGTCTCATTGGAACAATTCATGCCCAATGTAAAAATCGCGCCAGAAGACGAGATAATACGACCGACTGCAAAGCTTCTAGAAAAACTGGGCAATGTTCCAGAAGGATGCGGTCTCAAAAGCCGCGGGAAGAGGGAGAGGACTCGTCCCGGAGGGCATTGGGGCTATACTCAAGGCACTTTCGTTGCCGACCGAAACAAACCATCCAGAACAGTAACGGCGTCAAACTCCCAAGACTGGGTTAGGGAAAATAACGGCAGTTTGAGAAGACTGACTGTAACTGAATGCAAGCTACTCCAGGGCTTTCCTGAAAAGTGGGAATTTACAGGAAACACCACGTCGAAGTACCGTCAAATTGGAAACGCTGTGCCGTCTGTTTTCGGAAATAAAATAGGCGACGTAATAATGGGCTCTCTGAATGTTCAGGCGTACCCGGATTTGGCCAGCAGCGAAAGGAAAATACTTGTTTCAAAGGAAATTGTGGAAGCAATAAAGTACACGGAAAAGGAGCAACGCAGGAACGGCTTCTCCAGAGGTGCCGTTTTCAAAGCTCAGCCTAGCGGCTCTCTGCCGTTTTCAAGTAACGAAGTATTTTAGAGGCGCACATAGAAGGCGACCTGTTTATTTCGTATTCCCAGAACCTCATTACCATCCACCCCTGCTTTCCAAGTTTTCTGTTAGTCATTTTATCGCGGCGTATGTTTTTTTCGATTCTCATCCTCCAGTAAGGGCTTAGTCGTTGCCCTCTTGCTTTGAATTTATAGCCGTGCCAGAAATCACCATCAACAAAGATAGCCAGCCTATTGTTTCGAAATACCATATCTGGGGTTCCGAATACATCTGTTACGTGAGTTTTATACCCCCTGGTTCTGCGCCTCGCCAGTGAGCATTCAAGGCGACGTTAGACTTTCGTGTGTTTGGAG
>CAYRSM010000069.1:0-4126 GCA_964427125.1 uncultured archaeon | reverse complement strand
GTGAAATCCGGTGCAGCATCGCCTACCTTTGCCATAGACTTCAAGATAAGATTGCACCCGGCTATTTAAGAATCCTTGAGGATTATCACGCTTCTGCCCTTCCGCCTGTAGTCCTTCTTGTACTTCTTGTATTTCTTTTTCTTCTGCGGGACGTAGTCGTAGTCTTCCATTCCCATAAATATTAGTTAGCTTAAGTAACAATTACTTTGGGAACCGATTTCAATGTCAGAGTCGATGGTCTGGAGCGAAAAGTACCGCCCGAAGAAATTGGCAGAAGTGATAAACCAGAGGCACGTGACGGAAAGGATAAAGGCTTTTGTAGACGGCAGGAATTTGCCGCATATGATATTTGCCGGTTCGCCGGGGACTGGCAAGACCACGTTAGCTCTGGTTATAGCGCAGGAATTGTACGGCGACTCTTGGAAGCAGCATGTGTTGGAACTCAATGCGAGTAACGATCGCGGAATTGAAATTGTCCGTGGAAAGATCAAAGAATTCTCAAGGATAAAGCCGATGGGGGAGATACCGTGGAATATGATAATCCTTGATGAGGCTGACGCGCTCACTACAGAGGCGCAGCACGCATTAAGGAGGACGATGGAGGTCTTCGCCAATACATCCAGATTTGTCTTGATCTGTGTTTCGCCTGATTCAAAAATAGTGCTGCCAGAAGAGATTGAAATGACGATAGGAAGCCTAAGCGAGTTAAATCACGACGTTTTGTCGGTCGATACGTCGGATAATTTGGTAAAGTCGGATAAGGTTCTGGGCTTTATCGAAATCGAGCCGAAAAAGCTGAACAAGAAAAGCTTTGTGGTCGCCACAAACACGGGGCGTGAGCTAAAATTGACGGAAGACCACCCGGTTTTAACCAGTTGCGGCTGGAGGCGCGCTTGCGACTTGGAAACGGGGGACAAAGTCGCTGTCTTTCCGCACTTGGAGGGCACAGGACTTGAAAATAACTGCCACACATTTGTGGGAAAAGATGATTTTTCTGATTTCGTGGAAAAATATGAGATAAATTTTCAGGATAAAACGCCTGTCGGGGAGGCCAAAAGCTTCGGGGAATTGACGACCAGAGGGAAAATCGCAATCAAGGAGTTCGTCTTGGGTTTGTACAATAGGTTTATTGCGACGGACAAAGGACTCACCAAAAAAGAGCACAAATTATTGGGTTTCGTACAGGAACATCCCCACGTTTCCAGGAAAGAGTTGCAGGATAAGATGGGGCTCTCAAGGATAAGGACTGATGAGTTGCTCAGGAGTTTGGAAAAAAGGGGGTGCATCAAAAGGATTGTGGACGGCAAAGACGCGAAGGTGCATTATTTTGTTGTCATGGAGAGCAGGCCGGCCGTAAGGAACAGGATGGACATAAAAAACATAATAAAAGACAGGTTTGATTTAAGCGTGTCTTACACGGAGATAAAAAGGATGCTTGAAAACAAGCCTGTAGATAGCACCTTGGATTACGTCATTAAAGAGCTGGAGTCAAAAAATCTGATGCCTCTGGCATACGACAATGCGAAAATGGGCGCCGTATCCAGAATAGCCGGCGCTTTGTTCGGAGACGGCCATCTGACCAAGTCACCTGGGACATTGATATTCACCAGCAACGATGATATGCTCAGGGAAATACAAAACGATATATACAGGTTGGGCTTCGTGCCTGGCAACATCAGGAAAAACAAAATACTCAACAAAGATTTCAAAGGCAGAAGCATTTCGGGCACGACGACAGAATTCCGCGTGAATTCAATGAGCCTGTGGCTTTTGTTCAGCTTTTTGGGGGTTCCTGTAGGCGACAAAGGAGAGAGTTCTTATTGCGTGCCAAGTTGGGTTATGCGGGGCACAAGGTTTGTCAAGAGGGAGTTTTTAAGAGCCTTTTTGGATTGCGAATCCACGACCCCCGTCGCCAAAAGGCACTATTTCGGGGCCATTTGCGCAGTCCAGCACAAGGAAGAGGACAATTTGGCGTCCGGCAAACTGTTCATGGAGCAATTGGCAGAGCTGCTGAAGGAATTTTCGGTGGAAAGCTTTCCAATCGGCGTGTCCGATACGGGTTTGATTCGGAAAAGCGGGAAAAGGGTATACTGCGTAAAATTGACCATGAAGTCCTATAATGAAAATGCCCTTAATTTTTTCAGGCATGTCGGATTTTTCTATGAGACAAAGAAGAGGATGCTGTCGAGGATAGCGCAGGAGTATCTGAGATACAAGTCTCATATCATTGACAAAAGGCTGAAGGTCGGGCAACAAGTCTTGGTTGCTGTCGGCAACGGCAAAACTGCGCATGAAGCTTCCAAGGAATTCGGTTGCACGTCCGATTTTGTTTACGATAGGCTGGAGGGGAAAGAGGTAAAAACTTCCTATAAAAATTTGCTATCGTTCAACGAATGGAAAGAAGCTTTCTGGATAAAGGGTTCAGAACTCGTCTGGAATGTCATCGAGCGCATAGACGAAATTAGTCTGGACAAGGCCGTGGACATAACCACACAAAATCTTCACACGTTTATCTCCAACGGATTCGTTTCCCACAATTGCAACTACAGTAACAAAATCATCGAGCCCATACAGAGCAGGTGCGCCGTCTTCAGGTTCAGGTCGCTGAGCGAGGCCGACATAAAAAAATATGTCGAGAGGATAGTCGAGGGCGAGAAGCTGAAGATAACAGAGGGTGCGATAAATGCCGTCATAGAGATAAGCGAGGGCGACCTGAGGAAGGTCACGAACCTCCTGCAGACTTCCGCCGCCCTGGGGGAGAAGATCACGGAGGATGAGGTCTACGGCATAGCGAGCAGGGCGAGACCCACTGACGTAAAGGACATGCTGCACCTGTCGGTGGAGGGGAAGTTCAAGCAGGCCAGGGAGAAGCTGTTTGATTTGTTGTTGAAGCAGGGTCTTTCTGGGGGGGACATTGTCGCGGAGATACACAGGCAGATATATTCGCTGGAAGTGGACGAGAAGGACAAGGTGAAATTGTTGGACAGGTGCGGCGAGTGCGACTTCCGCCTTACCCAGGGGGCGAACGAACTCATACAGATAGAGGCGCTGCTTGCTCAGTTCATGCTTCTTCAAAACTCAAAATAGAAAACACTCCTCCAGTATTTCCGCGTGGCCGCCGATTTTCCTTATGCGCATCCCTATGTCGACAAGCTCCCTGATGCTCTCGTGCTTCCAGAGGGACTGTTGGACGAGCTTCGCGCCCCTCCTGTGCAGCATCCTGTTTATCCTCACCTTTTCCACAGCCTCGCCCTGCGGGATGTCGAACACAAGTACGTAACCCATGATGATAGTGTTACAGCTGTAACACTTAAGCATTTGTACAGTTTAAAATATCCTTTTCACAAGATACTTCATTGCTTGCGGAGCTGGCTGCACACATCGGAAGCAAAATAAATTTATGTACCATGCAAGACCAAATTATAGATATGCCTGAAAAGCCGGAGCACGACGAATACGAGGTCATACCCGTTTCTCCCCTGAGGAAGCTCGAGAAGAGGATAGAGGAGCTCGAGACCACGAAGGAGAGGTTCTCCGGCGAGGAGTTCCTGAAGGAGGTAGTGGACATAATCAAGATGAACCAGCACCTCATAGAGGAGATGGCCCAGGCCAACGACGCGCTGAAGCTTGAGATTGCAAAGCTGCCGGCCAAGATTGACGCTCTTCTTGAGAACATAGGCGAGCTTGTCTCTTATATAAAGGCGGCCGCAACAGAGGAGGCCACGGCGCCCGCGGCGGTCACCGAGCGCGTCACGGAACCCCTGGTGGGCAAGCTGAACGAGCTGTCCGAGGGCAACAAGAGGCTCATCGAGCTCACGCAGACGATGGTGGGGGCGCTGGAGGAGCTGGAGAAGAGGCTGAAGAGGCCGTCGCCGCCCATGATGCCGCCCGCCATGATGAGGAGGCCGGCCTACCCGCCTGTGCAGCAGCCGGCCCGGTAAGTAAAATTCCTTCAATTAATTTAAAAGCGGCACAATAGTAATTATGGACAATCTCAGGCATGGGGTGTTTTTCCTAGTTGTTGCCGCGACATTAGTCGTGATGTCATTTTCTTACAGCGCCTATGCGGCAGGCACGCAGGTCCAGAAATCATATTCGGGGACTTTTGACGGGACTAACAGCCCGA
>CAYRSM010000068.1:0-4176 GCA_964427125.1 uncultured archaeon | reverse complement strand
GCCTTCATACAGACACGGGCGAATATCTCGCCTGAAGTCATTATGCCATAGCCCGCCTCTCCGCCTATCATCCAAACAAAGCTGTTTGTTCGCGGCATAGCTTACATTTAACTGTTAGTGCTGACAATAAAAAAGATTTGTGGCATTACCACACAGAAATAACAAATTCGCTCCCGATAATAAAGAATTTACAATGACAATGAGTATTATGAGAAAGTTTCTAACCGATGTGTTCACAGAAAAGGAAGCCAATGTGATTGCTTTTGGCGTGCCGTTGGGGAAATACGGCAAGTCTGGGATATATTCCCTGAGGGAGGCGAGCTGGTTCGTGGAGCCGTTCGACCTGGACAGGAAGGCCAACCTTCTGGAGAACGTGCGAGTCTTCGACACGGGGGACCTGAGACTTGCGTCCCTGCATGGGATTACAGACAGTGTGAAGAAAATACTCGGCGGGGGGAAGATACCCTTCATGCTCGGCGGGAACCACCTTTCCACCCTCCATTCGTTCCAGGCTTTCCCCAGCGACACGAGGATGGTCGTGTTCGACGCCCACTGCGACACAAAGGACGAGTACATGGACGAGAAGATAAGGGAGATGGGAACCGTGGTGAAGAAAAGCATGGTGGACAAAAATACAAACGACACGACCTGGTTGAGGAGGCTGTGCGAGAAGAAGAACCCGAAGAACATAATCGTGCTGGGAGTAAGGGCTGGCGACGAGGAGGAGCTTGGCTTTCTGAGGAGCAGCGGCATACTGTACTACACATCCGAGGACATCAGGACAAGGACGAGCGAGGTTAGCCTGATACTACACCAGTTCACAAAGCTGTCGAACGTTTATGTATCGCTTGACATCGACGTGTTCGACCCGGGCATAGCGCCGGCTGTCGACTATCCGGAACCGTGCGGCATCCAGTTTAACCACTTCAGGGAATTGATGAACGCGATGAACGGAAAGCTTGTCGGGCTGGATATGTGCTGCCTGAAACCAATCAAGGGAAATCAGATTACGGAGTTCCTTGCTATAAAGTCTATTTTTGAGATTTTAGGAAAGATTTGACAATGTCACTCAGGTCAGGCTTGCTGGTCTCCTCAAGCTCGTAGTTCACCTGGTACAGTGGCTTGTTCACCTTGATTATCCTGTTTAGGTTGGTAGGGGTCCCGCTCACGACCACGTCGCAGTTCGCTTTGTTTATGGTCTCCTGCAAATCCTTCACCTGCTGCCCGCTGTATCCCACTGCTGGGAGGACCTCCTGCAGGTGCGTGTACTTTTCAAATGTGGACTTTATGGAGCCCACCGCATACGGCCTCGGGTCTATTATCTCCTTCACGTTGTCTCCCTTCGCCACGACATAGGCCGCACCGAACTTCATCCCGCCGTGCGTGACAGTGGGTCCGTCCTCGACAACAAGAACCTTCTTCCCCTTTATAGCGCTCACGTCGTCTATGGTTAGCTTCATGCCCGCCTTTACCACCTTAGCCTTCGGGTTGAACTTTTTGATGTTCTCCTCTATCTGCTTCACGTTCTTCTCCGTCTCCTTGTTGGCCTTGCTTATGATTATTACATCGGCCAGCCTTAGGTTGGTCTCGCCAGGATGGTAGCTTACCTCGTGCCCCGGCCTGTAGGCGTCGGCGATGGTTATGTAAAGGTCCGCCTTGAAAAAGCTATAGTCGTTGTTCCCGCCGTCCCAGATTATGACATCGGCCTCCTTCTCCGCCTCGCGCAAAATCTTCTCATAGTCCACGCCCGAGTAGACGACAAAGCCGTTCCTTATGTGAGGCTCGTAGTCCTCCCTCTCCTCGACTGTGCAGTTGTTCCTGTCCAGATCCTCCAGGCTTGCGAACCTCTGCACGGCCTGCTTCACAAGATTTCCGTACGGCATAGGATGTCTCACTGCGACGACCTTCACCCCCGACTCTTTCAGTATCTTCTCCACTCTTCTGCTCGCGGGGCTCTTTCCCGCGCCAGTCCTGACTGCACATATCGCAATCACTGGCTTTTTCGACTTGAGCATCGTGGAATCCGGACCGAGCAACCTGAAATCAGCTCCCGCCGCCAGCACTTCGGAAGCCTTGTGCATGACGTACTCGTGGCTTACATCGGAATAAGCAAAAACCGCCTCGTCCACATTGTTTTTCTTTATCAGTTCCGTGAGCTTCTCCTCGGGCAGTATCGGGATGCCATCGGGATACAGCTTTCCAGCGAGCTCCTTCGGATATTTTCTTCCCTCTATGCCAGGGATCTGCGCCGCAGTGAACGCAACCACTTCGTACTCGGGGTTGTCGCGATAAACAGTGTTGAAGCAGTGGAACTCGCGGGCTTATAGCCAATCGCGCCCAGCTGCCCCCATGATTATCACGCGTTTCTTATCCACGTTCAATCACACCTCTCAAAATCCTAATTAACCTTTTGCCCTTACTGGTTAATATAAATGTTTTGCGAGGGGGTCCACGTGGCGACTTCTTAGTTCCTGCCCTGACTATGCCAAGTCCGACATCCACGTTTAACGCATCCCTTACAGACCAGTGAGAGCGCGATGTCTTTCCTGCCACTTCTATGACTGTAAGAAACCTGTTTTGTATGGCATCCCAATACCTGAAATGAGACCGCACATATTCCTTTCTGGAATAAGCTTTCAGCAACTTGCCCCACTGGTCTTCGTGGTCGGAGAAATGCCCGTCCAAAATAAGTTCTGTCATGGTTTTTACGCTACTATGGCTTATCTCATACACGCCTTTGGTCATCCTTTCATTCATTTTTATGCCGTACAAAAGACCAAACAATGTTTTTAGAAAGTTCTTCATTCCCTCGTCCTTGACCGTTATGTTTATGTCGTGAAGACAGCCGTTCCTCAAGTTTATCGAACCGTCCCCAGCTTCGTACCCCTTCAGGAATTCAAGTGCAAGCGCACGGTCTGCGAGCATGTATTCTAACGATTTGTGGATTAAGTTGTGAAAAACGCTTGTTAGCACAATATTATTGAACCTGAGTTCTATGTTGTCGTTCGAAGCCAATTTGGTGAAATATACCAGTATGTTATTTGTTGCCAAGAGTCCCCTGTAATTTTCGGCAACTGCCTCTGTCTCCTTTCGGCTGGTTCTGACTATCGCACGCCAAGCAGAATAATCAAAGTTGAAGATGTCAGTCACGTTCCTTCTGAACCGTTCCAGAAGCGATATGTTGCAATTAGAAATACCTATGCCCTGTTTGAATTTCGACCCTTCTGCACAGTAAAATCCTGCCGACCATGCAAAATCTGCGTCAACGTAAAACTGCTTGGGCAGATACACTGTGGGTCCTTTTGGCAGCTTCCTTACCTCCAGTTTGTCTGAGTGTATGTTGCAAACATGCTTGAAATCAAGCAGGTCACTCGTTTCTAAAGTTGGGCAAGAGGCTACCTTTGTCATAATATTAATTATTGACGCGCTTGTTCATAAAGTTATCTGGGGTTCATTTCCAGTGAGTTTTTATCATATCGTAAAATGCTTGTGTAATTCTTTGTCAACAGAAAAGACCTTCAAGTGAAGTCCCGCATCACAATAGGCCCAGCAGATGACGGCCGCCTCGAACGCCCTTATGAAATCGCCCTTGCCCAAGAAGTGTTTCGCGTCCGTGAAGTAGGAAAGGGTGAGGTTGTACAGCTCCAGCGCGGAGTTGTCTGTGACCTTTAGGCTCTTGAGCACAGTGTCAATCCTGTCCATTTCCTTTTCTGCTAGGTCCTTTATCTCTTCCATGATTAGAATAATCTGGTGGGACATACTTATAGGAACAACGAATTCATTGATTTTTAATTCGTGCAGCAAAATAAGATTATGAAGGTTAAACCAGCCAATTTGAAATACCAGAAAATTTTAGCGTGGATAAACATTGTTTTCGGCGCATTTTTGCTTCTCCTCTCTGTGTCGTCTATATTTTTTGTATTTCTAATTCTACAAAACAAAGTCACTATGCCTCCAAACACAACTTCGACAGCAGACTACGTCTTTACGTTCTTCTTGGATTTACTTATCATTTTTTCAGCTGCTTATAGCATCAAAACCTATA
Source organism: uncultured archaeon (assembly GCA_964427125.1). Classification (GTDB taxonomy): domain Archaea; phylum Aenigmatarchaeota; class Aenigmatarchaeia; order CG10238-14; family SCSR01; genus DATDXT01. The sequence goes on along the minus strand of CAYRSM010000068.1, from coordinate 131 downwards.
GAAAGCAAATGTCCAATTTTTACAGGTACAATAGCTGGTTTTTGCTAGCAATTGGCTTACAGTCTTTCGCCATGACAACAATCTTCGCATTTTTTTATCCCGTAATCTTTGACTTCAAAGCGTTATATGCC
>CAYRSM010000067.1:0-4599 GCA_964427125.1 uncultured archaeon | reverse complement strand
GCATTGATTTCTATGACACCATTCTTTGTGTTGTTCAGCAACTCCTTTATCTTTTCACAGGCATTTTTATTTAGTTTCTTATCATAATTTTTTCTAAACCATTCTTCATCTTTTAATTTCACCATAGCTTTTATGTCATTGATTCCGTTTATTAGTCTCGCCAAAGTCTTGCGTCCAAGGTCTCTGAGATATTCGTTATCTTCCCCTATTTCTAGATAGGTTTCCCCGAAAGGTATTTTTATATTGAAAATGAAGCTTCCTGCTGACGTTTGAGCGAATTGGCAATTATCTACAAGGCTTTGGGCATCATCATAAGGTCGTCCAGTATATTGGCTTTGCGGATTGATGGCCGAACACGCTTCATATTTTATTATGCTTTCGATGTCCGCTACAACAGAACTTACATTTGTCAACGGTATAGTCCCAGCAGGATTTTGCTCTGACACAATTCTAATCCGCATTATATCGAACCCTATGTTTTCTATTTCATCAAATATCTCACGATAATTTCTGCCTTTGATAGAGCCCAACGATTCTATCAAAGACTGTATTCTTGGATTATAATCTGGTAAGTCCTCTTTGCTTGGAATAACTATCTCAAAATTTTCACCATTGTCTGTTAAACTGATTTTATTCAACTTGTCGCTGAATCCTTCTATTCTCCAACCTTTTTGTTCCAAATATTTTCTGATGCTGTCCAATTTAATCTTGTATGTCATTTATGTCACCCTTTCTCTTCACACAATCCATTATCTTTTTTAGATTATCGACAGTAAAACATTGTGATTTTGGTATGCGTATAGCTGTCTTACTTTCGTTGTCTTCAACACCGTTTTGACCGCTCAAATAACGCCAATACGCACACCTCTTCAATATCAACGAGTCCAGATTTTGGCAAAGCCACTCATCTTTTTGTTCAGGTAAACATAAGACAACCAAAATTCTCGGTGTGGCGGGCTTGGTATCTACCAAATCGTTATAATTTTTGTTTCTTAAATCGTAACTTATTGACGAATCGTCTTCTCTGAAATTTTTTGTTGCCTTTATCTGTACGTCAATGTCAAATCCAGAATTAGTAGTCCTTCCACTTAGCCTCTGTTCAACATCTTTTATTGTCAAATCAATGCCATAATCATTTTCATCCTTTGCAGTATTATAGCCAGCCATAGCGCAAATCGCTTTGACATAAGCTTGGCTTAGACCTTCTTCTATCTTATTTTCAGGTAGCATTGTTTTTAAAACCTCTTTTTCACATTTATATATTAGTAATAAAGCATCCATGCTTAAATCGTCTAATTTTTCCGTTATTTTTATCGCCTTTGTGTCTTGTTTAAAAACTCCCAATCCTGTTTAAAAATTGCTAATATTTAAACAAAGCTGGTTCAGGATGTCGAGTTAAGCGTGCTTTCAATGTCGCTGTCTGATATGCTTGCAACGGACTGATCCATCTGCTGTTCGAGCGAGGATACCGCGTCGTTTGTGGCTTGGTCGACGACCTGGGCACTCACGGGTGCCGCTACAGGCTGTGTCGATTGCGTCGCCTGTTGGTTTCCCTTCTGCGGAGGCTGCGTGAAAGCGGCAGTTGCGCCGCCTTGGTTGCTAGACAAATAGTACATCATGCCTCCCACGAGCAGCACTGCGACCAATCCCACCGCTACGGCCATGTTCTTGCTCATAATATCACACAGTCTGGTTTGATGTAGAGTTCGGGATAATGACAGCCATTACAGGAACTTTTGTCGCGCGGGCGCCCTTGCCGCAGAGTCCCGGCTGCGTAGTGCAAAAGTCCTTGCACACGTCGCTGCTTGGCTGGTTCCTGCAAAAGCCGGTGAGCACGCTCCTGCACCTGGAGTCGTCCGTGTTGCCCTTGCAGTACGCCCTCTCCAGAGCCACGCACCTCTTGTCGTCAAGATTGTTCTGGCAGAACGCAGCCACGTCGGTGGCGATGTCCTTGCACTCGGCCTGGTGACTGCCGCAATAAGCCCTTATCTTCTCCTTGACGCTTGCCAGGGTGTTTGCGACCTTCGCCTCGATAATGTACACGTTGTAGGTGTTCCTGTTCAGTATCATGCTCCCGACCCAGACTGTCCTGCCGGCCCTTGTCGTGGCCTCCAGGCTTATCGAGCCTATGAACACACCGGTCTTGTCTGTGATGTCCGCGCTGAAAGCGGTCGCGTCCATGTTCATGTTCGCGAACTTGTAAAGTACATTGTCAAAATGCATCAAACCCACCTTTAGAATAGACGGCGTTCCCGCAGGAAGCGTGGCGTTTGCGATGTTGGCCCTCTGCTCAAGCAGCTTTTGCATGTTTATCTCGGAAATCGCTACCTTGACGATGTGCACACCGTTGTTCGAATCCGTGGCGACACCCTTTCCCACTATGCTGAGCTTGTCGAAAAGGACCGAAGGCGTATCGGGCGTTACGACAGGCACAGGGACTATGGTCTGCGAGTACTGCGCGAATACCATGGCCGACATCATCGTCAATGCCACCAAGCCGGCTATCAGGATTTTCATCAGAACCATCTTGATAAACATAATCATTGTCGGGACCTGTATTTAAATTTGAGCCAAAAGGTTAAGTCGTTGCTGAGACTATATCTTTTTCAGGCTGGTGTAGTTTAGCCTGGTTAGAACGCGGCGCTCATAAACTTATGAGCTCTGATCCAAAAGAGATGAAGACAGGTGAACCGCCGAAGGTGAAAAACTGGCGATAGTCCGGAGTTCAAATCTCCGCACCAGCATCCGCTCACCACATCGATTCTTGCGCCCCAAAGGCGCCCCGCAATGGACAGGGCCGAAGGCGTACGATTTCGGCGGTATTGACAGGACCCGCGTGCGTATCCAACTTCTGATAAGAAAATTACAGAAAAATTACGGATTTTATTTCGGACACCAAGAATAGTTGGCAACTTTCTGAATTGCGCATCTGCTGTCCAGGCATACCGGTTTTCCGCAGCCGCAATCCAGAGGTCCGGCGCAAACGGCGGTGCATGCGGTGCCGATTCTGGACGTATGGTATGTATTTACGACGTCTACAGAATGGCAATTTGCAAAAGGGACGCAGTCGGAACCCTTTTCGCAGTACTTGGGATCAAAGACGTATGATATTCCAGAAACCGCCGTTTTTTGGGAAATCAGAAGGGCAAGTATTATGGTCGCAGGTAGCACATATGCTAAAATCCAGCGCTTCCTCAACATCGATTACCATCATCCCTTTTTTTTACGTCTTTGGCGCTATCGTTATGAAGTTTACCAGGCCGCTGAACGCATAGTACACGAAAATGGAGATTATGGTGAGGAACAGCATGCTCCTGAACAGGCCGTTTGCCATCATCTTGAACTTCTCAAGCGGGTCCTGCCCGTACTGCAGCGCCGACAGATAATCCGCGAGTATGAAGACTATCTCCACCATGTAGACGCTGACTATGATGCTGAACCACTCCACCGGTATTATCTTGTTCACGTCCACCAGCGTGGTGAGCAGCGGGGGCGAGGAGAACGGCGTCTGCGTGGAAAGCCCGGTGAGGCTCGCGAAGACAAGCGAGAGCTGGTACACTATGCTTGTCATCAGCGCGGCGAGGGCTATGGTTATGGCGCAGGCCACAGGGACCATTATGGTAAGCATGAAGCTCATCTCCGATGTCGATTCCTGTAGAAGCTCCCTCATGTAGTCCTCGACCTTCGTCACGGACTTTAGGTAGCTTGATATCGAGAGCATCGCCATGGCGGTGGCCGCGGTCCCCTTTCTGAGAGACTCCGTGATTATCCTCAGTATGTTGAAGATGAGCTGCGATGGATAGTACCTTATGACCCCTTCCTCCCTGTCGAAGAAAGCCCTCTCGAGCGTGAAGCCGAACTTCCTCACCCTGTCGAGGGCGAGCTCGAACAGGCTGGCTATCTTCAGGTTCTTTATCTTGTTCATCAGCTTCTCCAGCGACGTCTCCACGGAGTAGCCAGTGCTGAGTATCAGGCCGAACTCGTACAGCGCCTCGGTGAACTCGCCCTCGGCGGTCTTTATCTCCTCCTTTATCTCGATGTTCTTCTTGTAGGAAAAGTAGGAGTATATTATGATCGCCGCTGCGGGCCCCCAGGCCACGACTATGCCGCTGAGCACCTTGACCACGGACGGGGCGCCGGTCGGCTTTCCCAGAAGGTAGTTCAACAGGTCGGGATTCATGGAGAAGCCCATGCCGGCGATCAGGATTCCGACTATGACGGAGAGCGCGGCGAGCGGGACATCTATGACCCTGCCGGCAATCTTGAACTTGTAGTGCCCTATCCTGTGAGCCGCCGGGTGCTTTGATATGTCTATCGCCGGGAAGCTGAAAGGCCTTGTCATGAGGGTCTGCTGCATCATCCAGTACACGAATATCGGCAGCACCAAGTCGTACAGCACTATGAGCAGCGTCGGCTTTATCGCCTGCGCCATGAATATCGTCATTATCGGGAAAAGTATTATCGTCAGCACGGGGAGCATCACACCCACGTAGTTTATCAGCGTGACCGGTGTCGTGAGCTGTGTGGTGTATTTTTTCATCCTCTCCATGTTCCTCTCAAGCAGGACGTTTATCGCCTCCTCTGACATCTTCATCCTCT
>CAYRSM010000066.1:0-4821 GCA_964427125.1 uncultured archaeon | reverse complement strand
GGTTAATTAAATCGATTCACATTTATTTTTAATTCACTAAGTTATAGGCATGGGTATATTTGAAAAAATATTAAAATCGCAAAAAGTAACCTTTCGTAAGAAGAATTTTTTCATTTCAGCAGGACTTGGAAAATCCGGTCCGTATGCTGCAGCTGGTGTAAGAGATAGAAGTTCCCATATATGGGCCAGCATCGGAACTAAAGGCAAACAAATAGGTGGTGGACATAGGTTTAGTAAAAATGTTAATGTTTCAGTCAGACATAATTTGACGATTGGCCGATCTGGCGGAAAGTTTAGGTACAAAAAATTGAAAATTTCAGTTTAATTAAATAAGCTAAAAAATAAAAGCTTATAAATAAGTTACGCACAATTATATAGTATATGCCGAAACTTCAGAAGTTGTGGCTTGAAAGCAGGTACAACAAACTGTGGAATTCTTTCCGCGATAAAAAGTTTACGAGAGATGAAGCGGTTTCAGTGCTTAAGGAGCTGAAAGACGATGGCAGCACGGTGAATGTCATCCTTTCCGAACTAAGGAAAACGGACCGTCTAGTGTCGGAATCGGATGCCCAGGACGCAAGGAAAAGCATCTACCAATTGAAAGGCATGTTGGACACGCTAAAAATCGACTCAAAATTGCTTACAAGGAGTGACATAGAGAGTCTGCTGAAGAAGTCGGCGGACCTGATAAGGACAAGGGTGGACTACAAATTCATCCTCATCCTGCTTTTCTTGAAGAGGATAAGCGACAAGTGGGAGAAGGAATATGACGATGCTTACAATGAGGCTTTGAAAAGCGGCCTGAGCGAAAAGGAGGCGAAGGAGGAGGCTGAGGACAGCGTCTACCATGATTTCGATTTGCCGGAGGAATTTTTATGGGAAAGCATAAGGAAGGATGTCAACAAGCTGCCGGAAAGGCTTTCAAAGGCCCTGAAGACTCTGGCGGAAAGGAACCCCGAACTGAAGAACGTCGTGGACAGCGCCGATTTCATCCAGTTCACAATCAGCACCGAGAACTCGGAGGTATTGCGCCAGCTCATGGAGCTTTTCAGCTCGCAGAAACTCTATCATGTCTCCCCAGATGTGTTAGGTGACGCCTATGAATGGGTCTTGAGGTATTTTGCCCCGCAGAAGGCGAAGGAAGGCGAGGTGTACACGCCGAGGGAGGTCATAAGGTTGCTTGTCGAAATCCTTGACCCCAGGGCGAACAGTTCCGTGTACGACCCGGCGTGCGGCTCCGGCGGCATGCTAATCGAAGCTTACCATCACGTGAATGAAAAATACGGCAAAAAGGAGGCCGAGAGGCTGTTTTTGTCTGGGCAGGAAGCCAACCCGACCACCTACGCTTTGTCCAGAATGAATCTGTTTATCCATGACATAAGAGATGCCGATGTTAGGCTGGGCGACACTCTGCTCTATCCGAAATTCGTCGAACATAGCACCTTCCAGAAATTCGACATAGTGATAGCAAACCCTCCTTGGAACCAGGACGGGTATGACGAGGAGGTCCTGAAGAAAGGCGACTTTTACAGGGACAGGTTCGGGCAGGGGTTCACTCCGAGGCAGTCGGCCGACTGGGCATGGATACAACACATGCTGTCATCGAGCAAGGAAAAGGTGGGGATAGTGATTGACAACGGCTGCCTCTTCAGGGGAGGAAAGGAAGGCTCAATCAGGGAGAGGGCATTGGACTTTATAGACTGCGTCATCCTGCTGCCGGAAAAGCTTTTCTACAACACAGGCGCGCCCGGGGCGGTGATGATATTCGACAAGAACAAGCCAAAGGAGCGCAAAGGAAAAGTGTTGTTCATAAACGCCAGCAAGGAGTTTGAGCAGCACCCCGATGTCAGGAAGCTGAACAGGCTCGGGCATGAGAACATAGAAAAAGTGGCTAAGACCTACGGAGCTTTCAAGAATGTGGAAGGTTTTTCAAGGGTCGTTTCCGCTGACGAGATTAAAAGCAACGGCTGCAACCTGAACGTCACACTTTATGTTTTCCCCGAGGAGAAGGAGGAGGAGATTGATATCGAATCGGAACTCAAGGCTATTTCAGCTCTGGAAAAAAATTTGTCCGAGACCAACAAGAAGATTGCAGAATACGTAAAGGAGCTGAAATGATTCATGAAAGTTTACATTGTGGGCGACAGCGGCCCCGAACACAACATGATAAGGAGCGTGCACAAGACGCGCAAGGGCGCCCTCAAGGAATGGAACAGGCTGCGGCTGGGACTGTTGGGAAAAGCCAGGGGCTATCTGAAAGACGACAAATACGACAAGGAGATGTGGCGGCGCATGGTCAAAAACCTATCGTGCAAAAACCCCGACAAGATGGACAATTATCCGCATGAGACTCCGTACATACACGAATATGAGGTAAGGGAGTGACTGCCATGGCCTTCAAAGAATCGGAGACGCTGGAGCTGAAGAAGTCGACATCGGAATTGAAAGAAGCAATCATATCGGTGGCTTCCATCCTCAACAAGCACCAGAAGGGGGAATTGTATTTCGGAATAAAAAACGACGGGAGTGTCGTCGGGCAGGGCGTGGGCGAAAAGACTGTGCGCGACGTTTCAAAGGCGGTTTCCGACAACATAGAGCCCAAGATATTCCCCAAGATAAACAGGCTGGACATCGACGGCATGGAGTGCATACACGTGGAATTTCAGGGAAACAATATCCCCTATTACGCGTATGGAAGGGCGTACATGCGGGTGGGCGACGAGGACAGGCAGATGAGTGCGAGGGAGCTCGAGGGCATGATACTGAGGAAGGACCGGGACAAGATGCGATGGGACACACAGGTCTGTGAAAAGGCGGGAATGGGAGACATAAGCCCTGCGAAGCTGAGAGCCTTTCTGAAATTATCCAGCCTGAAATATGACACCCTGGGAAATTCTCTTGAAAAACTGAAGCTGCTGTCCGACGGGAAGCTGCTGAACGCGGCCGTGATGCTGTTTGGAAGAAAGCCGCAAAAGTTTTTCCCGAACGCGAGGCTGAGGTGCGCCACTTTCGGCACGACAGATACGTCTTTCACCATTAACATGAAGGATTTCGAGGGGGACCTGTTTTACCTGATTGGAAAGGCGGAGGAATACATACTGAATACAATCAATATCGGTATGAGGCTGGAGGGTCTGAGAAGAATAGACGTGCCCGAGATAGACAGGGACGCGTTCAGGGAGGCGATAATAAACGCGTTCTGCCACAGGGACTATTACGAGTACGACTCTGTGAACGTCGCCGTCTTCAGGAACCGCGTCGAGATAAGGAGCCCCGGCCTGCTTTACGGCAACCTGACGATAGAAAGGATCAGAAGGGAGAATGTCTCGGAGAGGAGGAACGAGCTGATTGCGGAGCTGCTCCACAGAGTCCATTTCATCGAAAAATGGGGGAGGGGCATCAGCCTGATGCTTTCGAGGGAGCCGGACACAGAGTTCAAGGAGGTAGGCAGTCATTTCATCACCGTTTTCAAGAGGAAGGCATCAGAAAATGTCCCTGAAAATGTCCCTGAAAATGTCCCTGAAAAAAGCCGCGCCAAAAGAATCACGGCGATGATGGGCAAAAACAACAGGATAACTATTCCAGCCATCGCGAAAGAATTGGCAGTCACCGAAAAAACGATAAAGCGGGACATCGAGAAGCTAAAGGAATCTGGCAAAATCAGGAGGATAGGCCCGGACAGGGGAGGGCACTGGGAGGTCGTTAAGAATGGGTAGGATGACAGTAAAACAAACTGTGCAAAGAACGAATGACGAGACACGCGAATTGATTTTGAAGTGTCTTTATGATGTCAACCAGTTTGCCAGAAGCTTGAAAAGCGCAAGGTTGGGCATAAGCGAACTGAAGAGGGAACTCAAAAAACACGGGTTGAGCGAAAAGGAAATTGTTTCGAACCTGAGCTTCCTGATACAGTCTGGCTGGATAAACGTGGAAAAGGAGACATCAGAATTCAGGACGCCAAAAGGGTTCGTGAGGAAACAGGAGAAAGAATACTTTAAGATATCCGACAAGGGCATCACATATTTTGACGGCATTTCCAAATTCCAACTTTTCGAGAAATCGCTATCTGGCATAAACATAACCAACGTGAACGGCGTCACTGTTGTCGGCGATGGCAACACCGTGGTAAACTCTGAATACATAGGTCTTTACCGTGAGCTTTCCCTGCTCTCAGACGTGGTTAAAAAGAGCGACCAATTGACCGATGGGGACAAACTGAACTATGTGGCCGAGATTGAGACGATAAAATCCCAGATTATGAAACCCGAACCCGATAAGAGTATCATAAAACAGGCATGGGAAAAGCTGAAGACGCTCGCAACCATTTCCGGCATAGTCTCATTTTTCCTGCAGGCCGAAAAATTGGCAGGGGTGTTGCTGCATGGGTAAGGATGACTTGGAAAAGGCCGCCGGCATAGTTCTGGGTGTCTTTGGCGGCATAGCATTGCTGGAAATACTCTCGAGGCTTTTGGGATACAAGTGCCCGAGATGCGGCGCAGAGATTAGAGAAGGTCAAATGTATTGCTTCAACTGCGGATATCAGGTGAGACGGTAGATGAAAGAAGAGATTTTGAGATATATGAAAAAAGGCGGGGCGGCGGCCATCTTTGTAGTTGCAATCCTTCTTTTCGCAGATTATTACAATGTCATCAAATTGGATGGCATACCGATTCCGTATTTTATGATTGCGCTGTGGGTGTATTTGATTCTTAATGCCGGCATAGCCACACCATTCCATTACCTAAAAGAAAAGGGCAGCCCGCTGTGTCCAAAGTGCAATGGCATTCTGAAAAATGAACCTTCCTTTTACTGTGAAAACTG
>CAYRSM010000065.1:0-5165 GCA_964427125.1 uncultured archaeon | reverse complement strand
CTCAAGCTCCTTCCAGCACTTATCCTTCACCTGCCCCAAAATGAAGACGAAGCACTCCTCCAAAGCTTTCATTGCATCCTCTTCTGATTCTATGAAGCCCATCTCCACGTCCATCTGCCTTATCTCGTTTATGTGCGTCGGCTTGTTGAACTTCTCCGCTCTGAACACCGGCATTATGCAGAACACCTCGCCCAGCGATATAGCCCCCATCTGCTTGTAGAGTTGCGGCGACTGCGCGAGGTAAGCCTGCTTCTCAAAGTATGGTATCTGAAACAATTCGGAGCCGCCCTCGCTCGCGCTCGCGATTATGCAAGGCGGCTGCATCTCCATGAAACCGTTGCCGCCGAAAAATTCTCTGAACGCTTTTACAATCTGGCCCTGTATCTTGAATATGGCAATGTTCCTTCTGCTCCTGAAGTCCAAAAACCTCCAGTCGAGCCTTGTCTCAAGTTCGGCGGGGGTCTTGCCGCTCGGGTCTAGCGGAAGCACGGGCTCCGACAGCCCGACTACCTCGATTGTCTTCGGTATTATCTCCCTTCCGCTGCGCGCCTCCTTGCTCTCCTTCAGCTCGCCGTCCACCACTATCGCGGACTGCCGTGTCAGATTGTCCAGGGACTTGAAAAGCTCCTCAGACACATTTGCTTTCTTCACGACTACCTGGAGATTTTCCTCTACCGTGTGCAGCTTGATGAACTTTATGCTGCCTATGTTCCTTATCTCCTCTACCCAGCCGCAAAACTTCATGAATATCAATATTGACTATCTGGCTTAAAAAATAAAAAGCAGGTCAAACACGTTCCGAGCTGGGTAATGTAGAATCACAGTAGCCCTTCCTGGAATAGTAGACCATCTCTTCCACTGTCTTCACCCTGAACGTCTTTGCAAAATATGACCTTGCGCTGTGCATGACCTTTATACCGTAGCACCTGAGATAGTCCGTGAGCTCGCAGTTTTTCCTGTCGCCCTCGTCGTCAAAATCGGTCAGCACGATGGCCCTTTCGAACCCCATGCGCTCGACCGTCTGCACTATGCGCTCCGAGTTCCCGATGCACGTGACTATGTTGCCGAAGCCCAGACTTTCGAGCGCGCTCTTGTCCCTCTTGCCCTCGACGATTATGGCTGCCCCGCTGACGATCTCCTTCAACTTGTCCAGGCCGTATTCCACTTCGCCATAGTCCTTGTTCATACGAGTGACATCCTCCCTGTTTTCCCGTACAGGGTTTCCAGCCGAGAATTACGCAAGCGCTTATTTTCGGCGTGTAGTTCCTGGTTCAATGATTCCGCTTGCCTTCCTGTACTGGAAGGTATTGGTGGTATCTCCTCAGGCGTATCGGTTCGGGTCAGTCCGACCCTACCTTGAATGTTTAGGGAGGCGTTCAAGTCACGCTGGCACACGAAACCACAACTCGGACATTTGAACTCCCTCTCACTCAGGGACATATCCTCCAGAACATGTCCGCATCTATTGCATATCCTGCTTGTATACCTCGGATTCACCTCGACTATCTGCCCACCGCATATTACTGCCTTGTAGGACAGCATACTTATGAAGTTTTTCCAAGAGGCGTCTATGATATGTTTTGCGAGTCTGTGATTTTTAACCATGCTATTGACATTCAGTTTTTCGACTGCGATAAGACCATACTGGTTTACGATTGCCCTGCTTATCTTGTGCATGAAGTCCGTTCTTTGGTTTGATACCTTGATGTGTAGTTTCGCAAGCCTAAACTTTGCCTTCTGCCTGTTTTCACTGCCATTTTTCTTTTTAGATAATTGCCTTTGTAGCCTTTTCAGCCTTTTCTCGGACTTTATAAGAAATCGGGGGTTCTCTATAATTGTGCCATTGCTCAAGGTTGCAAAATTTTCTAGGCCTAAATCTATCCCTATTCGCTTTTCAGAATGTGGATGACGATCTCGTTCAAGCGGAACATTGCAACTTAAGATTGCAAACCACTGGGCAGCCTTATTGCATTTGATTGTTAGTGTTTTGAGTTTACCTTTCGGCAACCTGTGGAGGACGATTGGGATACTGCCGATTTTGGAGCAGAACAGCTTTTTGCCAAAAACTAATTTAAATCCGGACTGGGGGTAAGTAATGCTACTGACTTTGTTTCTGAATCTCGGAAATCCCTTTTTCTTGCAGGATTTGTCTCTGACTCTGAAAAAGAAGCTTTGGAATGCTTTGGCAAGCCTGTCGCTAACATTCTGAAGAACCTGACTGTGCACTTCTGGGTATTTGCCTTTCAAAAATTTGTTAAAGTCAAACTTGCTCATTCCCTTTCCACTTTCCCTGTATGTTTTGATGTTCAATTCTAGAAGTTCGTTGTACACGCACTTGCATATGTCCAGTTGTCTTAGGATGCGAGCCTTTTGTTTTGCGGAAGGGTATATTCTGTATTTTAACATCAGAAATTTCATACTTATATTATGTAGTTTCTATTATATATATTTTATACTCGGTCGTGTTTCACTTCCGATGTGCCTTTTGTGAGCCAGTAAAGCTTGAAAGCCTGCTTTAAATCCTTTGCAGGGAGCGGCTTAATTTACCGCCCGCAAACAATTATTATGGGAACCCTCGCAGGAAAGGCGGTCTCGACCATAATATCGTTCACTCTGGTCATGCTGATAGGCATAGTCGCCATCACCATAGCGCTTCTTTCCAGCACGCCTGTAGTAGAAAAGGGGCTGGAATCTGCTGCAATGAACGAGGGAATCAACAACATGAACCTGATTGACAATACAGTGCACGAGGTTGCGAGTGAGGGCAGGGGAAGTCTGAAGGCGCTCGAGCTGCAGGTGAGCGGAGGCAGCTACAGGGCCGACAATTCCACCAACAGCATATACTTCGACTATTCGATGAAATCAGGGATAATCTCGCCGGGCGTGACGAGGCAGGGCGACATACTGATAAATGCCACGACAATAAGCGGCGGGGTGAACCTCGAACTGCAGCTGAATTACACTGACATAACAATCGCCAGCGACGGCAACACCATAGGCAAAGGCACCAACAGGGTATGTTTTGCAAACACGGGCGTCAGCGGAGGCGGCCCGGTGGTGTACATGTACAGGTGCTGACCTGACTATCCTATCTTGCCGCCGGACGCTATATCCTTTTCAGGCCTCAGCAGCACGACGTTTCCCTTGTCGTCGTGCGCAGCCAGGGCCATGCACTGCGACTCCAGACCCATCATCTTCCTGGGCTTCAGGTTGGTCACGAAAACGAATTTTTTGTCGACCAGCTCCTCCGGGGAATAGTACTTCTGTATGCCGGCTATGCACTGCCTCTTCTCCGTCTCGAAGTCTATCTGCAGCTTCAGAAGCTTGTCGGACTTTTCCACCCTCTCCGCAGATACGACCTTCCCCACCTTCATCTCTATCTTCTCAAAGTCAGCGAACTCGACTTCCATAAGATTATTTTCTGCCTCTTCACCGAAATACTTTTTCATATCCGTTATTCCTGTCACAATGGACTTTACTTCCTCCATCTTCTTGTCGTCTATCTTCTCGAACAGCACGTGCGGCTCGCTTATCTCCACGTCTGACGTTATCCTTATGGTAGCGTCGTCAAGCGAACCTGTTTTGATGTTGATGTAGCCCAGTGTTTTCTCTGACGAGCGCGGCAGGAACGGACCAATAAGCACACCGAGCACCTTGCACAAGTCAAGGCAGGCGAACAAAACTTCCTCACACCTTTTCTTGTCACCCTTGATAAGTTTCCACGGCTCGTTGCCCTGGAAGTACCTGTTTCCCTCGCCTGCAATCTCCAGTATCTTCGACAGCGCCTCCCTCAGCTTTACCTTGGAAAGATTGTCGTCAGCCTGCCTTGCCAGAGAGTAGATGTGCTCCAGAAAATCCTCATCCTTTTTGTCCAGTTTTTGTTTCTTTACTTTTCCGCCGAAGTTGCTCCACGCGAATGTAAGCGTCCTGTGGACGAAGTTTCCTATGTTTCCCACGAGCTCGTTGTTGGTCCTGTCCTGGAACTCCTTCCACTTGAATTCTGTGTCCTTTGTCTCCGGTATGAGCCAGGAAAAGTAGTATCTCCAAACGTCGGGCTCGACGCCGCTCTCCTCAAGCTTCTCGCAGAACACACCCCACTTCCTGCTCTTTGATATCTTGCTGCCCTCGTAGTTCAGGTACTGGAGACCTATCACCTGACGGGGAAGGTTGTATTCTCCGTTGGCTATCAGCATCGCGGGCCAGAAAATGGTGTGGAACGGTATGTTGTCCTTTCCCAGGAAATTGTAGATTCGTCCATCCTTGTCCTGCCAGAACATTTTCCATTCGTCCGGCTTTTTTATTTTTTCGGCCCATTCCTTTGTGAAGGACAGATACCCTATCGGGGCGTCAAACCACACGTAGAACCTCTTGTCCTCGTATGTCTTGATGGGAACCTTCACGCCCCACTTCAGGTCGCGGGTTATGCACCTCTTCTTCAGTCCCTCCTTTATCCATCCCAGTGCAAGCGAAGTGAGTTGCTCGTTCCACTGCCTGTTAGACCTTATCCACTCCTCCACCTTTGGCTGCAGCACGTCCAAGTCGAAAAACAGATGGCGGCTCTCCTTTATGACCGGCCGGTTTTTGCAAATCTTGCACACGGGGTTTATGAGCTGGTCCGGGTCTAGCAGCTTCGAACACTTGTCGCACTGGTCGCCGCGGGCGTTCTCGTAGCCGCAGTTCGGGCAAGTCCCCTCCACGTACCTGTCGGGAAGAAAAATCTTGTCGGTCTCGCAGTAAGGAGTTTTCAGCGTGCCCTCGGATATGTAACCGTTGTCGTAAATCCTGGAGAAGAACTCGCGTACTGTCTTGTGGTGCATAGGGGAGGAGGTCCTTGAAAAGTTGTCGTAGGATATACCCAGCCAGTCGTATATCTTCTTGTGTATCTCGTACATCTTGTCCGTCAGGGTCTTCGGGTCTATGCCCAGCTCTATGGACGCAATCTCCGTGGGGGAGCCGTTCTCGTCTGTGCCGCCTATGAAAACGACATACTTCCCCTTTAGCCTGCAGTACCTGGCAAATATGTCCGCCGGCAGGTGTGAGCCGACTATGTTTCCCACGTGCGGTATGGCATTTGTGTAGGGCAACGCGCACAGCACCAGTATCTTTTCATCTGTGAAGACGACCACCTTATAGAAAAATCGCTTTCTGCGCTTAAATTATGGCTG
>CAYRSM010000064.1:0-5528 GCA_964427125.1 uncultured archaeon | reverse complement strand
CGGAGCGTAGGTGTTAAGTGGGCCACCTGGGGAGTATACTCGCAAGGGTGAAACTTAAGGGAATTGGCGGGGGAGCACACAAGAGGTGGGCGCTGCGGTTCAATTGGATTAAACACCGGAAATCTTACCAGCGCAGACAGCAGTATGAAGGTCAGTCTGAAGGGCTTACCAGACAAGCTGAGAGGTGGTACATGGCCATCGTCAGTTCGTACCGTGAGGCGTGCCGTTAAGTCGGTTAACGAGCGAGACCACTGCCCTATGTTGCCGGCCGAGGAGGCCGGGTCTCATATGGGACTGCCCGCGATAAGTGGGAGGAAGGAGGTGGCGACGGTAGGTCCGTATGCCCCGGTTGCGCTGGGCCACACACGACGCACAATGCGTGCCACAATGAGATGCAACGCCGAAAGGCGGAGCCAATCCCCAAAAAGCACGCTCAGTTCAGATTGAGGGCTGAAACTCGCCCTCATGAAGCCGGAATCTCTAGTAAGCGAACGTCACTATCGTTCGCTGAATACGTCCCTGCTCCTTGCACACACCGCCCGTCAAACCAATCGAGTGAAAGATCATCGAGGCGCGCGCTGAGCGTGTCGAGTTGACCTTTTGCAAGAGGGGTTAAGTCGCCACAAGGTAGCCGTAAGGCGATGGGGAGGAAAGTTTAGGATGAATTTCCTAAGTGGGTCATGGTATGATAATCTGGATTTGACTCTGATTTATGATGAGTCGGAGGTGAATTGACATGGCCCTGCCAAAAAAATGATTCGACAAGGAACTTCCCCCCGCCCGACAACGGGAACGTGCGGCTGGATCACCTCCTAATTGTAGTTGTGCAAAGCGGGACTTTGGAAGCGTTCTCTGCCTTGGCATCAAAAATATGTGCTGTGCCCTTTCATTTTTCATGGTTAGATTTTACTTTCCCTGTTCCGGAAATTTTTTTTACATTTTAAAGCCGTTTTAGGCGTATTCCCAAACCTGCAAGGCTTTTAAAGACTACAATGCCACTTTGGAATGTGGTCGGATGGAGCTCGTGATAGACGACTTCGGCGCCTTCGTGGGAAAGAAGGGGAACAGGTTCGAGGTCAGGAGGAAGGAGGGCACGGAGGAGTGCTCGGCGGACAAGGTCAGCCAGATTCTTATTTGCTCGGCCTCGGCCATATCCACGGACGCTGTGAAACTTGCGACGGAGAACGGCATCGACATAGCTTTCCTGAGCCACTACGGGAAGCCATTCGCGCGCATCTACCCCTGCAAGCTGGGCGGAACCACACTCACAAGAAGGAGGCAGGCCACAAAGTACCTGACCGAAGGCGTGGCCGAGATGGTGAAGGGGATGATTAGGGCGAAGATCACGAACCAGGTAAACCTTCTGAGGCTGATAAGCAAGACCAGGGAGGGCGTGGACTTTTCCAGCGAGATCGACTGGATTGTCGCACAGCTGGGAAAGCTTGACGGAATAACAGGCAATGTCGAGGATGCGAGGGAGCGGATTCTGGGCATAGAAGGGTATTCGAGCAGCGTGTACTGGAGTTGCCTGTCAAAGGTGTTCCCGTTCACCGAGAGGCAGCATGAGGCGAAGGACTCATTCAACGCGATGCTCAATTATGGATATGGGATTCTCTACTCCGAGATAGAGAAAGCGTGCATAGTCGCAGGTCTGGATCCTTACCTGGGGTTCCTCCACACGGACAGGTACGGCAAGCCGAGCACTGTGCTGGACCTGATAGAGGAGTTCAGGCAGCCGATAGTGGACAGGGCGGTGACGACCTTGTTTGCGAGGAAGCAGGTGGAGGACGGCGATTTCGAGACCTCGGGAAACGTCTTCATGCTCAGCCAGAAGGGCAGGAGGAAGGTCGTAGAGGCGGTCATGGAGAGGCTGCACTCCAAGACGAAGTTCGGCGGGAGGGAGATTAGCCTGCAGGGCGTGATGCTGGAGCAGGCGAGGAGGGTGGCAAAGGTGCTGCTCGGCGAGAGCCCGGGATACGAGGGGTTCGTGTACAGGTGGTAAGATGCTCTACTGGATAATCTACGACATATCAAACAACGGCGTCAGGTCGAAGGTGGCGTCGAAGTGCAAGGACTACGGGTTCGTGAGGGTGCAGAAGAGCGCGTTCCTCGGCGAGCTGACAAAGAACAGGGCTGAGATGCTCGCCATGGAGATAAAGGCGATGCTCAAAGGGGGGAGCGACTGTGTTTTTGTCTTCCCCTCGTGCGAGTCGTGCTTCGGCGGGAAGATGATAGAGGGCCGTTTTGACGAGGAGAAGGTGAAGGACAGGGATTACCTTGTGATAGGTGGCGGACATGGAAAAGCAGTACTTGACGGCAACTGACCTGATGAACTACAGCTATTGCCCGAGGATTATCTACTACGTTCACGTGCTGAGGAGCCCCCAGTTCACGACAAAGAAGGAGCTGAAGGGCAGGGAGAAGGAGACGGAGTTCAAAAACAAATCCAAAAGGACGAAGGTTGTGAAGGACTACCCGAAGCTGCCGAAACAGTTTAGGGTAAGTCTGGTGTCAGAAAATTTCGGAATAAAAACAATTGCTGATGCCGTGATGTTCGACAGTGACAAAGGAGAGGCATATCCTATACAGGCGAAGTATAGTTTCAAACCAGACAAGATATACAAATCACAAAGAAACCAATTACTGATGGAGGCGTTACTTATAGAGGAATCCTTGGGGTACAGGGTACCGTTTGGTTTTATAAAATTCCTTAAATCAGGAGATTTGACAAAAGTGTTGCTGAACGATAAGATGATTGTATTGGGGTTATTCGGAAAAATACGGGAAATAATTGGCAAGGAAGCATTTCCAAAACCTACTATTTATAAACGGCGTTGTGTAGATTGTTGTTATGGGAAATCCTGTTGGGGTGAAAAATATGAAGGCTCTTAAGTTGAAGTTATCGCCGACAGACGAGCAATTGATGACACTGGACGAAATGTTTAAAAAATGGGCCTCGTTGTGTACGAGAATGTGTAAAAAAAATTCAAATGGTGAAAAATTTATACCACAGCACGATGCCAGTGGAATGTGGTTCAGCAAAACCCAGCTTAATCAGGCGAAGACCGACATCGCCGACCACAAAAAAGCACTTGCAGCGATGTTAGTCCAGAAAGAAATGTTGATGGGTCGCATCGCCGATAGAAACCAGACCATATCCGATATGCTCAACGACGACGTTGAGAAGGATAGAAATCCAAATAGACCAAGCAATTTCAGACCCAAAAAGTGGGTTGTCGATGGTTTGCTTAAAACGAAATTCCATACAACAACATATTGGTATGGCGAACAGCAAAAACTGGAACGCATCAAAAGTAAACTTGAAAATACCATAAGAAAAATCAAGAGAGGTAGGATAACATTCAAGCCTACAAAGGTGTCTCTTCATTCAAACAGTTTCTTGATAAATTTTGCAACAAGCGAACTTGTTCTGAAGCCATTCCATAACGATTATACAATAACATTAAAGTTGGTCACCGAGCCAGAGCAGCCCGTTTTGGGAAAAAATGGCGGCAAATCGTCGCAGAAAAGTGCTGATTATTTGTCTGACGGCATCAAGAGATACGTCAGTTATTCGATACATTCTATGTTTTTCGGAATGAACCGTGCCGAAGAAATGTTACTCAAAGCAAAAAAACAGGAAAAAATTGCGAAACGAGACGAAAAGTTGAAGGCAAAGAAAGAATCGTTTGATGAAAAGATTAAACGAATAGGAAAATTGCTGGGTAGGGAATTGAATGAAAAAGAATTGAAAGCAATCAAAACAGAGTTTAACCAATTTTTCAATGCATTGGAATCTAATCATGGATGGAAACCAAGCGAAGATTATTTGGGTGTTTTGTCAGTATTGTCTGAAGAAATTATACGCAGAGATGATTTGCTCAATTTAAACAAATATCCCGTACTCATCAGAAAATCTATGAACAGACGCAAGAAAATAACAAACCTGAAGGCAAACGAATGGAAGTATTATTTACAACTTGGTTATGAGCCGTTGGACAACATCGTGCCGTCTGAGCAGATGACCGTAATGGGAATAGACAGAGGGTTGACACACCTTTTGGCGGTGTCTGTTTTTGACCCGTCTTCGGGAAGGTTTGTTGAAAATAGGTTGATACCCAACCCAGTCAAAGGATGGAAATGGAAAATAAGAAAGATTAAACATTCCATCCAGCATTTGGAAAGAAGGGTGCGCGCACAAAACAACGTGCATCTGCCAGAGAATCAGATGAAAAAACGGTTAAGAAGTATTGAGGACAAAGTGGACAATCTGTATCACAACGTTTCGAGGCAAATAATTAACCTAGCAAAGGAAAGACATTCCGTTATCGTGCTTGAGAATCTTCAAAACATGAAGCAACACGGCCGAAGAAAATCAGGTTATCTTAAACGATTGAACTATGCCCTAAGTCTTTTTGATTACGCGAAAATAGCGTCGTTCATAAACTACAAAGCAGCTTGTGAAGGCGTCCCGGTTTATGACGTGCTGCCGGCAGGAACAAGTCAAAATTGTGCAAAATGCCTGCTTGAGATGGGTGTGCTGTCAGAACCCGTGAAACTGTTCTATTTAGAGGAGTTCTCTGAAAACTCTCCGCCTCCAGAAGCATTATCAAACGAAATTGGTTTTGATGACGCGAAAGTTATTAGCGTTACTGGAAACAGCATAATAATAGTAGGAAAGAAAAATAACTTGTCTGTTACATACTCATTGGAAAAAAAGAACATGAAACTACTTGTTAAGGAAGGGGAAAACACAGTGCGCGAATATTTCATCTCAAAAGAGGGCAACAAAAGTGCCGTCTTAGGTTATGCTTATGTTAGGGATGTGAGCAATTCAAAAGTTGGAAAATGCACAAACCACGGACAGATTGATGCCGATTTGAATGCGGCAAGAGTCATATCGGTATGCTACAATAAAAAAATCAACGACCCGCTGCCGTTTGGGGCAAGGAAAGTATTTAAGTTTGCCAAGGGGAGTAATTAATATCCATATGCGAAGGTTATCTAACGATAATCTTCAAGACACCGTGTATACCAACGGATGCGTATCTGGTGAAAATCAGAACGCCCTTTGGATGGTAGGGGATCTATATGGTCGCCTACTTGAGATGGCCCGTTGCAGGCCACTTGGGTTCACAAGGCACTGTCATGGTGCGTAACGACCCGACCAAAAGCTCGGTTCAAAAGGCTTAGTAAAAGTTCGGAGACCTTTATAAAGCACCATGCAGAAAGGTGAGCTACTGTGCAGGCTTGCGTAAAACAGTCGCATAAGCTCCGAACTGAGGAAATAACGGCTACAGCACAAGCCGAACAAACGAGTCTAGGAATGCAACTTTCCTCGCTTCCACCTTCACGCTTTCCGGGTGGAAGCATGACAGCACAAGCCGAACAAACGAGTCTAGGAATGCAACTTCGTGTAGAAGGACTGTGCTTTGCCGTCATAGTTGGAGTACAGCACAAGCCGAACAAACGAGTGTATACCAACGGATGCGTATCTGGTGAAAATCAGAACGCCCTTTGGATGGTAG
>CAYRSM010000063.1:0-6299 GCA_964427125.1 uncultured archaeon | reverse complement strand
CGCCGAAAGAGACCTGCGCCTTCACCACGCAGTCGCCGATGTCCACTTTCTCCAAATCATCCAGAGATTTGACCAGGTAACCCCTCGGCAGCGGCAGGCCGTACCTCCTGAAAAGCTCCTTGCCCTCAAACTCCCTCAGCTTCATGAGAATAAGGTTGGCGGGCGGGGGATTTATCTTTTGCCTGTTTAATCTAGATGTCAAGCTTTTATTTTCTTCCACACCTGTTAATTATTATGAAAGACATACTGTCGGGGAAAGTTAAGACAATAAGCCTGAACAGCCATAAGGTCAAGGTCATTGTCCCGTCCAAGACCATAAGCTACGACGAATGCGTCAGGGAAGTCAGAAAGATATTCCAGAAGGCAGCAAAACACTAGACCTATTCGTATTGCCTGATTAGCTTGTTTACCGTCATTATTTCGCCATGAGTCCTTCATCTTACCCAAGTCCCTTTCGTTGCTTACAAAGGTGAGTTCGTTGTGCTTTGCTATGTCGATGTGTATGCAGTCAATTATGTGGCTGTGTTTATCGACAAAATCCACTATATCCGGGCTTATTATCACGCCTTTGATTGAATTGCCGCCCAAGGAGACCTCTTTTATGACAGAAAATCCGACTGCTTCCTGAAGAAGTTCCATAAGCCATTTTATCGTGGCAAGCTCGAGGTCGTATCCCTTGAACTCGTCGCTGTATTTGAGGACATGAACAATCTCGGCGATTGTGAATATGGAAATGAATTTTTCTATATCTCTGTGGTTTATCAGAAATTTTATCACGTCTGGGTTCCGAGGTCCGAATCTGCGCAGATGATCGATTAGTTTGGACTTTGTCTGCCCAACACTAAGCTGCGATTTGAACCAACCTACCAAGATGTTTGTATCCAGATAAATTCTACGCGGAACTGGATTTTCCTTGACAGGTTCCATAGGTTAAATATTGAAATTTCCATTTATTAGTTTTAGCGCAAAATCATCAGGCTGAAGAAAATACATGAAACTTTATATAGTATCTTTATTCATCGCCATTCCGTAATCATAACCCTTGTCGAAGGCCTTCGCGTTCGCCTCGACGAACTTAGCGGGCACACTCTCTAGGACGGACTTCTTCACGGACTCCTTGTCCACAGCCTCAATTATGCTCGAGAAAAATCCAAGCATGACTATGTTCGCCGCGATCTTCATCCCCATCTCCTCCGCAATCTTGGTGGCGGGAATCCTGAATACCTTTCCCGCCCTCTTCGATTCGCCGTCCATCCTCACGAGGCTCTCATCGACAATCAGCGTCCCTCCCTCCCTGAGGTGAGAAACATACTCCGTGTACGCCTCCTGAGACATAATCACAAGCACGTCCGACTTTATCGGGTAAGGATAATTTATCTTTTCGGAGTCTATCACCACCGATGCGGCGCAGGCACCGCCCCTCGCCTCGGGACCGTAGCTCTGGGTGAACACAGCATCCTTCTTGTCGTACAACGATGCCGCCTTTCCGATGATGAAGCCCGCCAGTATGATTCCCTGCCCGCCGAATCCTGCCAATTTTATTTCCGTCCTTGCCATGCCCGTTCAACCCTTGTTTGCCTTCCCGACCAGGTCGTTCACCCTTTCCAGATAGGTCTTCTTCTCGATGTCAACAAACTTCCCGGTTATGATGTCACTTGATAATGTCAATTCGACTTCCCTCGGGTCGGCGCCGTTCTTAACCTTGGTCTTCTGCTGGTAGTACTTGAAGGCGTCCAATCCTTCCTTCAGGGAATTTTTTCTTCCGTAGTTTGTCGGGCACGGCGAGATTATTTCCATAAAAGAAAATCCCTTCTTCTGCGTGCACTCGAGTATGCTGTTGATTATGTTCGTCGGCTGGAGCGCCGTCCACCTCGCTATGTACACCGCCCCGGCAGACGCCATGAAATAAGGGAGGTTGAACGCGGGCTCGATGTTCCCATAGGGAGTCGTGGATGTCCTCGCCTCCTCCGGTGTCGTGGGCCCAGCCTGCCCGCCAGTCATCCCGTAGTTGAAGTTGTTCACGCAGATGACATGCAGGTTTATGTTCCTCCTCGCGGCGTGCACTATGTGGTTTCCCCCTATCGCGAACAGGTCCCCGTCCCCGCTTATCACAAAGACGTGCATTCCCGGCTTTGCTATCTTCAGCCCAATCGCGAAGGGTATCGCCCTGCCGTGGGTGGTGTGGAAGGTGTCGAGGTTCAGGTAGCCGGAAATCCTCCCGGTGCAGCCGATTCCAGAAACGACAGCGATGTCCTTCGGGTCGATGCCTGACTTTTGTATCGCCCTGATGAATGCGCCTGTGACTACGCCGAGACCGCATCCCGGGCACCATATGTGCGGCATCCTGTCCGCCCTCAGCAGGCTGTCAATCGGATTGCTGTTCATCTTCCCGCCTCGGCTATCTTCTCAAAAATCTCCTGCGGCATGTGCACCGCTCCCCCCATACCTCCTAGGAACGAGACCTTCTTGGAGCCGGCGCACCTCTCCACCTCGCGGACTATCTGACCGTAATTGATCTCGGCAACCAAAAAACCCTTCGCCTTCTGCGCGAGCGACTTTAAAATCTTTTCCGGGAAAGGCCATATCGTGACAAGCCTCATCAGACCGGCCTTTATCCCCTTCTCCCTCGCCATCGCGACTGCGTGCTTTGCGACCCTCGATGTGATACCGAAGGCAACAACGACAATCTCCGCGTCGTCCAGCATGAAGCCCTCGTACCTGATTATGTCGTCCGAGTTTTTCCTTATCTTGTCGCATATCCTCCTCACCATGACCCTCTGCGTCTCCTCCACGGTGCTGGGGTAGCCCATCTCGTCGTGTGTCAGGCCTGTCACATGGACCGCGTACCCCTCGCCCGCTATCGGCATCGCCGGTACCAGAGTCTTGTCTGTCTCGTACAGCTTGTTCTCCTTCGGGCTCTTTGCCGGCTTCTTCCTCTCGACAATATTTATCTTTTCCTTCGCCGGGACAATCACCTTTTCTGTCATGTGCCCAATCGACTCGTCCATCAAGAGTATCACGGGCGTCCTGTACTTTGTGGCGAGGTTAAGTGCATCGATTGTGAAATCAAAGCATTCTTGTGGCGAGTTCGGAGCAAGAGCGATTATCTCATGGTCGCCGTGGGTGCCCCACCTGGCCTGCATCACGTCCGCCTGGGAGACAAGTGTCGGAAGCCCGGTAGAAGGTCCCCCTCGCTGCACATCTATAATCAAACATGGGGTCTCAGTCATCGCCGCCAGACCTATGTTCTCCTGCATCAATGAAAACCCCGGTCCGGATGTCGCCGTCATGGACTTCATCCCGCCCCAGGCCGCGCCCAAGACAGCCGCGATGCTCGCAATCTCGTCCTCCATCTGGACGTACATCCCGCCCACCTGAGGCATCTTCTCCGCCATGTGCTCGGCGACCTCCGTCGACGGTGTTATCGGGTAACCTGCATAAAATCTGCAACCGGCAGCCAAGGCTCCTTCAGCGGCTGCTATGTCCCCGTTCCAAAAGTGCTCTCCGGTGGGAATGCTGCTGTTCTCCCTAAGACCGAGAGACTCCATCTTCTGTGCCGGGGCGTCGACCTTCGCCTTTATGCCGGCCATCATAGTGGGCTCTTTCCCGGTGAAAATCGCAAACTCGGGGCAGACCATGGCGCAGAATCCGCACCCTATGCACCTGCTGTCCTCGTCCTCGACGAGGGCGGGCGGGTGGTGGCCCTTCGCGTTGAACTCCTCCGACGGAACCAGGACCTTCTTTGGACAGAACTCTATGCACAGCCTGCATCCCTTGCACCTGTCCTTCACCAGGTACAGCTCGGTCTTCTCCGACATCTTCGCCGGCTTTGTGTCCTCTGCCATGAACCCTACCGCATACAGTTAAATAGCGCTATTTAAAAGATATATCTGACTGTCGGGGCGGGCATTTCTCATCCAAAAACCGCCGGCGGGTATGCACAGGTACCAAAAACATACTTTTGCTTGAAAACCAAAATACCAATGATGGCGAAGTACAGTGGCACAAAGGGCGCGGCAGGTGGTCTGGCGCACGACGACACAGCAGGAATCTCATACGCGCACTACAAGAAGCTTTCCCTTTCCGGCATAGAGGACGTCTACAAGGAGTTCGGGACCGGAGAAAACGGCCTGTCCGGCAGGGAAGCCGCCAGCAGGCTGCAGAAGCACGGCCGCAACATCCTCCCCACGGGCAAAAAGCTCGGTCTTGCGGAGCGCCTCCTGCTTCAGCTGGGCAACTGGTTCAACATCATGCTTTTGCTTGCCGCCGGGCTTTCGTTCTTCAGCGGGGTTGTCTCTTCGGATTCAGGCTCGTTCCTGGTGGGCTATGCTCTCATCGGAGTGGTCGCCATCAACGCCTCCTTCAGCCTGATACAGGAGTACAGGGCGGAGAAGGTCGTCCAGGCCATCGACAGGCTCATACCGAAGAAGGTCAAGGTGGTCAGGAACGGCAGCGTCTCGCAGGTCGATGCGTCGGACATAGCGGTGGGCGACCTGATACTGCTCGAGGAGGGGGACGAGGTCCCTGCCGACATAAGGCTCGTGAGCGCGTTCGAGTTCTCGGTCAACAACTCCGCACTTACGGGTGAGTCCGAGCAGCAGAAAAGGGTTGCCACTGTCAATACCGGCGAAAGGCCGCACAACGTGACCGAGATTCAGAACATCGTCTTCGCGGGCACCACTGTCGCGAGCGGCGTTGCAAGGGGAGTGACCCTTCACACGGGAGAGAAGACTGAGATAGGCAGGATAGTTTCGCTGTCGGGACAGGTCAGGGAGCCGCCGAGCGCGCTTCAGAAGGAGACTGACCACATGGCCAGGCTCACACTAATAGTTGCCATCCTTGTAGGGGCATTTTTCTTCGGCATAGCCCTCGGGTTTGTAAGGCTGACCTTTGTGAACAGCATACTCTTTGCCATAGCAATCATGGTGTCGCTTGTTCCTGAGGGGATGCAGCTCACCGTCTCGCTGTCCTTGGCGCTGACAGCATTCGCGATGTCGAAGAGGAACGTGGTGGTGAAGAGGTTCTCGTCTGTGGAGACCCTCGGCTCCATGACAGTGCTGTGCGTGGACAAGACCGGAACCATGACCAGCGGCGAGATGATGGTGGAGAAGGTCTGGGCAAACGGCAGGGTGTTCAACGTCACAGGCGACGGCTACAGCCCGGTGGGTTTGATTGCCGCGCCGGACGGCAAGCAGGATGACGACAAGGAGCATATGATGAAGCTATTCGAGGTGTCGGCATTCTGCAACAACGCAAAGCTCGACCCGCCGAAGGACCCGCTGGGGAGGTGGACAATCATGGGCGACGCGACCGACGGGGCGTTCCTTGTCTTCGCGGGGAAGGGCGACTTTGAGGTGAACAAGGCTCTTGATGGCAACCCGAGGATACACCTCCTGCCGTTCAGCTCCAAGAGGAGGCTGATGACCAGCATACACAGGGCTCCGGACGGAAACATCACGTCGTACACGAAGGGGTCGTGCAGGGAAGTTCTTGAAGTGTGCACCCAGATATTCTCCGGCGGCAGGGTCGTTCCGCTGACGCAGGAGATTCACCATGACATACTCAGGCAGACGGACGACTTGGCATCGCAGGGCTACAGGGTGTTGGCCATGGCAAACAGGAATCTGGAATACCAGCTGCACGAAAAACTCCACGAGGACGCGGCGAACATAGAGTCGGGTATGACGTTTTTGGGGATGGCCGCGCTGGCAGACCCGCCCAGGCCGATGGTGAAGGAGGCTGTCACGGAGGCGAGGCGCGCCGGCATCAAAGTCATCATGCTAACCGGTGACTACGAGGTCACTGCAAAAGCCATAGCGCACAGGCTCGGGATAATCCCCACGGCGGCACACGGAGTGGTCACCGGCCGCGAACTCTCGGAGATGAGCGACGCCGATGTGGCGAAAGCCCTCGAGAATGAGGCCGTATTTGCCAGGATACTGCCCGAGCAGAAGCTCAGGATTGTCAAGGCCCTTATGGCGAGGGGGGAGACTGTCGGGGTGACAGGGGACGGCGTGAACGACGCGCCTGCCCTGCTTGAGGCAAACGTGGGAATAGCCATGGGTGTCGGAGGGACGGACGTGGCGCGCGAGTCCGCCGACATGGTTCTCTTGGACAACAACTTCGCCTCGATAGTGGAGGGCGTGAAGTTCGGCAGGGCGGGCTTCGACAACCTGAGGAAGTTCGTGGGCTACATATTCACGCACAACTTCGCCGAGCTGGGAGTGTTCATAGCGTTTGTCATGCTGGGCATACCCTTACCCCTCTCGGTGATGCAGGTCCTTGCGATAGACCTCGCC
>CAYRSM010000062.1:0-6347 GCA_964427125.1 uncultured archaeon | reverse complement strand
GTAAAAACTGCTCCTTTCGCATGCGGCTTGCAATTCACAAGTCAGACACATCAAGGATTTCCAGAATGTCCGACTTTGCGGCCCTCTTGTCCGGAACGAATAGAATCTTTTTCACGCCTTCGAACCTACCAAGCGTCTCCTCGGCTTTGGCAATGTCGTCCACGCTTCTCTTGTCCTTCCACTTGACCTCCAGCACGACAGACGGCTTTTTGAACTTCAGCAGGCAGCCGTCGACATCATAATCGCCCGCTTCGGCAATTGCCTCCTTCAGCCCCAGCTTTTCGGCGAGGAACTCCCTCACGCTGTCCTCCACAATCCTAGGCATCATCTCACCTATTATCCGCTCCACTTCCTCGTAGCTTGCTTTCCTTTCGGATATGTTGTACTTTTCATCCGCATAGTAGAACAGCCTCGAGAGAGGGGAGACAAGCTTGTAGACGTACCTTTTCTTTCCGTAAACCTCAAGCTTCCTGATCAGGCCGAACTCCACCATGTTGTTAAGGTACTGCTGCACTAT
Organism: uncultured archaeon; assembly: GCA_964427125.1. Taxonomy (GTDB): domain Archaea; phylum Aenigmatarchaeota; class Aenigmatarchaeia; order CG10238-14; family SCSR01; genus DATDXT01. Next base: position 5,830 of record CAYRSM010000062.1, on the reverse strand, counting down.
GCTCGGGTCGTCCTTTTTGATGAGCCTCTGGGAGAAGAGGCGGCTTGAGATCTCGCCAGAGACTACCTTTCCCATGGCTATGGACCTCATTATGCCCTCATAGACCGCCGATAAGCTCCTTTCCTCCTCCGCGAATATCTCGCCTGTCAGAGCCGGTATGGTCTTCACGGAGCCGAGCAAGACCTCTCTCATGGCTTTTCTGGCGTCCTGACCCCCGCCCAAGTAGTCTATGGCTATGGGCTCCCTGGCAAGTATCGCCAGTTCGAACAGCTGCTTTTTGGGCAGCCCCGGCTTCCTCAGCGACCTCAAGCAGTCGCCCAAGTCAATAAGAGCCACGGGCATCTCCATGAAGAAACCAAGCAGCGACGAATGTGCCGACAGCAGCTTTTTGGACAGGAAGAGTGTGGACGATATGATGATGAGCTTGCCCTCTTTTTTCGTGTAGTGCAGGAAGTCGAAGAAGTCCTCGCCAAGCCTGTGGAACTCGTCCACCACCGCCGTGCCGCCGGCCTGCAGCGTCCTTTTCAGGACCTCTGTGAAGGTCTCGTAAGACATCTGAACATCGCCCTTCTTCGAGATTATTGTCCTGTCTTTCTTGACGAAGAAGTACTCGTCGTATTTCACGAAATTCTCCACCAGGAAGCTCTTCCCTGTCTTGCGCCTCCCGTACACCATTACCCATTTCTTGGACTCGCTTATCATTCTTGCGAGGGCAGGTCTTTCAATAACCATAATAAGTATAATGATGGTTATACTTAAATTGCTTTCCGCCCAAGTCTTGGGGTGTTTTTGGATAGTTAAATGCAGTTAACAAATACTGTGAAAGTAAAGAAAATGCATAAAATAGTTTAGGATGAGCCTACTCGCCCATGTCGCCCATTCCGCCGGGTGGCATTCCGCCCATCCCTCCCGGAGGCATTCCCATCCCGCCCTTGCCGAGCTTGCTGGCGGAAATGACATCGTCTATCCTGAGTATCATCTCGGCCGCCTCAGAAGCGGACTCTATCGCCTGGGTCTTCACCTTCAGCGGGTCTATCACGTTCATCGAATAAGCGTCCACAACTTTTCCGCCGAACACGTCCACACCGAAGCTAGCCCCGTCCTTCGTCTCGTGCTTTGACCTCAGCGCGACCAGTATGTCTATGGGATCCAGACCTGCGCTCTCGGCCAGGCTCCTAGGCACGACCTCTATGGCGTCCGCGAAGGCCTTCACCGCGAGCTGCTCCCTTCCCGAGAACTTTTCCGAAAACTTCCTCAACCTCTTTGCCACCTCAGCCTCGGCTGCGCCTGCTCCCGCGACCACCTTGCCCATCTCTATCGCGCTCGAGACAGCGCCTATCGCGTCCTCTATGCTCCTGTCCACCTCGTCCACGACATGCTCGGTGCTTCCCCTGACCAGTATCGTGACGGCCTTCGGGTCCTTGCAGCCCTCTATAAACGTCATGGCCTCCCCGCCCACCTTCCTCTCCTCTACCAGCTTTGCACTGCCCATGTCCTTCGCGGTTATGTCGTCGAGGTTCGAGATTATCCTTCCGCCGGCGGACTTTGCCATCGCCTCCATGTCGGATTTCTTCACCCTCCTGCACGCCATTATCCCCTTCTTCGCGAGGTAATGCTGCGCGAGATCGTCTATGCCCTTCTGACAAAGGACGACATTCGCTCCTGTGGCTACGACCTTGTCCGCCATCCCCTTTAGCATCTTCTGCTCCTGGTCTATGAAAGCCTGCATCTGGTCTGGCGAGGTTATCCTTATCTCGGCGTCCGTCTCGGTTTCCTTTACCTCCAAAGCAACGTCCAAAAGCAGAATCTTCGCATCGTTAACTTTCTTCGGCATCGCAGGATGGACTATCTCCTTGTCTATGACTACACCCTTTACTAAGACCGTGTCATCCGAACTTCCGCCATGCTTTTTCTCCCTCTTTATGTTGTCGTCGTCAACAACTATGGTACCGTTCGTCTTCTGCGCGACAGTCCTCACCGCGTCCACGACAAGCTGCGCGACCTTAGGCGAGCCCTTCTCCACGGATTTTCCGGACAATGATGTGATTGCAATCTTCTTCAGGGTCTCTATGTCGTCCATGGTGACGGGCTTTGCAATCTCGTTCAGGACCTTCAGCGCCTCGTCCATGGCTATCTTGTATCCCCTCGCTATTATCGTGGGGTGTATGTTCTGGTCCAAAAGCGCCTCAGCCTGCTTCAAAAGCTCGCCAGCAAGTATGACAGCAGTGGTTGTCCCGTCCCCGACCTCCTCGTTCTGGGTCTTTGCGACCTCGACCATCATCTTGGCGGCCGGGTGCTCTATCTCCATCTCCTCCAAAATCGTCACGCCGTCGTTTGTTATGACAATGTCTCCTATCGAATCGACGAGCATCTTGTCCATTCCCTTCGGGCCGAGAACGCTTCTCACCGCATCCGCCACAGCCTTCGCCGCCGCTATGTTGTTCCTCTGCGCGTCCTTTCCAGTTGTCCTGAGCGCCCCCTCAGGAAGAATCAGTACCGGCTGACCGCCCAGATTTCCGACCATCGCTTGGTTTGCCATATCGCTATCACTCGAACCGTTTTACGATTAATTATTAATGGCGCAACTAATTTAAAAGCTTTTCGGAGGGTGGGTTTTTCACAGGTTTCATGCGAGCCCGAGGTTCTGCTCTATCTTTCAGCACCGCCAGCTAGTACAAGGATACTATGGGAAAGATAGGCACGATAAGGAAGCAGTTCACAGCCTAGACGCAGCGAGTTTGACGCAATGGCGACCAGTTATTTCTAGGTGTAACGCGTGTTACAATGTCGCATATGCGACAAAATGCCGCTTCATAGTCGCGCTGTGGGGTTTCATGTTCCTGTTCATGCTGCACGCGGTGCTTGTGCTTCTGGCTGTCGCGACGGCTTCTGCGTTCTTCTACAGAAAGAGCGGTGGTCATTGACCATTTAAAGGTCCGATTCCATTTTTAATCGATACGTATGGCCGTTCCGGGAAAAAGGGAGCTTGTCGAATTTTCAAGGAGGTACGCAGTGGAACTGCTCAATTTCAATGTGGGGCATTCTTTCGAGGCCGAGAGCGACGGCACTTATGCGTGCTGGGCGCTGCAGTGGTCGCCGAGAACCGAACTCAGGCTCTACAACGACGACTTCGATTCAAAATCGGATGCCATGAAAAAAAGTATGGATTTGCTTGAGGAGTACGACGTGATGGGCAGACCTTTGGAGGCGTACGGCGGGGCCGGAACGTGTCCTGTCACAAAATCCCTGCTGAGCATGCCCTCGCACGAGATTGCAAGCACAGTCGTCCACGAGAGGTTCCACGACAAGGTGTCGTGGTTCAGGAAGATGGAGGAAAACCTGATGATTGAAGAGTCCGCCGCGGACGTGCTGGGCATAAACGAAAGCATCAAGATAATGAGACTGTTATACGGTCTGGACTCGCAGGAATATAAGGAAGCAGTGGCATGTAAGGAACGGAACATGGAGAGGGCGAAGGCGATAAGGAGTTTGGTCGAAGACCTCGATTCATTGTACATCTCCGGAAAGCCGAGATTCGAAATTCTTGAGGAGAAGAAAAGGATGCTGGACGACTTCAACCTTTCGTACAAGGAGTTGGTCGGCACAAAGATAGACAGCAACGCCGTGCTGTGCAGCTTTTACACTTACGATGCGCTGTGGCAGCTGGCTGACGACATCTACATGAGTCACAACTTCAGGGCGAAGGAAATATTTGTCGGGGCTATGAAGGTGGCAAAGTTCTTGGGTTTTGAAGCTGGCGTGGACGAGCTGCTGAAATATTCCAGCCTTGACAAGAAAGATTATAAGCGTGCCATCAACGTGTACAGGAAATGATTTTCACTTCTGTCTTACCTCGATCTCGAACGCGACCACGGGCATCTCCATCTTCCAGTTGCTGAGCACCATCGGGCTGACCTCCCCTATCACGCCTATGACCCCGCCGTCCACGACTATCTCCGCGCACCTTCCCTCGATGAAGCTCGGGTGAACCTTGGCCCTCATCATGTATGTGATTCCCATGTTCCTCATGAACGAATCTAAGATGGATGCTATGTCCTCGTAACTGACCCTTGTGTCCGATATCGCACAGCACAATTTCCTGACATTCCTTGCCCCCGTCTCGCTCTTCCCGTCCAGGACGACCACATCGCCGACCTCGAAAACCTTCTGCGGATAGTCCTGGTGCATGTTCGATGCCAAAAATTCCAGAAAGCCGGGCAGCAAATATTTTCTCAGACATGTGTACTCTGCCGAGACTGGGTTCTCTATCTCGACTATGCTCTCCTTCTCCGTGTGCATCCTGCTGAACTGCCTGTCGTCGTTGGAAAGTATGTACCTCGTTATCTCCTGGAATCCCAGCCCTGTGAGCAGGTTCCTCACCCTTGATGTGAGCTTCTCCAGCTCGTGCGGCCTGCCGACGGTACCCACCTCAGGCAGCTCCGGCTTGAAGTTGTTGTACCCGTACGCTATCGTGATGTCCTCTATTATGTCTATCGGGTGCAGTATGTCCGCCCTGTAGTACGGCACAGTCACGCTCACCATGTCCGCCTTGGCAGCAGACTCATAGTCCATCCTGCCCAAAAGGTCAACGACTTCCTTCCCCTTGATGCCCAGACCGGTGACCCTGTTAACGTCCGCAAGGTCCAGCTCGACTGTGCGCTCCTCCATAATTGGAGTGGTCTCCTTCTTGCCGCCGGATATCTCAACGGACTCTATCGCAAATCCCCTCTCGGAAAAGTTGTGCACGAGTATGTTCAGCGTGTTCGACACTGCCTGCCTGTCTGTTCCCGTAAGCTCCACGAAAAGGTTCTTCGTCTTCTCCGTTACCTTTGTCCTGTCCGAGTTTATGATCGGAGGGAAGCTGAATATCCCGCCCTTGTCCTCGAACACCGGCCACGTCTTGCTCGAGTCCAAAATTAGCCCGTACTCCCTGCCCTTTGACGTCTTCTGCAAAACTTCAGCCAGGCTCATCTCCTCTACAGATTCCAGAGGCACCATCTTTGTGCTCGGCTTCACCGCGGTGTAACTCACAGGGAACTTTATCATATCAAGATCGTGGACGCCTATCGCGACCTTCTTCCTCTTCCTCCCTATCGTCTCGTGCAGGACCTCCTGTATGTTCATCAGGCTCCTTATGAAATAATCGTCCATCCTCACTTTCCTGACGACGGCGCACGCTATGTAGGGCCTCTGCGCTATCTTCTCCGCCTTCACTGTGAGCCCAGACTTTTTGATCGCGGGCCTCTTTATCTTCTTGTCAATGTACAGGTAGTGCCTTACCGCCCTCGCAAGGCCTTCAATGCCGAAAAGGTCGGGCCTGTCCGGCGTGTGCTCCACGGTGACCTCGTCCTTTGTCATCTTCTCCACGTTCGGCTTCACAAGGTTTATGACTTCCTCGAGCTGCTCGTCCGGCATCTCCTTACCTATCAGGTTCAGCAGGTCCTTTTTGTAGTATGTTATCGTCGGCATTCAACCACCAATCGCTCCCATCATCTTTTCATAAATTTCTTTTGTGGATGCTGCAACCAAGCTCGTGTCCTTCGGCTGCCACTTATCCCCCTTGAAGTCGGTCACCATCCCGCCAGCCTCCTCTACAATCAGCGCACCCGCGGCGATGTCCCACGCATGTGTGAGCGATGTCACAGTGGCGTCAGTCCTGCCGCACGCAGTGTAACAAAGGTCCAGCGCCATCGACAGCGCGGTGCGGAGCTTTCCCTTTCCAGCCATCTTCTCTGCAAAACCGGACACCCCCTCGTACGACTTTCCCTTCTCAAGGTTTATGATCAGTATGCCCCCGGCATTTTTCCTGGTCTGTATCCTCCTGCCGTTC
>CAYRSM010000061.1:0-6563 GCA_964427125.1 uncultured archaeon | reverse complement strand
GCAGAAATCACTGGACAAGAAAGAAAAGATAAAGTATCTGCTGGCCGGGCTGGTGATTGGGCTTGTGATAGGATCGACAGTTTTTTATGCGATGGTAGCGTTCAGGTTGTTTCGCCCGGGTTTTGGGAATTTTAGGGGAGACGGAAATTTCACGGGTTTCATCAGAAACTCGTCGTTTCCGCATCCTGCAGGGGGCTGAAAAGGGTATGCCAAAAATGTCGGAAAAGGGAAAGGCCGTCATAAAGCTTGACAGCGTGTGCAAAACGTACAGGATGGGAGGGGAGGACGTGAACGCGCTGAAGGAAGTCAGCCTAGAGGTCGACAGGAAGGAGTTCGTCTCTGTCATGGGGCCGTCAGGCTCGGGCAAGTCCACCCTGCTGCAGATGATGGGAGCGCTGGACAAGCCGACATCGGGCGAGATATCGATAGACGGCGTGCCGCTGTCCAAACTCTCGGAGCCCGATCTCGCCAGGACGAGGGGGAGCAAGATAGGCTTCGTGTTCCAGGTGTTCAACCTTTATCCCACCCTGACGGCGCTGGAGAACGTCGAGCTGCCGATGATAATAATGGAGAAGAGCAAGGAGGAGGTAAGGGAGAGGGCGCACAGGCTGCTGCACCGCGTGGGCCTTGAGAACAGGGAGCACCACCTGCCTTCGCAGCTGTCCGGCGGGCAGAGGCAGAGGGTGGCGATTGCGCGCGCACTCTCGAACGACCCGTCTTTCATCCTAGCGGACGAGCCCACGGGAAACCTTGATTCAAAGTCTGGGAGGGAGATTATGGACATGTTCACAGAGCTTAACAAGGAGGGAAAAACGATTGTAGTAGTCACGCACGACCAGGCGATATCCTCGCACTCGGAGCGCGTGATGAAGATAATGGACGGGAAGCTGGTGGGTGGATGATATGAAAGGGGTGCTTAAATGTCTGAGAGCTTCAATTGAATCTGTGGCAGGCATGTCCAAACTACGCAGTGGGAAGTATCTGTTGCTAGCCGTGTTGTCTGTGATGGCTGTATCGGGGATTGCGTTCGCGGAGCCCGTCGTACAGGCAAGCTTTTCGGTGAACCCTTCTGTTGTCTATCCGGGAAGCAACGGGGCCATCCAGATGACCCTGAGTAACACGGGAAGCGGCGATGCCACCAGCGTGACCGTGTCCGTGACTTCTGTTGATCCGGGAATGGTTTTTGATTCAGCATACACTCAGGGAATAAACCTGGGGGGCGTCGCGCGCGGCTCAAGCACATCGACGGTTTTCAAGTTCTCCGTGCCGCAGAACACGCAGCCCGGCATGTACAGGGTGGGCTTTCTGGTAAGCTACTGCCAGAGCTCATCGGCGTGCTCAACCATGTCGCCCTCCGCAATCATCAGCGTGCAGTCAAAGTCGCTGCTGACGCTGCAGTCGGTGTCGCCGTCCGGCATCAGCATAGGCGGCGCCAGCAACATCACATTCACGGTCGCTAACGCGGGAAGCTCCGACCTTACGAATGTAATCATGTCATGGACATCGCCGGGCGGGCAGATTTTGCCGATAGGAATGGGAAACAGGATTGTGCTTCCGAAGATTCCGGCCGGTTCGCAACTGGACATACCAGTCCAGGTCGCTGCAGGCCCTTCGACCACGGCGGGGACTTACCCAATCTCTGTCACTTTGGACTATTTTGACGCGTCTGGCGCCGAGCAGAACTCCACCTCCGTCGCGGGCATCATGGTCGGCGGCACGACAGGATTCTCCGTGAACATGCAGGACTTTTCCGGCAACACCGTGACGCTCTCGATAGCCAACATAGGAGTGAACCCCGCGACGGCGGCGATTATAAGCGTGCCCGATAACGGCAACCTCAGGTTCAGCGGGGCGAGGAGCGTGTACTTGGGCAACCTGAATCCCGGCGATTCGACGATAGCCAGCTTCAGTATCGTGCCCTTGAACGGCACCTCTGGCTTCACAACAGGCGCGGCCGCGCAAGGCCGTTATGCGCAGCAGCAAAGCATCTCCAATGCGACAAACAGATACCGCCAGATGGCCACCGAAATATCCTACACCGACACGTCAGGGTCGAGGCAGAGCGTCGATATTCCTGTCAGCATAGAGGCGACTCAGTCCGGCATGCCCGCTGCTGCGCAGTCCGGCACGCTCTCGCACTCCATGGGGAACGGAAACGCGTCCGGAGGGCTCAACACGATTACAATTATCATAGTGCTTCTCGCTGTGGGCCTGGCGGCCTACGTCGTCATCAGGAGAAGGAACAGGAAGCGCTGAGTTGTGGCAGCATGTACGCAGAAGACATCTTCCGCCTCGCCCTGAACGGAATCTTGCACAGGAAGCTGAGAAGCTGGCTCACAATCCTTGGTATAATCATAGGCGTGGCAGCAGTGATTGCGCTCGTCTCAGTAGGGCAGGGTCTGCAGGAGAGTGTTGCAAGCCAGCTAAGCGGGCTCGGAGCCAGCACAATCTCGGTGTCGCCCGGGCGCGAACGGGCCAGCGAAGGCCACGCAATGTTCGGGGGCGGCGGTGGCTTCATGGGATTCGGAAGGGGCGGCGGCGCCACGGCTACGCTGACGGAGAGCGACGTCAGGATAGTGAAGGCCACTCCCGGGGTGCAGTACGCAAGCGGCATGGTGTCCGGGAGGGCGAGCATAGGTTTCGCGGGGCGCAACGCCTCGGCAAGCATCGAGGGCGTTGAGCCCGGCCTGTGGGAGCTCATACAGCCGACCGACCTGGCGTCCGGGAGGTACCTCAGGAGCGGCGACATAAACGGTGTTGTAATCGGCGACGCGGTGGCCAACAGCATCTTTCCAAAGCCCGTCACCCTGAACAGCCAGCTGACGGTCGGCGGGAAACCCTTCAGGGTCGTCGGGGTACTTAAGCCGACAGGCGGGTTTGTGGGCGGTGTGAGCGACAACATAGTCGTGATGACGAAGGCCGCGGCAAGAGGGGTTCTGGGGAGCGACATCGGCACCACACAGGTCACCAGCATACTCGCAAAGGCGGCGGACACGGCCGACCCCGGCGCAGTGGCGAGCCAGATGGAGAGCGAGCTGAAGCTGTCCCGCCGCGTCACCAACCAGACGCAGGACTTTAGCGTCAACAGCGCGCAGACCATCCAGGCGCGGGTGCAGACTGTCACCAGCTCAATCACACTTTTCCTCGGCGGCATAGCGGGCATATCCCTGCTCGTGGGCGGAGTGGGTGTGGCCAACACTATGTTCACCTCCGTGCTCGAGAGGACAAGGCACATAGGTGTGCTGAAGTCGGTCGGGATGACGAGCTTCGAGGTGATGGGGATGTTCCTCACGGAGTCGGCGCTGATGGGGCTGATTGGCGGGGTAATCGGGACCATCATCGGGTTCCTCATATCGCAGGCCATGTCGGCGTTTGGGCTCGGAGCAGGCATCCCGCTGCAGGGCGCGGGAGCGAGGAGGGGGACGCTCACCTACGTGTCGCCGGAGCTTGTCATCTTCGCGGTCGGATTTTCCGTGGTCATAGGGATAGTGTCGGGTCTGCTGCCCGCCAGGTCCGCTGCTAAGCTGCAGCCCGTGGAAGCGCTGAGGTACGAGTAGGTTTTATCCACCGCTTGATTTTTGATTGCCCGGCCGATTTTGTGTTCTTACTGAAATGTAACACGTGTTACAATGTCGCATATGCGACAGTGATGATATACTTATATCACTTTGTTAAACACAGATACAACCTGATCGTGTCTTCGCTGATGTGAAACGTCCTACACTGAATTGCAAGAAAGTTTTTTGGTTATCAACAATTTAACAAGTGTTATAACCGCCGCCGTGCGAGAAGTACACCCACTCGCCGCCTTTCACCACGTCAGCCAGCGTCTCTTCTGGGATGTCTACCCATTCGGAACGGTTCACAATAAGTTCCTTTATGACGCCTTTCCTCTGCACGCGCATCTTGGACGGCTCTTCCTGAAGAGGGTTCGTGAACCTGTACACTTCCTTTCTCTGCGCAAAATTTCCAGAGTGCCTTAACTGATAATAGCCTGGCTCGCCGTCCACTTTGATGCCCGGATTGGGCACGTAGCCTTCGACCTCGTAGTGCTGGATTTCGAGTGCGAACTCGCTGCCGGTGTGCCTCACATAGACGTCCAGCGCCGTGGGATTCTCCCTGAGAAAAAGCCTTTTTGCCATAAGCTCGCGGTTCATGTCCCTGCACATATTCCCCCAAAACATGAATTCATCACAAATTAATTGGCGTTGCCAAAATATTTAAATTCAGATTTCGCTTGCACCGCCGATTGAAAGTGTCATACGTATGACAGTTTAGATACTGTGAAACATTTCACATAAAATTGAAAACTTCTGCGGAATGACGGCTTTTGACAAAGACGGCAAGAACTAGCCATAAGTTTAAATACTAATTAAGATAATTATATGTATATACAAATAAACATAGTGATAGAAATGTATATTGCGGAAAAAATAGAGCCATCGGAAGAATTGGCGTATTGGACCGGGGTGGTGCAAAGCGACGGTAGTTTTAAATCCCATTTGGCTAGAACAACGCTTGAAAAGCAATTTCACATATCTCTGAATGTTTCCGAACAATCCTTGCCCATGCAGAGCAAATTCATAGAATTTTCCGCAAAGTTATTCAACAGACATGCAAAAAGCTACAAGGAAAACAATCGGAATAGTTACGATTGCAAAATATCGGTAAAAAGGCTGCTGGGTGTCTTTGAAGACCTTGATATCCGTTTCGGAGACCCTCCCAAGCCGCCGAGATGGTGTGAAACTAATCCTGCGCTTTTTGGCGGCTATTTGGCAGGCCTGCTTGACGGCGACGGCTCCGTTTGGCTGGCGAAAAAGAAGAACAAACAACGTTCGGACTGCCACATGAAAATCTCCAGCGGCCAACTGCAAATAGATTTGATAAGAGTGATGTCAAAGTTTATGAAATGCGCCTTTAGGCTGATACCGGTTGAAAGCCTATCGGAACTGGATGGCAGGATCATAAGAGGTTCGGGCTGGGACTTTGAATTCCTGGTATCCGGCAAAAATTACAAATTCTTCGAGGAGTTTGTTTTGCCGTACATTGCCATACCATATAAAAGAGAAAGGCTAAAAAGATACATTGAAGAAAGATGGCCTCAGTAGCGTAGCTAGTCTTGGAAAAAGACCTACAGTGGTAGCGCACAAGCCTGTGGAGCTTGTAGGCTGGGTTCAAATCCCGGCTGAGGCCCTACCTGACGAGTCGAGTTCGTACCCTAAAGCAATAGTATTTGCCGATGGTGGAGCCAAGTTAAATGAACTTATTGGTAAATCCCCTTGGAGTCTTTATATTATTTTATAGCTATTATTCTCCAAGCAATTTTGTTTTCAACTGATTGAATGGAACAGCACTCTCAAATAGGCTCGCCAATTCTTCATACGAAATGAATCGGAAACGATTACGAATCCTTCTATATTGCACCCTGTCGAGAAGCGACTCATATTTTGCTCTTTTCTCTTCGGAAGCGACAATTACGAACGTAACATATAGATGCTGAAGTTGTATTAATCTATCGAGCCCATGAACTATGTCTGTCGTATGTTCAACTTCAAAACAATATTTGGGATTCTCCTCCTCATTAAACCATATTACATCAATTTCTTTAACAGTCTTCATGTCTCTTTCTGCAGCAAATGGAGGAATCTGTTTAAGTAATGCTACTTCACCCAGTTTATTTCCCACAAAACTAGCTGATTGGTCTACAGTATATGGTGAATACCCTAGTACCTTACCCAACTCTAGAAGATAGTATTCTGCTCCTTCGTGCGAATCGATTTTGATTTTCTGCTGAATAGGAGCAACCATTTTGTCTCCAACACTTCGTTTCACGACCGTGGGGTTTTCTGCCAGAATGCTGTCTTCGAAAATATGCCAAAAGTAGATGTCCAAATCGATGAAATCCTTTACACCGAAGTCTGCCAGTTCCTCCTTGACAACCTCCAATGCTTTCACGCATTGCATATATTCATTGCCATTATTTAACTGGTATTTGAAAAAATTATCTGGAAGTATATTCAATCCAAGGAAAGGCAACACGGTCTTGGGTTTATCATTCCACAGGCAATATTTTTCAGGGAAAACCATATGCAGTATTTCACTTATTGAAGATGTGCCGAAACCTTTGATGTTGCCAACAAACTCATCGTATCTATTTTCGATATCACCCTGTCCGTACAAAAGGGTCTTCAGGTGTAACTTGATTTTATCCAAGCCATTTGGTGCAAGCAGTTTGTTTGAGATGTACCAGTCTTTATTGCTCCAGATTGCACTAGCCCAGATAGTCTTGTAAATTTCCCTGAATTCGGATTCCGACATTTTATCAATATTTTCTGAACTTAACCTTTTCTTAAGATACTGTTCGTGTTCTCTATGTTCTGCTAGGTTCTGCTTTCCTTTCTCAGTAATTAGCCAATCAGGATAACCCTTAGCATATTCCCGTATTCTTTGTTTTTGTTCGGGAGTCAGTACTAGCATTGTATAATATTAGCATTTGAAGAGCTTATTTTTATCTGTCATAACTTGGCGTTCTATAGCAACACTTATTCCTGTATCTCGGTAAC
>CAYRSM010000060.1:0-6622 GCA_964427125.1 uncultured archaeon | reverse complement strand
TGTTGGTGAACAGCCTGAGCTGGTGGTTGCTGTTGGTCCCGATGCTCGCGCCGGCCTGCCCCCCGAGCAGGTCCCCGATGAACAGCCCGACATTGACGGTGCCGTTGGAGGCGTTGAGCAGGGTGCCGGAGCCGGCATTATAGAGCTTGAGCAGGAACGTCATGATGCTGTAGCCGGCCGTGTTCAGGTTGGTGTCGATCCAAATCGACGACAGCGGATGCCCCGGGTTTATCGGAGTGGTTCCCGTGTCGGCCAGGGACGGGATGGCGAGTGATAAAACTGTTGCCGAAAGCACCAAGATTACAAGCAGGGGATTTGCATTGCAGGATTTACGCAGAACCCGTCCAAGCCCCCCCCCGTTTTACCGGCGCTGCGCATAATCCTAATTTGCGGCGGGGGTTAATAAATATGTTTGACGCCCGCAACATTCCCCGATTCCCGCATCATTTGTGCCGAGCCCGATCATGCTGTCAAAGCTTCCTGTCGAAAAACCATCGTAAAAATCCTCGGCGTTGATTTTCAAAAGCACAGGGGGCACGCGGGAAATGGAATAACGAGGGCGCGGGCAGCCGGCTTCGCAGGGGGAACCGGCACGGTCCCGATGGCGGAGTCTGGGCGGAAGATAATCCATCCCTTCCAACCGATCATGGAATGTACCCAAGCGATCCCGCGGGGCCGTTGGATGATTGTTTTATCTGCTGTTTAATCAAGCTTTTTAAAGACTGCAACTCAACGTTAATTTAGAGTTCCAGTTCGCCCGGGTATGATCCCTACGGGACGTCGCCCGGCGGGCGCCATAGAACCTGCCTCCTCCTGCAAAGGGGGAGCGGCTCTTCATATCTCCCCGAATAAGCCCTGATTTTAATATAACTAAAAAGATATATGATGATATCAAAAAGGTGATATGGTGCTGACCAAAACCCAACTCAGGATAATGGAGCTTTTTGTGTCCAAGATAACCGAAAAGTTCAGCATAAGAAAAATTTCGGAAATTGCCGGCGCTCCGAATTTGGTTGCGGGGGCGGGGCTCCCGATTGAAAGCCGCGGTTGTAAAAACTGTCGCCAATCCGAGCCATGGCCGCAACGGGCACCACACAACGCCTAACCCTTCGTGACGCCGAGCGGAGTGAGCCTCACCACGCGCCTGCCTATCCCCGCCTCGTCGCTCACCTTCGCGACCTCGTCTATCTCCTTGTACGCCTGCGGCGCCTCCTCTGCCAAACCCTTCCAAGACGCGGCCCTCACCAAGATTCCCCTCTTCTCCAGCTCGGCCTGCACCTGCTCTCCCCTGAGCGTCCTGAGCATCTTCGAGCGCGATGACACCCTTCCCGCACCGTGAGCGGTGGAATAAAATGAAACCTTCCCTGTCTCGGTCCCGACCAAAAGATAGCTCGCCGTGCCCATCGAGCCCGGAAGAATGATAGCCTGCCCGACCTTCTGGTGCTCCTTCGGTATCTCGGGGTGCCCCGGCGGGAACGCGCGAGTGGCGCCCTTCCTGTGCACGTAGACCTTTGTCATCCTGCCGTCAATGTCATGCTCCTCCACCTTGCCGATGTTGTGCGCCACGTCGTAGACCAGATCAAGTCCTATGTCATCCTCCTTCATCCCAAGGGTCTTCACCATGCTCTCCCTCACCCAGTGCATTATCATCTGCCTGTTGGTCCATGCATAGTTCGCGGCGGCGCACATCGCCTGGAAGTAGTCCTCGCACTCCTTTGTCCCGGACGGCGCATACACAAGCTCCCTGTCAGGCATCCTGCCGACCAGGTCGCGGAACTTGCTTTCCAAAATTCTCAAATAGTCCGTGCAGACCTGATGACCCAAGCCGCGAGACCCCGTGTGAATCATGACAGTTATCTGCCCTTCCTTCTCGATGCCGAACGTCTTCGCCACTTCCGGCAGGTAAATCTTGTCCACCCTCTGTATCTCCAGGAAATGGTTTCCCGAACCGAGGGTGCCGAGCTGCGGAGCCCCCCTCTTCTTCGCCTCGCCGGAGATTTTCTCCGTGTTCGCGTCCTTCAGGCTCCCGTTCGACTCTATGAATTCCAGATCCCTTTCCCTGCCGTAGCCCTGGCCGACAGCCCACCTCGCCCCCTTTGCAAGGACCTCGTCGAGCTCCGAGTGGTTGAGCTTTATCTTCCCCTGCTCGCCCAGCCCCGAAGGTACGTTGTTGAAAATGGAGTCAAGCAACCCTTTCATCTTCGGCCTCACATCCTTCTCCGTGAGGTTGGTGCGCAAAAGCCTGACCCCGCAGTTTATGTCAAACCCTATCCCGCCGGGTGAAAGGCCGCCCTCCTTGTAGTCAAGCGCCGCCACTCCGCCGATAGGAAATCCTTTGCCGCCTTTTACAGGCTATAGCCGAAATGCATATCGGGGAGTGCGATGCTGTGCTTGTATATCCCGGGCATGAAGGCAACGTTTGCCGCCTGCTCCAGCGCCCCGTCCTCGACCTCGTTCATCAGCCTCTCGGACAGGAAGAACCAGGCGGGCACTTTCATGCCGGGCTTTGCATCCTTGGGCAGTTCCCACAGGTTAGGCCCGATCCTCTTGATTTTTTCCTTCAGTCCTATTTTTGTCACCTTATAACTTTCTCAATTCATTTTGGTTGAACGCCAAGCAATAGTATATTCGGCCTCGATTATTTTTCCACGGACCGTACACTTTTGACGTTATATTATATTCGCTTAGTTTACTTTTAAGTTTAATCAGGTTGTCTTCCAAAATTGAGAAAAACCTGACTTCTTTCGTGCTGGCTCTTATTCTGCAATGCCCGTTCACGAATCTCACAAAATCATCTTTTTTGTCTGGGATGTCCCATTCGTATGTTTCGTACGAATCGACTGCTTCCGTAAGCTTTCTGTCTTTGTCGGGATGCAAGAACCCGATTTTCTCCTTGAACTTCAGAAGGTCGTCCTTTCCGCATATGTTGATGTACCAGATGTCCCTGTTCTTCCTTTTCTTTACATCAGACGACTTGATTCCAAACCTTGGCAAGGCATTTTTTATTTGCTTCAAACCGCTCTCATTTATGGACTCCAGACCGATTGACCTGCTTTTGCTCTTCTGGACTTCCACCCAGCCATCGCAGTCGAAATAAGACCTTAGCCAGCAGCTCAGCTTGTCCAAGGAAAGCTTTGGCATCGTCCATTCGCCCGAGTAATAGGAGAAATCTTTTGTTAGCCTGAAAAATATTTCCTTGTTTCCTATGCTGCATCTTTCGCATTTTGTGATTATAGGTCGCAATCCGAAGACCTTTTCAAACTTGCCCTGGAAATCCTTCAGAAGGACGCTGTTTGTGTTTCTAAGGCCCATGCGATAATACTTGTGCTTTTGCGTTTCAGGATTCTTCACGACATAGCCATCTGCGCAAAGATACGCGTGGATGCTTGCCAGGTTATTATCGAATTTCATTCATCATAATTATGCAGTTGTCACATAAATTACCAAATGTTTGTCGGGTAAAATTTCTACACACATAACTAGAACTGTGCGAATGATTTACAAGTAAATACATTTTTATCCAAAATAGTATTATAATTTGTGTGGGAAAAATGGATATTGGCGAGATAGAAAACATATTGAAAAAATTTCAATGGGAAAAATTGCAAAGAATGTATGGCTGTGCACACAGTTCAATAATAGGATTTATATCAACTGAATGGATTCGCTTTTCGCTTAAGGATAACTCTATTCTGGACGGTGCCCCTTCACCCAAAATAGGTAAAGGCAGAAAGGGCCAGACAAATGCGGATATACTGTTGTGTAAAGTGGATAAACCATTAATTCCAGTGGAGGTAGAAACAAACGTTTTAAAATACGAAAAAAAGTTAAAATCGCTATTTGACTACTTGGATAATAATAAAAATTTTGAAGGAATCGAATTTGGATTGTTAGTCATGCTGAATCTATGCAGTGGTGATAAGAATCACCAACATAATTGGGAAAGCATAAAACAGATAGTTCAAGAAAATGGGAAAAGTAATATCGCTCTCGTTTCGATAATCAAGGAAAAACCCGAACTGAAAGACTCTGTTCTGAATGAACTGAGAGGGCGTAATAACTATTTTCCATGGGACATTATACAGATTGACTACTGGATTTTCGGTGCGAACCAACAAAGAGAGGGGACTTTATGGAGCAAATGAGGAACAATTTATATTGTACTGCACCTGATAACAGAGCATATACATTTTTGACTAGCGCCGTCACCCTTCGGCACATTAACTTCGACAATTTTGTATATGCTGGAAAGTTAAGTGAAATTTCCCAGTGTTTTCATAAGCAGTAAAAATTATTTATGACTGCAAACTGCATAGCTTATTTAGATGGCGCAGATACTCGGACTCGACGTCGAACTTCTGGTGCACGATTGCATAAAGGTCAAATCGGGCGGTAGCACAATCTACTTCGACCCGTTCAGGCTGGAGAAAAAGGACTATGAAAAGGCCGACATCGTTTTCGTCTCGCACGAGCACTTCGACCACTGCAGCTCCGGCGACATAAGGAAGGTCGCGACCGAGGACACTGTCATCGTTGCAAGCAGGCAGTGCAAGGCCGAGCTGTCAAAGCTGAGGGTAAGGGAAGTGAGATACCTTGCCCCGGGCGACAGCACCGAGCTGGACGGCATCATGGTGGAGGCTGTGCCAGCATACAACGTGAACAAGTTCAGGTCGCCAGGCGAACCGTTCCATCCTCAGAAGGACGGCAAGAACGGCTATGTCGTGACAATAGATGGGAGGAGGTTGTATCACGCCGGCGACACTGACTTCACCCCGGAGATGGGCGACCTTAGGAAGATAGACATCGCGTTCCTTCCTGTGAGCGGCACCTATGTGATGACCTCGGGGGAGGCAGCCGAGGCCGTGAAGGCTTTCAGTCCGAAGGTGGCGGTGCCGATGCACTACGGCGCGATAGTCGGCTCGGACCAGGAAGCGAAAAGTTTCGAGAAGCTTGCAAAGGGTTCCTGCGAAGTGAAAGTTTTGCTCTAAATCCTAGCCGAGACCCTTGATCGTGCCTGACACCTTCAGCGTCTTCACGACCATCCTGCTGTCCCCTAGCCTGCTTATCAGCCCGAGGCCCGCGATGACCTTTTCAACGGACCTGTTGTTGCACCGTATGACCAGGGTCTGCTCCGCCTCGCTGTAAGTGTCCTTCACGAGCCACACAGACATCTGCGAGACGCCGACCTCCCCGTAAAAGTCAAGCAACGAGTTGTATATCGCGGCCTCCAGGTCGGCGTACGTTATCGGCGCCTCCGAGATCGCCTTTATCCTTACGTACCTCTCCTTCTCCCTAAGGGACGGCGCCAGCATCTTGAGCCTGCCCTTCTGCATCATCCGAACCCCGCCTTCTTCAAGACCTTGTCGTGGTCGAACGCCATGTCCTTCGGCAGCTTCCTGAAGTAACCTGTCTCGCGGCCGTCCCTGTCATGCAGCCTTCCGCCCACAGCCTCCACAAGGAAAACGAGCGATATGGGATGGCCGAACGACAGGGGAGGCAGGTACTCATAGTAGCCGACGAACTTTTTCACCCTCACCCTGAGCCCGGTCTCGTCCAGGGCGGTCCTCCTTATCGCGTGCTCCACGCTCTCGCCGAACTTTATCCCCTTGCCGGGTAGGTGCCACTTTCCCTTTCCCGGGCCGGAGTCGTGGCCGCCCCTCTTCACAAGTACCACTCCTTCCCTGCCCTTTATCACAAGGTCTACGCATATCCTGGGGACTTTGCCGTACACACTCTTCCATTCCTCAAGGGTCAGCTCTTTCCCGATCATGCGACCGAATACGGATTTGTGGCGGATTGACTAAAAGCTTTGTAAAATTATCCTTCCTAGTTCCTTTCCTTCAGCCTGGTCAGCTTGCTCATCGTGTTGAACAGGCCGCTCGCGACGCCCTGCCCGTCGTCGGTTAGCTTCACTATCTTTATCCTTCCCTTCTTCTCGAACTCCACGAGGCTTATCCTCCTGAACTCGTCCAGCAGCTTTACGGTGTGCGAGTATGTGCAGTTGTTCTCGCGCGACAGGACGCTCGCGTACTTTGGCCCTTCCTTCAGGCTGAGCAGGATCTCGACCGGCCTTATCCTGAAAAACATCTTCGGCCCGGCCTTTTCCTTTATCGCCAAAAATTCCACCTAATGATTAATTCTTTCGGGGGGTATTTATACTTTTTTGTATCTGTTGGTACGTATGTTATTAAAAACTTCCTATACAAAATATACTATACACCATATAATTTGGCTCTCAAAAGCGGCCGCGACCCGGTCATCAAGCAAAACTAATTAAACAAAAGACCATATTTTTTCCATGGAAGACGTCGTACTGAAGCACGCCCTGCTGAACGCAACTGAGCACGGCGGAAAGGCCAACGCGCAGGCGGTCCTTGGCAAGGTGCTGTCGGAAAATCCGGAGATGAAGGCCAGGATAAAGGACGTCATGGCGGAAATCAGCAAGGCTGTGGCCGACACAAACTCCCTCCCGATTGAAAAGCAGAAGAGCATGCTGGAGAAGTTCGAGGTGACGGTCAAAAAGCCGGAGAAGATGCATCAGCTGCCTGACCTGAAGGGCGCCGAGAACGGCAGGGTCGTGATGAGGCTCGCGCCGTACCCGTCGGGCCCGCTGCACATAGGC
>CAYRSM010000059.1:0-6694 GCA_964427125.1 uncultured archaeon | reverse complement strand
AAGTCATCTTTCGTACACTTTGCCTCTGTGCTCGAACCTCAGAAGAATAAGCTTGCCGCCTTCCAGTTTGTATATCAGCCTGTACGGCTTCACGTAAATCGTCCGCTCGCCCTTCAAATCGTGCCTGAGCGGTTTGCCGAAGCCGGGATTCGCTCTTATTTTCGCAATCTGCTTCTCCGCCCTGTCCTGCATGGACCTGTCTCTCATTTTCCTGAAATCCTGCTCGAACCCCTTGGTCCAGATTATCTCTGTTACCTCTTCCATTTGGCCAGCTCTTTGAAGAACTCGTCGGGCGTAGCTCTTTTGTACCTTCCTTCCTCTATGTCCTTCCATGCCTCTTCCACAAGCTTCAGTGTCTTGAGGTCATCTGGCTTCAGTCTGGTGTCTATCTTCTTGAGGATAATCATGTCCTTTTCCGTGGTGACGCCGAACACGCTGCCCTTTGTGATGTGCATCCTTTCCCTGATGTCCGTAGGTATCACCACCTGACCCTTCGAGCTTATCCTCGTCAATTCCGGTATCTCTGCGGCGTCTTTCATAATAGTAAGATAATCTTACTTGTATTTAAAGCCGTTATCGGCGGGTTTTTCATGCCTCGTCCTGCACGAACTTCTCCCCTTTCTTCAGCGCAATCTCAGCCCTCGCCAGCTCATGCCCTATGTACGCGGCGTGGTCGAACTTCGAGAAAAGGTTGGCGTGGGTAATCTGCCTGTACAGCAGCTGGGCCTTTGTTCCCCTGAAAACATGTTCGCTTTTCCTCCCGTCCATGGTGTGGTGCTGCACTATTATCTCCCCGCCTTTCACCGAGACTATGAAGTAGCCGTTCTTGTCCTGCTCGAAATGGGTGAGGTCGCCCTTGTAGTTTTCATCCAGTGTCTTCCTGCACTGCTTCCAGTTGTTCTCGTAGACGTGTGCGGAATTGGACATGACAGTCAGTTGCCCGATCGCCACCCCGACTTGCTTTGCCACTTCTGCTTGTAGCCTCCTTAGTGCAAAGACATTGAGCGGCCACGCCCCGAACATGTCGTGCGACCTGAAAACGGCCGTCTGGCAGAGCCTACCGTGCTTTATGTTCCATGTTATCTGTGTGAGGCAGGGAGGGCTTGTGGACTGCGCGTCCAAGCTGAGGTTCCATGTGAAAGCTATCGCCCTCCTTGTGTAGGGGTGCTCCTTCAGCCTTTTGATCACCTGCGATATCTGGTTGTATGTCTCGGATGCCTCCTTGCCGAACTTCTTCTCCACGTCCGCTATGGGGTACTTGAAGAGCCTCTCGCCGTAGGTGTAGCTCACCCCCGACTGCTTCTTGTCGCTGAAGAATCCTGAATAATAACTTTCAAGCTCGCCCTCGGATATGCTCATCCATTTGGGAATCTTTCCCTCGTCGGACTCTATCACACAAACCATGTTTATGACCTCCTTCTGCTTCAGGCCGTACTCGCTGGGCTTGTCCTCGCCGAACTTCATCGCAATGTCAAGGACCTTCAGCCAACCGTCTGGTATGGAATTGGCCGAGGCTCGGTATGCCAGCTCATCAGAGTAAGTGGATGCAAAAACTGGCTCCTCCTCCACGATCTGCACGGGCTTTGCGAAAGGCGGCGCGCTCTTCAGCTTGTCCACGACCTCCGGCACCTCCTCCTCCCTTCCCCTCATGTCGATGAGCTCCACTCCCTTCCTGAAGTTCTCCACAAGCTTTGCGTCTATGTTCGAGTCTATGAACCCCGCTGAGTTGGCTATCTTCCTGTTAGAATCAATCCCGTGCTTCATAAGGTTTGCAAGGGCATCCCCGCTCTTCATAAGGTCCGCGCCGCACAACACCATGTATCTTATCTTCGGGTTTGCCAGCACGTTTTTAATCATCGGGTTTATGCCCTGTATCGTGTACAGGTTGCCGCAGACGCAGTACTTGGCATCCGGCAGCTTCTGGTGGATTGTCTCCTTCCTTGTCCACAGCGTGCACACACCGACAGGACTGTCCATGCTGCCAAGCTTAAGGCTGTCCCTGAAAAATATCGGCCACTCCATCATTAGAGATATTTCCGCGTGAGATAAAATATCTGTTATGGGCGTTGACACCTATAGGAAAGAGATGGTCGAGTTCGCACAGGATTTGGTCAGAATCGATTCGGCCGACAAAAATGAGACCTTGGTGAACCGCCTAATCATGAAGAAGCTGAAGGAGCACGGCATACGCTCAAAGCTCGTGGGAAAGGAAAAGGACAGGAAGAACCTTGTGGCGGAGCTGAGGGGAAGCGGCAGGAAATCGATATTATTGTGCGGGCATGCAGACACTGTGCCGGCAGGGGATTTTAAAAAATGGAAGTTCGGCCCGCTCTCTGGAAAATTGTCAAACGGCAGGATATACGGCAGGGGGGCGGCGGACATGAAGGGAGGTCTGGCCTCGCTTGTATTCTCGATGATAGCCGTGAAGGAGTGCGAGTCTGAGCTGAACGGGAGCTTGAGACTTCTTGTCACGCACAACGAGGAGAACGGATTCGGCGGCATAAATGAGATGATTGAAACTGTTTCAGCGGACGCCTGCATAGTCGCAGAACCTGTCAGGGCAATACACCCCGAATACAGGCTGTCGATAGGCTCCCGGGGAGTCTACAGGTTCGAGCTGGTCACAAAGGGCAGGACAGCGCACAGTGGGGACTCTCGCAACAGAGGCATAAACGCTGTGACAAAAATGGCAAAGGCGCTTCTCGCGCTTGAAAAAGCCGAGTTCAGATACAAAAAACACACCTTGTTTCCCGCGCCCCAGATAACCCCGACTGTCGTAAATGGCGGCGTCGCAATAAACATCGTCCCGGACGAATGCAGGGCTCTCGTGGACTGCAGGCTGAGCTACGGGCAGGATGATAATACCGTTTTGGAGGACGTGGAAGCGGCGATAAGAAAGACAAACGACAATGATATGAGATGGACGACAAACGAGATGATGTACGCGCCGGTTTCGTTTTGCAGGGAGGACTCTGAGATAGTCGGTCTGCTGAAGGCAAATTTCATGGACGTTGCAGAAGTGCAAACATCAACTCAGATAGCGGCGTATGCAAGCGACGCCAATATGCTGAACCATAAAGGTGTACCGACTGTCATGGTGGGTCCAAAGGGCGACAATATGCACTCGGAGGACGAGTTCGTGGATGTGCAGAGCATGGTCGATGTCACAAACGTATTTACAGTTACAATCAAAGATTTTTTAAGGACAAAACAACAGTGAATATTTCATGAGGATACTTCAGGACCACGCGGACTGGATAGAGTACGAGCCGATAGAGAAGGAGATAAAGTCCGCCGAGGAGGTCGAGAAGAAAAAGGTCAGGCTGGAGAACATACTGGTGCTTTTCACGTCCGTCGAGGTCGGTGACAGCGAGGAGCTGGGAAAGCGGGCGATGGACGAGGCCAAGGAGTTCCTGGGGAAGCTGAAGGCCAACAGGGTCGTAATCTACCCGTTCGCGCACCTGAGCAGCAGCCTGGCAAAGCCGAACGACGCGCTGAAGGTTTTAAAATCGATGGAGGAATACTCGAAGAGCTTGAACATAGAGACGTACCGCGCGCCTTTCGGGTGGAACAAAAAGCTGTCGATATCGGTGAAGGGGCACCCGCTGGCAGAACAGTCAAGAGTCTATGCGCCTGGAGGAAAAATTGAAGCAAAAGTCGGTGCTGAACATAAGAAAGCGCAGAAGATAATCATAGACAGGAAGGATTTGCCGCCCAACGACCATAGGATACTGGGTCAGGACCTCAAGATATTCACTTTTGCGGACGAGGTAGGTGCGGGTCTGCCGCTATGGATGCCCAACGGGGAGATGATAAAGTATTTGTTGCAGGACTTCATGCGTCGCATGGAACAAAAATACGGTTACAAGTACGTAAGCACACCAGTGATAACAAAGGGCGAGCTTTATGAAAAGACGGGACACCTTCCCTACTACAAGGACTCGATGTATCCCCCCATAGTGATTGAGGACGAAGACTATTACCTGAAGCCTATGAACTGCCCGCACCACCACATGATTTTCAAGCAGCTGGTCATAAGCTACAAGGACTTACCCCTTCGCCTGGCTGAGGCTGGGACGACTTACAGGAAGGAGCTCTCCGGAGTCGTGTACGGCCTTATCAGGGTCATGGGTTTCTGCCAGAACGACGCACATCTTTACGTGACGCGTGAGCAGCTAAAGGGCGAGTTCATCAAAGTCCTCCAGCTTCTGAAAGAAGTGTACGAGATACTGGGGATAACTGGGTACTGGTTCAGGCTCTCGCTCCCGGACTTCAAGGGCAACCCCGAGAAGTTCACGGGCGATCCGCAGGAGTGGGAGTTTGCATGCGAGGAAATAAGGAGCGTCATGAGGGAGTTTGGTCAGAAGTTTGTAGAGGAAAAGGGAGAGGCTGCCTTTTACGGTCCGAAGATAGATGTTCAGATAAAGAACACTCTCGGCAAGGAGGAGACCATAGCGACTTCGCAGGTGGACATTGTTGTGCCCAAAAGGTTGGGTCTGTCGTATGTGGACAGCGACGGTTCGAAGAAGAATGTTATAGTCATCCACAGGGCCGTTCTTGGAAGCTATGAGAGGTTTATAGCGTATCTTCTGGAGCAGACAAAGGGGAGTATGCCGGTCTGGCTCGCTCCAGTGCAGGTAATGGTGATGTCGATATCAGACGAAGTCAAAAAATACGCGGAGGCGGTGACTGAATCCCTCAGAGGGAGCGGCATAAGAGCAGAGTTGGACGAGGAAACGAAGACCATGCAGCACAAGATCAGGGACGCCCAGATGCAGAAGATTCCGTTGATGGTGATAGTCGGCAAGAAGGAAGAGGAAAGCAATTCGCTTGCTGTCAGGACAAGGGAAGGGAAAGTGGAGTATGGTGTAAATTCAGAGGATTTTGTAAAGCGTATAAAGGATAGTGTGAAAGAGTTTAAGTGATTTTGTTACGGTAAGACTCAGTTTATTGCCCTATGAAAATTTTCGTAGGCTAGGCAGATTCATGCAATGCTTGTTGTTCTCTTTGTGAACTTGAACCCTATCCTCGGCTCCTTCCATGCCCACCAGCCGCAATCTCCAAAGCTTCCCAGCTGTTCTATTTCAAAATCCGTGAGAGTCTCTTTTAGCTTTTGCAGAATTTCCCCTTCTTCTAGCGCCTTGTAGCCGAACCATTCCGCATACTCGCGCCGAAAATCGACACTGTATATTGTGTCCGATGACTTTGAAAGTCCGTCGAATACCCCCGCGAGAGTGACGCCCTTCTTGAGTTCGTCTGGTATGTATGCACCGAGGAAACAGTATGAGACCAGTGCGTCTACATGCCTGAGCGGGAGTCGGAACACGTCGCAGCATACAACATCGTCGTTGGAGAGTTTGATGTGCCTTTCGCAGCAGGGCTTTGAGCGTTCCGTCGATACGACATGTCCGATTCCGCACTCTTTCAGGGCATATGTCATGCCTCCTTTGTAGCTTCCTAGGTCGGCTACTGTTTTGTGTCCATCTGTCGCGACCATCTTCGCCAGATTGCACCTCTGGATCATGTCGTACCAAGTAGTGTCGCGCTCCTTGTCCTCGCCATTTAGCTCGTTCGATTCGCAGTAATCTTTGAACACACTTTTGCATCTCTCTTTATAGGGCTCTTGTGTTTCGCCTTTGTGCATCATATCACCTGCCGATTTTTTCTTGTGAACTTGAACCCAATCCTGTCTATGAAGCCGTCGTACTCTGCGCCTTCGGAGAACACTCCGAAATCCCCGATATACTCTACTTGAAAGTCTGGCAGACACTCCTTCAGCCTTTCCTCTATCTCACCAGACTCCAGTTGCTTGTGTCCAAACCAGTCGGAATACTCGGCCTGAAGCTCCACGCTGTAGATTGTGTCTGTGGTGCGCGAAAGCATGTCGAATATATCCTTGATTTTCCTGTCCTTTCTGAGCTGGGACGGAAGGTTCTGTCCAAGGAACATGTAAGACACGGCGGCATCTGCCTTCAGGGGAAGGTAAAATGAGTTGCAGTGTATCACATCCATGCCCAGCTTTTTCAAATAATCCTTGCACTCGTTGTAGTCGAATTCCGTGGCCACAGCTCTGACGCCACAGTCTTTCAGCGCATACGCCATTCCTCCGCCTTGGCTGCCTAGGTCGGCCACTACATTGTTGCCGTCCCTTGCTACGATGTCCGCCAGCCTGAGCCTCTGTGACATGTCGTAAGCGTTCGTGTCGGCCTTTTTTTCGTGTTTGTCGAAACCTAGAATGTTGCAGTACTGTCTAAGCACATTCTCAAATCTTTCCCCTTCTTTCCGTTGGTTGTATGTGTCTGAATAGTCGGACTTCATGTTCGTGTCACCCATGCTTTTTTTGTGAACTTGAAACCTAGCCTTTCTTCAGGAATTTTTTCTGCGGTGTATGCGCCAAAAGTTCCGATATATTCGACCTCGAAATCAGGAAGCGCCTCGGAAAGTTTGCTGTGTATTTCCAGAGGCTCCATCGGTTCATGCCCGAACCATTTCGAGTACTCCGATTTGAGCTCCACGCTGTATGTGGTGTTAGCAGACCTCGAAAATTCCTTGAATATTTCGTTTATGGTTGCTGCTTTGTAGGGCCATGCCCATCCGCGCGTTCTTGAGGGAAGATACATCCCCAAAAACATGTACGAGACCAGCGCGTCTGTGCCTTTGAACGGCAGCCTGAACGCGTCGCACTGCACAATGT
>CAYRSM010000058.1:0-6712 GCA_964427125.1 uncultured archaeon | reverse complement strand
AGTAGACATTATTCACAGTGAAATTGTTGCGGTTGAAGATTTTCATCTCGAAGGTAGAATCAAGATCCTTCTTGCCGAGGGACTGGAAGTCTGTGACTACGAGGTCGTTGTATGATGCAAGCACTGCCTTCAGCGCATCTATACGTGGGTAGATTGTGTCGGTAGCTGAATCGTACACAGGACGTCCTGTCTTCTTCATTAAGGTCTCTATTTCTAATGGCGTTAAACTTGAATTGGCTTGAAGCATCAATGCTGCGACACCAGAAACGTGCGGAGTTGCAGCTGACGTGAGGCCAATTACCTGTTCGTAGGTTCCATTTATGGTCGTAGTATTGATTGGTTCCGCCGAACCGGGAGACAATAAATCGAGCAAATATTTGGCTCGATTAGTATCTGTGTAGATTGTATCAATAGGCTCGATAGATTTTCTGGTAGCTCCTACCGAAGTTACATTGGAACCGCATGCTGGAGAATCTATACCAGAAACGCTTCCAGCATTCCCCGATGCTGATACTGCTAAAATACCATACGCTCTTGCATTATTCATCGCTGTAACTATAGGCTCCGTAGGGTCGTCACACACAGAACTAAAAATCATTTCTGTCCCGTTGTCATAACTTCGTCCGGCACTCAAGCTGATTATCCTAATGTTGTACTTGTCCTTGTTGTCAATGCACCAGTTTATCCCATTTTTTGCATTGATATCGCTTCCGCCAAGTGCTCTCACGGCAGTTATGTTGGAATCCGGAGCAACCCCAGTAATGCCGCCATTGGCAGCTATTATACCTGCGACTGCCGTGCCATGACCATCATAATCCATCGGGTCGTTGCCACCTAACCCCACCGTATTTGTCCCGCCTATAACTTTGCTGCAATTGCCGTTTAGGAACTGTGCTTGCGTGCAATTGCCTAAAGCTGGATGTGTGTAATTAACACCTGTATCGACCACACAAGTTGTTATGTTGAAACCGGTAACATTTAGATTGGCAATCTTTAGCGACCAAACTTTGTTTGCATTTACAAGAGGTGCCGAGATTTGCAAGCGAGGGTTAACCTTGTATACGGGTCGCAATGCTATAATATGGGTGTTCTCTTTTATTCGGTTTAGACCAGATTCTGTTATGTTTCCAGCCAAACTCCATGGGGAATATTTATCAGACACATCTTCCAATTTGAACTCTTCAGGAGAGAAATTTTTCAAGACAATATTCAAATTATCTTTGCTGTCTACTATAATCCATACTTGAGAATAACCAGTTGATGCCACTCTTTGGGCTATTGTGTAACTATCTACTACAATAATGTTCCTTTCTTGAATATCAGTTAAAAACATCTGTACTTCCCTGATTTTAGTTTCGTTGGTGACATTTCCAATAGTCAGTGTTTCCACAGTCCTGTTTTCAATGGCGAACGGTACGGTGACTACCTTCATCATATTTTCCCTGACATCGGTTGGCTGAACATACCAGAAAACAGCGACTACAACTCCAACCAACAGACCTGCAATGACCCATTTGCTTATATCAGACACTTTCATGTAATCGCCACAAACCCCTTATGTACAAACTATGGATTTCACTATCACGTTTTGTGGCCCTATTATTTTGATTTCATGAGAGCTACCCGATGAACACCTTTGACATTCTATAGACAACGTACTAGTGTGGTCTAATAATATGTTCTTATTGCTCCAGTTGACACCCGAAGTTATTGGAATATTATCAACACTAATGATAATTTCTGATTTGGTACTATCAGAGTCCACCGAAATCGGTATGTTAGGACAATTTGGGCCAACGTTTTTGACAGTTATGTGTAAAGTGTTGTTTTCACAAGTTGCGGTGGTTGCATCTATACGTTTTTCACATCCTACGGAAAGTGTATTACCACCAGAATAGAGTATTGTAAAAATTACTGCAACCAAAGAAACAGCTACGACAGCAATGTAAGCCCAATGCTTCCTTTCTAAATTTACCTTCATAATGTATCATCAACCTTCAAGTCTCCTCATACCCTCAGCTGGTCAGCCCCTTCGTGTCGTTTATGAACTTCGACACCCTGTACTCTATGTTCGCTGCCGACAGCCCCTCAGTGTAGTTCATCTGCAGGCCGTAGAAGCTGGGCGTGACATTGTACGAAGAATTGTACCCCGAACCGTTGTTGAACTCCGTAGAATTGTAGAAGTTGAAGCCCCACCTCTTGCTGGCGTTCGAGGTCACGATGTCGAACCTGACCAGCGACTGCGTGCTGCCGTCGGCGGCGGAGTACACCCACTGGTCATAGTACAGCGGCGCGCTCTGTCCGAGGGAGTCCTGGATGCCCTGCATTGTCGCATTTCTTGCGGCTTGCTCGCCGCCCGTCTGCTCTCCGCCTATCGAGTAGATGGGCTCAGGATAAGCATACTTGGCGATATAAGTCATGTTAAATACGCTGTTTAATTGCGTATTACATGTGTCCACCGAAATCCCCACCACCGTGGATGAACCATATTGGCTGTAAGTCCACGCGCCTATATTGTATGTCATTGTGCTGTTGCTCACGTTAAAAACACCGTAACTGTTGTTAAAATAATACATGGTCGTCTTGTATATGCTGTTGCTGAAATTCAATGCTTCGTATTTTTTTGTATTGCTGTCCGATACCGAGTCGTTGCGGACGTACCATGTCAATGATGTCCCTGTGTTTTGTCCGCCCCAGTCGTAAGCCCCGGCAGTCTGCGGACCAGGATATTCCGAGCCTATCGCAAGTTCAGTCCTGGCATTGCTTCCCGACCCAGCATTCGAATTTGTCCAATAAGCCGTAAAACGGAACGGAAATGTGTAGTTGCCCACGGTGGCTATTTCTCCCCTGTCCCACGAGCACCCTGTACCGCTTGTCAGCGTAACGCCGTTATTGACGGAAACGGAACCACCGCCAGCGGTTATGCCATTCCATAGCGACGTGTTCAGCGACGTCCCTGTGAAATTATCCCACAACAGAAAAACAGACCTGCCATCGCTTATTGAAATTGCACCTGTGCTTCCATAATACATGTAAATCAGATTCTGGCTTGTGCCCGTCGGTATGCTCGGCACCTTGACCCACACGTATGCCCAGTTAGAGTTCGATTTTTGCTCCACCCAGTAAGACAGTGATACGTTCTCAGAGCCGTTCAAAAATCTCAAGTCTGAGAAGTCGGAAGCCATGTGGGAATTGTATGTGATGTTCAGCGGCATCTGATAGTCGGAAAGCACCGATCCTGCGTTGTTCGTAATGTTTATGCCAGCTTTGTACTGCCACGTGCCGTTCCACCAAGCCCACTTGCCCTGCTCGAACACCGTGCCGCCGGCGTTCAGCCTAGGGAACCACTCGTTCGAGACCTCGCCCAGCATCGGCTTCCAGTAGCCTTTCAGCTTCACTGTAATCGTCTGACCTGTCTTGAACGTGAAATCCGAAACTGGTGCGTACTCTTCTTTGGTAAAATTGTTCCAGTGCCAGCCGGTAACGTTCCTGTCGTAATGCGGTACGCTGTAGGTGCCGTTTGCGTCTGTTTTCGTTTCGTTCCAAATCCAGTCCTTATAATCCGTTACGTTCTGAGAAATTGTCGCGTTGCCCAGGATGTAAAGCTCGTACCTGTCCACAAAGCTGCCCTTGTAGTTCTGCATCCGCGCAGTGAGGTCGGACGCCTTCACGGAGATGTCGGAAGCGGTGGGATTCCTTATCACGAAGACAGCCTCGCCGTGGTCTATATCCGCCGTGTTGCTGATAAGACTTGTGAAGAAGTCGTCCGCGGTAAGAGCAGTCTGCGACTTTACGCTACCCGAAAAAGCGACACCAATGGCGACAAACACCGCCGCAAGGAAGACAATGACGAACGCGCCGATTCCCTTGATGCCGAGAACAGTGTTTGACATGCCTCTCTTAGTTTCATTTGTTTTTTTTTTGCCCTATAAAGCTTGTATTTTTGGGAGTAGTCCTAAAGCGGAAAACCGCAAAAAATAATAGTCATAAATAACCAACTGTTTCCAATGTCGCTCCTGCAAAACGAGTTAGGCAAACAATTTAGCCTACCAAACCGATATTTGTTTTATCCGCATGAAGCTGAAGACGAAGATACTGGGTCTGGAGACGGGCGGCAAACCCATAGTGGTCCTGAACAAGGAGGATGCCGACGACCTCGGGGTGAGGAGCCTGAGCAGGATACAGATAAGGCGCAACAGCCACGAGCTCACCTGCATAGTGGATGTCGCGAAAAAACTTGTACCAAAGGGCTTCATAGGTCTGTCAGACGAGGTGAGGACTTTCTTCGACCTAGAGGAGAAGGTGGACATAGAGATAGAGGTCGCGAAGCTTCCCAACTCTCTCCAGTTCATAAGGAACAGGCTCAACGGGAGGAGGCTGAACCACGACGAGATGCTCAGCATAGTCACCGACGTGGTGGGAGGGAACCTCAACGAGATAGAGATTGCTTCTTTTGTCACTTCCCTTCACGACTTCACCCTCGACATGGAGGAGGCATCGAACCTGTCGCTGGCGATGGTGAAGACCGGCGGAAGGCTGAGCCTGGACAAGAACATAATCTGCGACAAGCACTCCATAGGAGGGGTGGCGGGCGACAAGACATCCATGCTGGTCGTACCAATGATTGCGGCGGCCGGGCTAACGATACCTAAGACGTCGTCGCGCGCAATAACAGGCGCAGCAGGGACGGCCGACAGGGTGGAGTGCATCATGCCGGTGAGCCTCGGGATAGAGGAGATGACAGAGGTAGTCAACAAGACGAACGGATGCCTCGTATGGGGAGGGAACCTCCACCTCGCTCCCGCAGACGACATCTTTGTCCAGATAGAATACCCGCTCTCGATAGACCCGCTTTTGCTCCCCTCGATAATGAGCAAGAAAAAGTCCGTCGGCGCCACCCACCTTGTCATAGACATACCCACCGGGAGGGGGACGAAGATAAAGACAATAGGAGACGCGAACTTCCTCGCGCGCGACTTTATCCAGCTCGGCGACAGGATGGGAATAAAGGTGAACTGCGCGATAACCTACGGCGAGCAGCCTATAGGACACAGCATAGGTCCAGCTCTCGAGGCTAAGGAGGTCATGGAGATTTTGGCCAGCAAGAAAAATTCCAGGGACGTGACCGACAAGGCGGTGAACGTGGCGGGCATGCTGCTCGAGATGGCGGGCAAGAAGGACGGCAAGAGGATAGCCATGGAGATGCTCACGTCAGGGAAAGCGGAGAAGAAGCTAAGGGAGATAATGGCCGCCCAGGGAGGGGACGGAAAGCTAAAGCCGGGCGACATACCCCTGGGGGAGCTGACACACGATGTCATTTCTGAGAAGGACGGCAGGGTAATATGGATGAACAACGCCGAGTTCATAGAGATGGCGAGGTCAGCAGGCGCACCGAGGGACAAGGGGGCCGGGATACAGATACACAAGAAGATAAACGAGCCTGTGAAGAAGGGCGAGAAGCTGTACACCATATACGCCGAGAAGGACAGGAAGATGGACCGCACGATAAAGCTCATGGACGAGCTCGACATCATGGGCGTGGGGGAGAGGAGGGAGATGCTCATCCACAAGGTCGAGGAGATACGCCTGCAGCGCAGGACGTTCATACTCGAGAGGTAAATCCTACCTTATTATGTCCCTGATTTCCAGAAGGTCCTTTATCGAAAAGTCTGCGGCGACATTTTCCGTGTGATTGTTCGAAATGTGTGATGTGTGGTAGTGCGTCATCCTCTTTCCGAACTCGCAGTACACGGCCTTCATGCCAATCCTCTTTGCGGGAAGTATGTCCTGGACGGGGTTGTCGCCCACAGAAAAAGATGACTTTGCGTCGCCGCCGAACATCCGAAGGCCTTTCTCGAAGTGCTTGCCCTCGGACTTCATCGCCTTGACATCGTCGCACGCTATGACGCCGTCGAACAGGCCGGCCACCCCTGCATATTTCATCCTGAGAAGTATGACCTTCCTGACAGCATTTGTGCACAATATGTTTTTGTAACCCTTCTCCCTGACGTACTCCAAAATTTCTTTCGCGTGCGGCAACAGCACCATCATGTCCAGATTGTTTTTCTGGTGGTCTTTCCAATCGAGTCCGAACTTCCTGCAGTGCAGCGTGTAGTCGTGCCACTGCCATGTGTTCTCCAAATTTTTCAGGTGGTCCTTGAATTTTTCGACAGCATCCTCGAAGCTGATGTTTTCCTTTTCAGCGATATCCCTTTCCATGCTTGTGCAGACCGCCTCGTCCAGCTTTGACTCGTCAGCCAGCGTGCCCGTCCAGTCCCAAAAGACAATCTTCTGACCCATGTGAATCCACTGCGACATCGAACAAAATAGGATTGTAACCGCTGAATTTATGCCTTAGGATATGCCGAAGAGCGTGGAATTGTAGCCGGTCTCATAGCCATCCTTGTTCGCTATCACGCTGACGTTGAACGTCCCTGTCTTTGACGTCGAGAATATCCACGTGAAGACGCCGTTTTCATCGGTGTAGTTCTGCACCTTCTTGTTGCTAGGTGACGGGTATTTGACATAGCCAGAAGGGTACTTTATCGAGGTGTTGAGCACCACATCCCCCAAAGGAGTGCCTCCGCTGCTCACCAAAAAAGTCATCGTGATGTTGTCGCCGGCCACAGCAGAAGTCTTGTCTAGGGTTATTCCGACGCTGAGAGCATTTGAGTTCGCAGTTTCATTTTGCATGATGCTCTGCGAGAGGTTC
>CAYRSM010000057.1:0-6767 GCA_964427125.1 uncultured archaeon | reverse complement strand
AACTGGAACAACCTGATGTCGGGGCTGTCGGCCGGCGCGCACACGGTAACTTTTTACGCCAACGACACGTCGGGGAACAGCGCCAGCCCCGTCACCGCGTACTTCTCGTACCAGCCCTACGCGATAAGGGCCGGCGCAAGCTGCAACACGGGAGAGGCGTGCGTCCTCTCGATGTGGAACATCACAAACTCCCACGCCGGGATGTGC
This sequence comes from uncultured archaeon, assembly GCA_964427125.1. Lineage (GTDB taxonomy): Archaea > Aenigmatarchaeota > Aenigmatarchaeia > CG10238-14 > SCSR01 > DATDXT01. The sequence continues at coordinate 6,560 of CAYRSM010000057.1, read as the reverse complement.
GGCTACTACTCCAACTACACCCTGTGCACGGGCGACGTGACTTCGGTCAGCCTGAGGAGCGGCTCGTGCAACGCGGGGGAGGGCGCCATCCTCAACTTCTTCCAGCAGAACAACACGCACGTCCAGCTCATAAACGGCACATACGCCTACAAGCTGTGCGCGTCGCCCGCAAGGACCTGCGTCCTGAGGGGCGGCTGCCTCGCGGGGGAGTCCGCCGTGGTCTCGATGAACGCCACCACCGACTCCCACATAGCGAGCCTGGGATACTTCGGCAACACCCTGTGCTGCCTTTCCGACACGGCTCCCCCCACGATATCGGGCGAGGCCTTCAACGTCAGCTCCCTGAAGACCAACCAGCCGTTCAGGATGACGGTCAACGTCACGGACAACACTTATGTCTCCTCGGTCATCGCCACGCTGAAATATCCGAACGGCTCCTCGGCCAACTACACGATGGGCCTTCTCTCAGGCAACACATACTTTTACGACGTCGCCTCCACCTCCGGGTTCGGCAGCTACGCCTGGACGGACACCTACGCGAGCGACCCCGTAGGCAACTGGGCCCACGACACCCCGAACATAAAGATTGGAACGCAGATATGCTACTACATGACGGGAAGGGCCTACGACTACTTCACGGGCCTGCCCCTGAACAACGGCACGGTGACGGTGATAGCGAAGGAGACCGGCGAGGAGAACACGGCAAGCTTCACCAACTCCACCTACGGCCTGTGCCTCTATGCGAGCGTGGACTCGGCCCAGAACAGCTTCACGATAGGGGCCGTGGTCAACAGCCCCGACAGGAGGACGGGATGGAGCACAGTGGTTGTCGGGGGAGGACCGCTTTACCCGCAGGTGCAGCAGTGCTCCTTCAGGCCTGTGAGGTTCACGGGCACGGCGACGGGCGCGTCCGGGACAACAAGCCAGGGGAATGTCTCCGTCTTTGTGCAGTCTGAGAAGGGCCTTGCGGCAAACTCCACCGGCTTCGCCAACGGGGCGTGGGACATCACAGTCTCGCCATGCCTGCTCTCCGGCGGGCTCTACACCTACAGCATACTCCTCTCTGGCGGCGGCCTCAACTCCAGGCTGAACATACAGCAGGTGGCCACCTAGGCAAAGGCGGTATTTATGCGGACTGGAATGTTTTCCTGGGAACATTGTGATACGTATCACAAAAACGGAAATTGGTTTTTTAACCTAGGTGCGACAGAATTATGATTAAATGGTATCGACAATAGACCTCGCGATATCGATAGGCATGTTCATAATCTTCGTGGTACTCATACTGATAAGCAGCGTGAATTATTTCACCAATTACCGAACACAAGCGGCTCTGAGTGAGTATAGGGGAGAAGCATACAGCATCTACAGTTTATTGTTCAGTACTAAAGGAGTTCCATCCAACTGGGAAGACTTGAATGTCACACCCGTACTGCCCGGCTTGATGACAGACCTTTATAGGATACCATTTGGTGTTCATGAGAACAATAATACACCACGGCAAAATACGACTATAGGAATGAACATAACCTTCGACTCCGCCTGCACGGGAAAGGCTTGGAACAACACGGTGATACTTTACAACACTAGCAACAGCACCATGGCGTTCGGCCTGCAGAACCAGAACTTCTGCTCCCCCCAGTTTTTGAAAAGCGCGACCATAGTCTTCAACGACACATTCGCGCCCGGCGAGACCAGGTACTACTACCTGTACTACTCGGCCGACAAGAACACCACGGTCACGTCCTACGGCTTCCCGTCAGCTTATGCGACCAACATGACGGCAATCGTCTACCCCGAGGACAAGCTGAAGGCGATCTCCATTGCGAAGCTGCTAGCTATGAGAAGGCTCGACTACTCGACGCTGCAGTCCACGCTCGGCGACTATGCGTTCTACATACAGGTCGGCGGGATAGGCGTTGCATTCCCTGCCGCGCCGTCACAGGGCATCTTGTCATAACCCCGTCCGGCATAACGTTCCTCGTCAACACAAACACAGGGGCGAACGCGGCCATGTTCGACGGAAGCGGCAACCTTTACCTGAAGGGCTCCTGCACAGCCACATCCACATGCACCGCTCCATCAGATGCGCCGCTGATAATGCAGAACTCCACCGGAAGCTCAGTGAGCTACATCGACAACTCCGGCAACCTGTGCGTACAGGACGCGAACTGCAACGGCAACGATGCAAGCTGCAGCAATCCTAGCGACGGCGCGTTCGTCGTGCAGGACAGCGGCGGCAACAACGTGCTGTACATAAACGCAACGGGCACGCTGTGCATGACCGGGTATATGTACCAGAACAGCGGCATCTGAGTTTGCATTCGGGTAATCATTTTTAATCTTGCAAACGGAATTATGTTAAGCAGGGGCGTGTAGCTTAGTCTGGTTGGAGCAAGCAGGAGCTCAATCGACTGATAATCGATAGGTCCACGGTTCAAATCCGTGCACGCCCATAATCTGTTTCAATAGTTTGTCAAGGCGATATCAAAAGGCCGTGTTTACTTAATCCAGCCCCGAAAATATTATTATCCGGGAATCGCGATGTGGTACCAAAAGTCCGCAGATGAAACAATGAGGGAGCTCGGCACATCCAAGGCCGGGCTGAAGGAAACAGAGGCAAGGCGCAGGGTGGAGAGGTACGGACAGAACAGGCTCGCCGACAAAAAGCCCAAGTCGCCGCTTGCAAGGTTCCTCGAACAGTTCAAGTCCGTCCTCGTCATCATACTTGTCGCAGCGACAGCCATCTCGCTCGCGCTCGGAGAAGTCACCGACGCCGTTGTCATACTGCTGATAGTCGTGTTGAACGCAGCACTGGGATACTACCAGGAGGAGAAGGCGGAAAGGGCTATTGAGGCGCTGAAGAGGATGACCGTGCCGAAATCCAAAGTCATACGGAGCGGCAGGCAGTCGATAATCGACTCGGCTGACATAGTGCCCGGGGACATCATCGTGCTTGAGACAGGCGACAGGGTGCCAGCCGACTGCAGGGTGATTGAAGCGACTAGCCTGAAGGCCGACGAGTCCATCCTTACCGGCGAGTCTAACCCTGTCATGAAGACGTCCGAGACAATCAGGAAGGCCGGGCTTCCAGTGGCGGAGCAGAGCAACATGCTTTTCTCTGGCACGATGGCGGTGTACGGCAAGTGCGCGGCTGTCGTGACATCGACGGGCATGGACACAGAGTTCGGAAAGATAGCCAGGATGCTTCAGGCTCCAGAGGAGGAGACGCCGCTGCAGAAGAGGCTCGACATGCTGGGCAGGCAGATGGGAATGGTGGTCGTTTTTATAAGCGCGGTCGTGTTCGCCCTGGGGTATGCAAGGGGCGCCAACGTGCTGGACATGTTCATAGTCTCGGTCGCGCTGGCTGTTGCGGCGGTGCCGGAGGGTCTTCCCGCGTCCATAACGATAGCGCTCTCGCTCGGCGTGCACAGGATGTCCGGGCGGAACGCGATAGTGCGCAGGCTGTCCTCCGTCGAGACCCTGGGCTCGACAACCGTCATTTGCACGGACAAGACGGGCACCCTCACCATGAACGAGATGACCGTGAGGAAGGTCTACGTGGACGGGAAAACCATGGACGTCACGGGCGAGGGATATTCCCTTGATGGCAAGTTCTTTTCCAACGGAAGGGAAGCAAAAATGTCCAATGGCCTGCAACTACTGCTCACAGTTGGGACAATGTGCAACGACGCCCAGATAGACCACCAGCGGATAGGCGACCCGACGGAGCTCGCGCTCCTGGTTTCTGCGTGCAAGGGCGGCGTGGAGGACATGAGGAAAAAATACAGCAGGCACGAGGAGATCCTCTTCGACCCCGTCAGGAAGATGATGTCCGCCGCATACATCGTCCAAGGCAAAAAGAAAGTGTACACCAAGGGCGCGGTTGAGTCAGTCCTGTCGGCATGCACACACATGATTGTCGATGGTAAGGTTAAGAAGCTCGCAACGATTGACAGGAAGAAGATACTTGATGCCAACAGGGATTTTGCAGGACAGGCGCTAAGGGTCCTCGCTTTCGCCGTGAAGCAGACAAAAAGTTCGGAGAAGCTCGCAGAAAAGGGTCTTGTCTTTGTCGGCCTACAGGGGATGATGGACCCGCCCAGGCCGGACGTCAAGAAATCCCTGGGGATGTGCAGGAGCGCGGGCATCAAGGTCGTGATGATAACTGGCGACCACGCCGACACAGCAGCAGCGATAGGCAGGGAGCTCGGAATAATCAACGACGGGGGAAGGGTTGTCACCGGAGCCGAGCTTGACGCGATGGACGAGAGGGAGTTCGGCAGGATGGTCAACGAGGTGAACGTCTATGCGCGAGTCTCGCCCGAGCACAAGGTGAGGATAACGAACGCGCTCAAGGCGAAGGGCCATGTCGTGGCCATGACGGGGGACGGTGTGAACGACGCGCCGGCGCTGAAGCAGTCCGACATAGGGATAGCCATGGGCGTGACGGGCACCGACGTGACAAAGGAAGCAAGCGACATGATTCTTGCGGACGACAATTTTTCGTCGATAGTCTCGGCTGTAGAAGAGGGCCGCGGCATATACGACAACATAAGGAAGGTGCTTGCCTACATGCTATCTGGAAACATAGCGGAGGTAGGCGTGATAGCTGTTTCCATCTTGGCCGGGCTGCCCCTGCCTCTTGTCGCGATACAGATACTCTGGATAAACCTTGTCACCGACGGCCTGCCTGCGCTGGCGCTGTCCATGGACTCTATAGACGAAGACGTGATGAATAGGAATCCCAGGCTTAGGAAGGAGAGCGTGTGGAGCGGGCTCAGGCCGTGGTTTGTAGAGACCGTGATTATAATGACAGGTCTTACCCTGATGATTTTCCTGTGGGGTCTGCAGGAAAGCCTGGCAAAGGCCCAGACGCTCGCCTTCACGACGGTTGTAATCTTCGAGAAGTACATATCATTCAGCTGTCTCTCGCTCGGCAGGCCGGCCGGGAGGAGGATACTCAGGAACAGGTTCCTCATCATTGCCACTATGCTCACCATCGCGCTTCAGCTTGCCATACTCTACACGCCTTTCCTAAACTCGGTGTTCGGCACGGTGCCTCTCAGCCCTCTTGAGTGGCTGGCGATACTGGCGGCGGGCGCATCGGCTTTCTCATACCTGGAAATTTACAAATGGTTCAGGCAGGAGCTTGCCGCAAAAGGAACAGAGCGAGCATTTGCGTAAGACATGCACGGTCCCGGCTTTAAGTGCACCCGTTTGAAATGTTAATCATGGGTTATCTGCAGGTCGTGTGCAGGCGATGCGGCAAGAAGCTCGACAGCAGGGACGAGCTGAAGAAGCACATGGACGAGAAGCACGGAACATCTTTCTGGGAGCGCATGATAAGGACGATAGTGTCGTGAGCGAACCATCTAAAGAGTTTTTGTCGGGTTCGCACTATCATTCAATGCACTCTCCTTCAGGGCAAGGCTCTTGTAATGGAGGGCGTCTCTGTCCTGCGCGTCTATCCCCAGCACCTTGTCAAAACACGCGATCGCATCGCCGTAGCGCGCCATGTCGTACATCAGAGTCCCCTTGTTGAACCAGGCGTTGCGGTGCTCTGAATCCAGACCGATGGCCCTGTCGTAACATTTCATGGCATTGTCACAGTCACGGAAAGCTTCGAGATGCACCCCCTTCGCGTTCCAGTTGGAAGCGAGCAGCGCCTCTAGAGTGTGTCTCCTGTCGCTACTGCAGCCTTGCGCATTTATGCTGAATGTCGGCGAGACGCCGTCCTCGTACTCCAGCCACACGTGACCGGGCACTGTCTTGACCCACAGATTCTCCGCCGCGTCCTTCCTGCCCAGTCTATCCAAGGCAAGCAGCACAAGGTCGGAGTAGACGATGCAGTTCCCCTCGCCTTTCACGGCAAACTCCACCGAAAGCAGCGTGCCTTCCTTCTGCTTAAGGCATCCGTAAATCCTGTCGTCAATCTCCTCGACGAGCTTGTCCGCCGGCAGCGTCCTGTCAATCCCGTATGTGAGCTTCCTCAGCCTCGCCCTGATCCTGCTCTTCAGCTTGCCCTCGCCCGCCCCGGTCAGGCCCGGGTCGTAGCTGGCCTCGAAAATTGTGTCGAAAAGTTCCCGCTCCGGCAAATCGGCCCCGCGAATCACGTAGCTCCCTGGCATACGCTTTAAGGTTGGATGCTAATTTTAAAAATGCCGCGAAGTGGGATGAATTGAAGTGTGTCGGCTACCACAGGAAGCAAGATGTCTTTCCCTCTGAACACTCTCTGTTTATCAAGACCCAACAACCAACTCTCAGACGGTTAGTAAGAGCAGGCTGAACTTCTCGGACGAATCCTTGAAGCGTACACCTCTCTCCTATCAATCTCGTCGTCTACGAGAGCCTTCGTCCGACTACCGGCTGTTGCCAGCCAGTTATCGGAACGGCCGTCTATTTTTTCGGGCGGTTTCGTCCTTAGATGCTTTCAGGATTTAACCGCGATGGCGTGGCTGCTCGGCTATGCCTTGCGACAACCGATACACTAGAGGCCACGGGAGCACGTTCCTTTCGTACTTGTACTTCCTTCCGGTCAGACGACCTGCATTCACAGT
>CAYRSM010000056.1:0-7366 GCA_964427125.1 uncultured archaeon | reverse complement strand
CTGTCGTGTAAATTTCGAAGTTGTTATTATGGCTCCAGGATCATCTGGCCCAAGCGTGCCACGTATTCTCAGTACTTCATCGTTTCCTAAACGTGAAGAAAGCTTCGTTACCTGAACATGAAGCGTTATGCTCTTCAAACCCGCATTCAGATTGCCTATAACGTCAATCCCTCCATCGCCAACATATTTCATTGGTGTTGCAGAATCGAATCCTATTACATTAAGCAAATGTGCTATGAATTTTTCAAAATCACGCGGGTTCATTTCTTTCAAACGATCAATCACAGTTTCGTACAAACCCTCTCCGCTAACCTCTCTTTCTGGTGGGTTAAATTTCTGACCGTCAATTATTGCATCTATTTCCGAAGAATGACCATCAAGAGAAACAACTGTCATCTTTCCAAGCGAATTTCTAATTTTTTGAGAAAATTTGTCCCTTGGGAGTTCCTTCAACCACTCAACTGTCCTACGGTGCGAATAACTACAACCATCTTTTGGCTCAGCTATGTAATGATATGACCCTATAATTTTACCTAGCAATATTTTCCTCTCTTGAGGATTTGGAACCAAAACAATATCCCCTTCATTAAATTCTCGAACAAATCTGAAAATTTCTCCACATTGCAAACTAATGGAAGATTCTGAATTATTATTTATTATTCTTTCCTTGAACCGTTTCTTCAATAATTCCGACGCCTTCTCAGGATTTTTTTCAGAAAGCAGCCACTCTAGGTTTTCGAACTCAGACCAACCTATTGCAATAAAATTGCCGCTATACCCAGCATGTACATACTTACCATCTTCACCAAGCCTAACACACCAGAATCTAACCATAGTAAATATTTACGATTGGGTAAAATAAATGTGCTTTGATTGGCTGTCAAGAGGAAGCTAAACCTAATAGACTGGACCAAGAAGGAATAGTGCGCACAAGTCCTATTCAGTGTGCTTGTGCAACATCATCACGGCAATCACCGCGCCGATGAGGGCAAGCGCCGCCGTGGGATAAAACGCGTTCGAGTAGCTTCCGAACATATCCCTTATCGCCCCCGACATCAGCGTGCCGAGTATCGCGCCTGCCCCGTAGGCCGTGAACACTATGCCGTAGTTCGCGGTGTAGTTCTTGGCCCCGAAAAAAGTCGCGGTGGAGGTCGGCGCTATCGCAAGCCAGCCGCCGAGGGTGAGCCACAACCCAGAAAAGCTGACCACATACAGTATGACGTCTCCGCTCCGCGCGGTCAGCATCACAAGCGATGACACTATTATTATTGCGAACGAGACTATCGCGGAATACTTCGGCGTTATCCTGTCTGTCAGCCATCCAAACAGTGGCCTGCCCAGTCCGTTGAACACGGCGAACACACCGACGGTCAGCGCGGCAATCTCCGGCGAGAGCTTGATTATCTCCTGTCCGACCGGGCTGGCTATCCCTATGGCCATCAGTCCGCTGAGAGTCCCTATGACGTAGCACGCCCACAGCCCGTGGAAGTTTTTCTTTTTGAGCATCGCCGAACTGCAGACGTCGCCATTATCCTTCTTAGCGCCAATCTTGCCCATTTTGGACGGCTTCCAACCATCATGGGGGAACCTTAGGAAGATGGAGAGCAGCACAATAATCGAAATCAGCGGGATGCCCAGCATGCTGAATGTCTGGAGCGGTCCGTATGCATTGATTAGCATACTTGAAATGGGGGCTATGACTATGGGTGACATGCCGAACCCGGCTATCGTAAGTCCAACTGCCAAGCCTTTTTTGTCGGGAAACCATTTCGTGGCGACTGCTATCGGCACGCCATATACAAGCCCCACACCGGCACCCGCTATCACGCCATAAGTAATCGAGAGGAACGTTATGTTGGTGGCGAAGCTAGAAAGCATCCACCCCATCCCAACAACAAGACCGCCGATTATCGCTATCGTCCTGGGATTGTATCTGTTCAGCAGCCTCCCTGCTATGGGCATAACTATCGCAAAGGCCGCCAGGAAGACCATGTAAGGCAGCCCGCTCTCCATGGCGTTTATGTGAAAAAGATTTTCGAGTGGCTTCTTGAACACGCTCCAGGAATATATCGTGCCCAGGGACATGCTTGTTATCAGGCCTATTATGATGAAAAGCCATCTTCCCTTTTCCGCCGGCAAACCGAAGAGTCTCGCATCGTTTTTCGTTGAAGTCGCCTTCGGGTACGCTTACCGTACCGATTGACTTTTTGTTGGAACAAGTATTTATACATCATTTTTTGGTTAGCTGTTGACACGGGACAGCACGCATCATCCTTTTGCTAAGCTTTAAATCCCTTACCCTCAACTATTGATTAGAGTGGTTCTGTGGTCGCGAAAAAGGAAGTCATGGAAGCGCTGAAGGACTGCTACGACCCCGAGATACCGGTGAACATAGTCGATTTGGGAATGATTCACGAGCTGAAGGTCTCGAAGGACAAGATAGATGTAAAGATGGTGCTAACTAGCCCGTGCTGCCCGCTGAGCGGCATGATAGCCCAGAACGTGAAGGGCAAGCTGATGTCGCTGAAGGGCGTGAAGGAAGCGAACGTCGAGGTCGTGACGGACAAGGCGTGGACTCCGGACAGGATGTCAGAGACTGCTAAAAAGCAGCTGAAGCTCATGGCCTGCTGAATCTATTCCCAAGGATACTTGTCGTAATAGTTTACCTTTATACCGAGTTTCTCAGCCAGTTCAATGTCCCTTTTCATCCCGGAAGATATGCCCTTCTGTTTGTAAACATCCATCTCTTGGCACAGCCTCAAGAAATGATGCCCTCCCTTTATTCCTATCTCCCTCTCCTTTTCGTTCCTGTCGTCCAAGAACGAGGCAAAGTATATCGCTGTGGACATGGGCATCTTGCAGCTTCTGCCCGAATCGAATTCTTCCATATAGTACTTGGAAAGCCTTTTGTAGATGTTTAGGTTCTCTTCGAGTTCGCCTGGGTTGCCATTTCCTCTTAGAGGATGAGCTATGAAAACAAGTTCGACCTTGTCGTACATCAATTATCGCAAAATAATCTACTGATTAAAAGTATTTATTTGAAAATGAACCCCGTCCTCTCCGACCAGAAAAGCAGGTCAAGCTCCTCCATGGGTATGCCGACCTTCTCAGAGAACTTTTTCATCTTCCCCTCTATATCGAGGTATTTTTTATTGCTCATCCCCTTCGGCAGCTCGTCGATTACACCGAACTCCTTCAGCTTGTTGAGTATGTGCACGTCAAGTATCGCAAGATTTTCGCCCAAGCCAATGTTGCGCAGGAAGTGCCCAGCCTCCTTGTAGCCGAAGCCCTTCACGTTGTCCACCAGCCACTTCCTCAGCTCCACGTTGTCCTTGGCGCCGAACAGCTTCTCCTTTATCTCGGGAAAATTCTCCCTCGCCTCGACTATGTAGCTTGTCTTGTTCCTGTTGAACCTTATCGCGTTGAGGAACGGCTTTATCTCACCCTCGTTGCCGTCGAAGAGCAGCCTGTTATTATTGATGGATTCCACCGCGTTCCAGCAAACGGTAGCCTTGGACTGCGGCGTGCAGAGGCAGAAAGCCAGCTCTGAAAATATCCTGTCGTCGCCCATGCCAAGGACTTGCTTGAACTCGCCGAGCCTCTCCCGTATCATGGTCTTTTTCTTCTCGTATGCGGCCTTCAGCTCGTCAATCTTTGACATCAGGATTCACAGGTACTTTTCCTCTATCATCTTGGCGACCTTCTCGAAAACCTGCTGCTCGTCCATGCTGTCGCTCTCTATTATCATGTCGTAAAACTTTCCAACGTCCCTGCCTATGGTGAAGCCGTATATCTTCCTGTAGAGCTCCGTGTTCTCCCTGTCCCTGGTGTCTATTACCTTCTCCGCCTCCTCCACGGATATGCCGTCGCGCCTCATCATCCTGTTTGCACGAGTCTCTCTGGACGCGTTTATCCATATCTTTATCCCCGGCGCGCCCAGGTACGGCAGGGTCCACGACGTCATGACTATGCCTCCGTTCTTCGCCTTGTCCATCATTATGTCGTCAGTCTTCTTGTCGAAGGTGTAGTCGTGCTTCCTCTCGCCCAAAAATTTTATGCCCTCCTCCGTGTCCCACCAGTCTTTCCCTTTTGGTGTGTAGCCCAGCTTCCTCGCAAAATCCCTGAGAGCATCGCTGCCAGTGTACAGTTTGAGCTTGAAGTGTTTTGCCAGGCTCTCGGCCAGGGTGCTCTTTCCAGAGGCCGCCATACCGCTGACAGTGATGGTGAGTTTCTTCCTGTCTGACATAGTTATATTAAGTTATAGATATTTTTATTATTGAAAGGGTTCGTAGTCTAGTGGTCAGGAGACAAGTGCTGGCAAACAACGCGTTGACGTCGCGTGAACCTCGGTTCGAATCCGGGCGAACCCACTTATGACGAACTGGGCAAGGTCAATCTACAACATGTTCGCCGACTTCGGGGACTGGCTGTCTGAAAAGTCGGGGAAGAGGGACAACGCGATAATCCTGGCCGTGCTTTCGATAATATCGCCTCTGAACCTGTTCTTCTCGCTGGGCTTCGTAGCGTCCTCGAACAGGAAGAAAAGGGCTGGAAAGCGTTGAACATATAAAGAACCACCGGTCAAAGACCGGTGGTATTAGTTACCTTAGTCTTGACGTAGCTTGATGTTTGCCCCGGCCGCAATCCAGGCGAGTCGAAACAGACTTTCACATACAGACTGCTTAATCCATCGGCTACAGAATGGTGGAATTACGACTTTCAAATCTGGACTTGAGAATAAACATCCATCCCCAACTTGCCATTGCAGCAAGTTTTGACTTTGAAACACATACGGCCGTCAAATTCGTTACCAGAAACTTACGACGTGCAAAGGCGGTGACCATGCGACAGTACTTTGCAATCGTCCGTGATGATAAAATCGGTTAGTCTCCGAAACCAACTATTCCATCATTCGAACTGTTTCAGGAGAGGCGTTATGTCTATGTTGTCTATGGGCTGCCTTACCAGAGGCTCCTTCGATATCTGAGGAAGGTCGTCCGCAAAGGACGGGGCGATTGTCTGATAGAACACACCGAGCGGCCACGGACTTTCCTCCCTGGCTTTTTTCCAGGCGGCTTCCATACTGGACGAGTCGTGACCAGCGGTCTCGAGCTTGTACGTGTTCTTTCTCCAGAACTCGTAAGTGTCTACCTTGTTCCAAGTGACGCACGGCTGGAATATGTCCAAGAAAGCGAAACCTTTGTGCGTAATCGCCTCTTCCATCAGCTTTGTCAGGTGCGACGGGTCTCCCGCGAATCCACGTCCTACAAAAGTGGCGCCTGCATCCAAGGCGAGTGTCAGCGGGTTTATGGGTCTGTTCGGCGAGCCGAACGGTGTCGACTTGCTCACGTACCCCTTGCCTGCAGTTGGCGAAGTCTGGCCGGTCGTAAGGCCGAACACCCCGTTGTTGTGAACTAAAAGTGCTATGTCCAGGTTTCTCTGGCACGCGTGTACGAAATGGTTCATCCCCTCATCGAAACAATCACCATCCCCCGAAAGCACTATGACTTCAAGTTTGTGGTTTGCAATCTTCGCCGCCTGCGCTACAGGGAGCGGCCTGCCGTGTATGCCCTGGAAACCGTACGTATTTATCCACTGCGGCGCATGTCCGTGGCAACCTACACCAGATACGACAAGCACATCATGCGGCGCGATTTTCAATTCTGCGACTGCGTTCTTCAGCGTAGCCAATATTGAAAAATTTCCACATCCCGGACACCATGTCGGGGTAGTCTTTGTATCGAGCATCATTTCTGCCTCCCTGCAAATTTCTCGACAGCATCAGCGACCTCTTCCGGCGTCCACTGCCTACCAGTGTATTTCAACAGGGAATGGACAACTTTTCCCGTCTGTTCCCTAATAAGCAGTGCGAGCTGGCCTGTGGCGTTCTGTTCGAGACACACCACGGAACGCGCCTTTGCCATCTCCTTTCCGACAGCATCCGCCGGGAATGGCCACACGTGACAAATCTGGATGAAGTTAGCTGTTATTCCCCTCGCATTTAGCAATGGTATGGCGTCTATGATAGTTCCCTTGGTCGATCCCCATCCTATTATGGTGATGTCCGCCTTTTCCGGGCCGTGTAGCTTTGGCCCAGCCAATTCATTTGCGATGCCCACCAGCTTGTTAACCCTTTTCTCCTGCTCCAGCTTGCACACTTCGGGTTCTTCGCTGAGATACCCGTACTCGTCGTGCTCGTCCGAATTTGCGCGGAACATCCCGCCCTCCTGTCCGGGCAACGCCCTTGGCGAGACTCCGTTTTTCGTAAATATGTACCTCGGGAAATCTCTGTTTTCAGCGGCAATTTTCTTAAGCGTGTCCTCACTCGCAAACTCGCCGCGGTCTATCCCAAGCGGCTGGCCGAATGGAGCGACAGACTTGAAACACTCGCAAACGTGCTTGTCCGCCAGCACTATCACGGGTATCTGCCAGCGCTCCGCCAAGTTGAAAGCTTCCTGCACCGCATAGAAACATTCTGTAACATCGCCGGGAGCGATTATTACACGTGAGAACTCGCCTTGGCTGGCATGAAGCGCGAACTGCAGGTCAGACTGCGCCGTGCGTGTGGAGAGTCCAGTGGAAGGTCCTCCGCGCTGCCCCAGGATAACCACCAACGGCGTCTCAATCATGGCCGACATACCGAACGCTTCCGACATAAGTGAAAACCCCCCTCCCGATGTGGCGACAAGCGAACGCACGCCTGCGAACGACGCGCCTATGGCAGAGTTTATTCCAGATATCTCGTCCTCTGGTTGCAGTACCACTATGCCATAATCACGCTGCCACGCCGCCATCCTGTGAAGTATCGGCGATGTAGGTGTCATGGGGTATATGGCCACGTACTTGCAGCCAGCCGCTATAGCGCCAATCGCGAATGCGTCATTGCCTGTCATCAAAAGACGCGCCGGGGCGTACGTCGGTCTAACGCTTATGTGGAACCCAGTACCGCTGTCCTTTATATGCGAATATCCCGCCCTTGCCGCAGCAAGATTCTGCTCTATGAACTGAGCCTTCTTGCCGAATATTTTCGTGATTGCGTATTCCAGATAACTGAAATCGAGTCCGAGCAGAGCCGTGGAAGCTCCAAGGGAAATTGAATTTGCTGTTATGCGGTCCAATGCCAGTTGAACTATAATCTTTGAAAACGGCACAGGAAACATGATTGCGCCTTGTATTGAGGCATTCGCCTTGTCTGGGTCGAATATCACCGCTGCTCCTTTGTTAAGCTCAGGAGTATGTCTGTCTATCGTCTCCTGATTCAAAGCCGCAAGGATGTCTATCTTGTTTGAATGTGCATTGACTTCGCGTTCGCCTGCCCTTACCATGAAAGTGTTGTGACCGCCGCGAATAAGGGACGGGTACTCCG
>CAYRSM010000055.1:0-7390 GCA_964427125.1 uncultured archaeon | reverse complement strand
GGCCGATACAAGCCAAATTCCGCCCTTTCCCGTTCCGGACTGTGTCGCTCCGCCTGTGTCCGGAACACGTTGCAAAAACGACGCAAAGTGCATGCAGATTTCATCGCATAAGCTTTATAAATTATGCCTGCTATAATTCATAATATCTAAATTTTAGCAGGGTTATTTATGGACTACATTAAAAGGGAGCTGGAAGGGAAAATAAGGGAGAACCTCGACAAGCCCGAGATAATAGCAATCCTCGGCCCCAGGCAGTCGGGGAAGACCACGCTGATGAAGCATGTTTTTGAGACCCTCGAAAACGCGGTCTTCCTGAGCTTCGAGGACAGGGATGCGCTGGAGCTTTTCGTGGGGGACGAGAAGGCATTTGCGGAGCTGTACGCCAAAAAGTACCGCTACCTCTTCATAGACGAGTTCCAGTACGCGAAGGAGGGCGGAAGAAAGCTGAAATACATCTACGACGCGTATCCGAAGACGAAGATAATCATCTCCGGCTCCTCGGCGCCGGGGCTCGCGATACAGAGCATAAAACATCTTGTGGGAAGGATCTTCGTCTTCAACCTGTATCCGCTCTCGTTCGGGGAGTTCCTGAGATACAGGGATGAAGCGCTTTTCGGCGTCTATCTGGGAAAAAAGGGGGCGATAAAAGAATATTTGTCAAAAGGCGGAAATTTGCCCGTCGTCAGCGCCCCTGTCATGGAGAGGCTGAACAGGATTTACAAGGAGTACCTGGTTTTCGGCGGATACCCCAGGGTCGCCGTATCAGGGACCGCGGACGAAAAGAAGATTGTCTTGAAGAGCATCTACAGCACCTATTTCCTCAGGGAGATAAAGGATCTGCTTGCACTTGCGACCGACTTCAACCTGGCAAGGCTGATAAAGGCGCTCTCGCTGCAGGTCGGCGGCCTGGTCTCCTACAACGGCCTGATGGAGGTCTCGGGGTTTGACTACAGGGGGCTTCTGACGCACATGAACATACTGGAGAAGACCTTCATATGCAAAAGAGTGCCGCCTTTTTACACGAACAGGAGGACCGAACTTGTCAAGTCGCCGAAGATTTATTTCTTCGACAACGGCTTCAGGAACATGGTCATAGACGACTTCCGACCGTACGAGACGAGGCAGGACGCAGGGCAGCTGAACGAGAATTTCATATTTTCAGAGCTCACGTACGCCGGCGCTGAAGCGAAGTTCTGGAGGAGCAAGTCCAAGGCGGAGGTGGACTTTGTGGTCGACAAGGAGGGAAAACTGACTGCGATAGAGTCGAAGAGCGTAGCAAGGGCCGCAACAAAATCACTAATCAGCTTCAGGGAAAAATACAATCCCCACAGGACAGTCATCGCGTGCATGGACGGGCTGGAAGATGCGGAGGGTATCACGTACCTGCCTTTTGTGTTTGTTTCCCTGATGTCCTGACAAGCGCAGCAAAAACCGCATGCAAACTTTATTACACGCGGCTTTCAGGCGGACGGCAGGACTACATCGGGGTCGTCGCGCATGAAATTCGGCACACTCGATTTCGTCAGGCTGACAAAGCGGAACCTTGCCAACAGGCTCGCCGGACTGGGCCTGACGCTGGCCAGGACCAACAGGGAGAGGCACCCGTGCGTGCAGGACTTTATGATTGTCAACGACAGCGCGACGGTGGCGTGCGAGGTGCCCGTTTATCTTACAAGCGACGACATATCCTATTTCAGGGGAAATGGTTTCACGCTCGATTTTGAAGGCTGCAACACCCCCATAACGGGTCACATTGACGTGCTGCAGGTCCGCAACGGGATGGTTCACATACTTGACTACAAGCCCGATGCAGAAAAAGTGAATGCGGTGAACCAGCTGACAATTTATGCTCTGGCGTTAGCTTCCCGTACGAAACTATCTGTAAAGGACTTCAAGTGCGCGTGGTTCGACGACAGGAATTACTTCGAGTTCTTCCCGCTGCACGCGGTGTACGGGAAAATTACCCGAACGCTTTCTCCAGGTCCTTCAGGTCGAACAGCAGGATGTCCGGTTCCCTTATCCTTTCCCTGAAAGACTTCGCGAAAATCGCGTAATGCTCCTTCCTTTTTCCGCTGTTCCACTGGACGAACTTCGCCTTTTCCCTCAGCACCGCCAGCATCTTCCTTGCATCAACATTGTCACTCCATTTGCATTCGCAGAACATAATTTCTTTTGTATTGTCGTTCAGCGCCAGTACGTCAATCTCTTTGTCCTTATGCCACCAGCGACCGATTTTTGTGTGTTTGAAGACGCCAAGGTGCGGGAAAAGCTCGGTCACAAAGCGCTCAAACTTCTTTCCACTGTAATCTGGGAATTCTTTTTTGACAGCGCTTGCCACAGCAGCCGAGTTTCCTTTCTCAAGCTCTGCCATGTTGGGATAGACAAACCTGAACCAGAAATCGAAAAAGTTGTCTTTTAGCGAATACAAAACACCTTTCGCTTTCAGCCTGCGCTTGACATTTTCTGTTATTGGGAGCGTTTTTTCCACAATCCCCACCTTTTCGAGGATGAAAAAGTATTTTGAAAGAAGGCTTTTATCCAGCCCGGTCCGGTTGTATACGTCGTTGAAGCTTGTCAGGCCGCCGGCCACAGCGGAAAGTATGGACATGTAGTTCGAAGGGTCCCTAAACTCCTCCCTGAGCAATATTTCAACTTCCTCGTACAGGAATTCGCCTTTCGAGAGCATCTTTCTTTCGATATTCTCCCATATGGTCTTCTCGCCTTCGAACTTTGCCAGATATCCCGGTATCGCGTCTATTGCCGAGTGCAGAATGACTATGTCTTCCGCGCTGTACTTTGGGAAGAATTCCCTCAGATGGACAACGTCAAGGCGGTCCACCATCCATTGTCCCGTCCGCCTGCCGTAGATGGGGCTTTTGTAATCCAGGGCACATTTTTCCATCATGCTTATGGAGGAGCCGCACAGCACGATCATCAGTTTTGTTTTTCCGAGCGCCGAATCCCATTTGTCCCGCATCACTGAAAGTATTTCCGGGAACTTGTCGACTATGACAGGAAACTCATCAATAATCAGGACAAGCCGTTCGTCCGCCTTTTGCGCCAGATAGTCGAAAAAGCCGTCCCATCCCGAAAATGGCGTGCGCGCAAGCGAAACGTCTTTGAAGAATTCCATGGCGGACAGGTTTAGCCGCCGCATCGTGTCTTCGTGCGATTCCGCCCTACCGATAAAATACATGGCATTTTTGCCCTTTGAGAACTCGACCAAGAGCTCGGTTTTGCCTATCCTGCGCCTGCCGTAAAGCACGACAAGCTCGGCATTTTTTGACTCGTATTTTTCCTTCAGAAAACCCAGTTCGCGCTTCCTGTCAATGAATTTACTCATGAGTATATACTCGTAATTCAACAATATAAGCTTTTCCAAGTCCGCGGGAATCCGACTGTGATTATGGATGGCAGCGTCGGCATCGGCACCGCGAGCCCCCGGAACAAGCTCAACGTCATCGGCGACATCAACGCCATCTCGGTACCATAAACTGGGGCGGCAACCTGCTTGCGCGCCTGACGCCCACTTTTTCAGGCCGGACCACGAATCCCGGCACCAGCGCGGACCTTGTCAATGAGATGACCGATACGCTGACGACCAACGGTGCCTTTGCGGCGGGGGGTGCTACGATGTATGTCACTTACGATCTCGGCGGCGGCAAGCGGCTTGTCGCGTTTATGCATGCCGCCCGCCCATTTCCGGACAGAAACAAACCCCGGGGCTTGGTATATTTGATTCGCTCTGTCGCGCGCGGGAGCAGATAGGATGATTGGACGCGTCGTAAAAAAATTCTTGAATTAATGCGCCAGCTGGGATTTGAACCCAGGTGACCAGCTTGGAAGGCTGGTGTCTTCTAGAGTATGACTCTCTTAGACCAGACTGGACTACTGGCGCGCTATTAATTAATTCCGCGGAGCAAATATATTACTATGGGCAAGGAAGAGGACGCGTACGCTGCTGTCCTTAAAAAATATGCTAGTCTCAATCTTCCGCCTTCCCTTGCAGAGTTCAGGAAACACTTCCACATGCACAGGAAGATTGACAGGGACACGTTCATAGTGGATTTCGCAAACTCCCTCATCAACGACCTGGGCGGCAGGCTGGAGTTCCTCTACTACAGGACTTACCCCGGCGACATGTCGACCTTCAACACGGAGAGCAACTTCCTCAGGGCGACAGTGGGAAAGGAGAGGATATTCAAGCTGTACATCGAGACAAGGACTGTGCAGCTCAGGCTCCTGAATGCGCTGGACAACTTCAAGCTGGGCGCGGGCGAGAAGGTGATTGTAGACACATCGGCCGCGGCGCTGAAGTTCCTCGGGGAGGTACTGCTCAAGGAGTTCGCCGAGTTCTCCAAGATAATCATAGACGGCTGGAACAGCAAGATACAGGGCCCGAGGGAAACGGCGCAGCCGAGCTACATAAGGTGAAATTTTTCAACACACAGTGCTTTTGATTCTCGAATGTGTTATACGTATAACATTATGTGATACACGTGTATCATCATTGTTTCAAAACAGTCGAACAGGATTTCGCTTGTGACTCGGCAGAAATTATCTAGTACCCTATCTTCTCGGGCTCGCCCTCTTCGGCTTCCTCTTCGACGTACTCCTCCATCATTGCGGAGCCCTCTCCCCTCGGCACGCCCTCGAAGTCTTCCACTCTATAAGAATACTCCCTGTCGTTCTGTATCTCGCCCCTCTCCTTCTGCATCTCCCTTCCCATCATCCAGAACAGCATGGCTATGGACCTCCTGCTTCCGTTGTTGGCGGGAATGACATAGTCGATGTTCCTCGTCTCGTTGAAGCTGTTGCAGATGGCCATCACGGGTATCTGCGCCTTCACCGCCTCCTCCACGACGCGGTAGTCGGTCATGGGATCGACCACAAAGACCCAGTCGGCCTCGAAGAAGTTCTCATAAGTGGGGTTCGTCAAAGTGCCGGGCATGAACCTTCCAGCCACTATCCTCGCGCTCGACACCTTCCTGAACTCCTCCAGAGCCGGGAACGCTATCCTCTTCCTGCTCGCTATGAGGACGTTCCTGCTCTTGTTCAGCAGGCTCGCGGCCGTCCTTATCCTCTCGTCCACCTTCTTCAGGTTGAACAGGGCCAGACCGTCGGGCCGTACCTCGGCTACAAAGTCCTTCATGTCGGCCGTCTTCTGCTTGGTCCCTATGTACAGGCCCGAAGCCAGGTACTGCTGCCTCGATATCAAAAACCTTATCGGCATATCATCACTTTTGTATACATATCTTTATAACTGGAGTTTATATTTATTTGCGTTCAGCTGCGTGTCTTTATTGTATTTTACAAAAACAGAAAGTTTTAAATATTTTAGTATACATTAATACTAAATATGCAAGAGCGAAGAGCTATGCTTGTGAGTTTCAGCATGAACTGCAGCAGGTGCCAGTCCAGTGAGAGGGACAGGTTCTTCAAGGCGCTGTACGGCTGGGAACAAAGGGTTCCATCAGAAAAGAAGACGTACGTCTACAGGAGGGAGGGCGTGCTCGACGACATGCCCCACATGAAGGTCGACCAGAGCTCCTTCATAGTCCCCGAGGGCGACTTCGGCAGGGTGATAAGCTTTTTTGAGCAGTGGAGCAATAAGATTATATGGAAGACCTTCAGGGTCCTGCTCGAGAAGGGCCAGATGGAGGAGATGTTCGGGGATTTTGAGTGATTGCACATGGCTTTCGAGAAGGATGACGCAAAGGGAAACGATGCCGAGATAAAGCTTAAAGTCGGCGAACTTACAAACAAGGACGAAGCTGGAAAAGGAGTAGTGAGAATAGACTCCAACGTCATGAAAAAGCTTGGAATTAAGGAAGGGGACATCATAGAGATAGACGGCACTAGAAAAACTGGTGCGATTGCCATTAGATCTTACCCTGCGGATGTCGGTTTGAATCTTATAAGGATGGATGGAATAACGAGAAGAAATGCTGGTTCTGGTGTAGGAGAGACTGTGAAAATCGCGAAGGTCGATATCAAGGAAGCAAAGAAAGTCACAATTGCTCCCGCTGAAAAGGGTCTCGTAATAAGAATAGAACCAGAATTGTTCAAACAGAATATCTTCATGAGAGCCGTTTCAAATGGTGATGTGATAATCCCTTCGCCTGTTGTTAAGAAGCGTGGGGGTGGATTGTTTGAAAACTTCTTTGATTTTCCATTCAACTTTGCGGATATTTTTGGGCCAGAGGTATTCATGCCGATGCCAACCGAGACAAGATTTATAATTACGGAAACGGATCCAGCAGGAATAGTCAGGATTGGGGAAATGACAGAGCTAGAAATCTTGGAACAATTACCTGAGTCTATAAAGTTGGAAAAGAAGAGCGTACCTTCAGTCACGTATGAAGATATCGGAGGGATAAAACCTATTGTCGAAAAGGTTAGAGAGATGATAGAGTTGCCGTTGCGTCACCCAGAGCTTTTCGAGAAGCTGGGCATAGACGCGCCGAAGGGAGTCCTGCTGTACGGACCGCCTGGAACTGGTAAGACTCTTTTGGCAAGGGCAGTCGCGAACGAGAGCGGCGCCAACTTCATAACGATATCTGGGCTTGAGATCATGAGCAAGTTTTACGGGGAATCGGAAGCCAACATAAGGAAGATTTTCGAAGATGCCGAGAAGAACGCACCGTCCATAATATTCATAGACGAGATAGACGCCATAGCCCCGAAGAGGGAGGAGGTCACAGGAGAGGTGGAGAGGAGAGTCGTAAGTCAGCTTCTAACCATGATGGATGGTCTGAAATCTAGGGGAAAGGTTGTAGTCATAGCCGCGACGAACAGGCCCAACAGCGTCGATCCCGCACTGAGGAGGGCCGGTAGGTTCGACAGGGAGATAGAGTTCCCTGTTCCAGACGCAACTGGTAGATTGGAGATATTCAAAGTACACACGAGGAACATGCCGCTAGACCCACCTTTAGATCAGATTATAATTCAAAAGGAACTGGAACGTATCAAAGGAGAGTTGGGCAAGGAAAATTTGGAAGGTAAGCTCAAGGACACAGAATATGCTATAAAAGAGTCAGATAAAAATCTTGATAAAATAAAACGCGGGTTGGAAAGCAAATTTAATGAAATACAAGAAGCAAGGAACAACCTTGATAAAATCTCTCTTAAAGAGAGTAGAATAAGAAAGGAGTATGAAATAGCGAGGGAACAGGGGTGGAATGACGAATCTGTTAAATTGCAAAAAGAATTTGACGGATTGCAAGTAGAAAAGCATGCAACAGAAACCTCGATTAAAAGATTGGAACAGGAAAAATCAGCACTAACTAAGAGGGAAAAAGATTGTAAAGAACAGATATCTGACTTGACACAAGAAAAAGAAAAAATAATCAAAAAGTTAGGTGTAAAGGAATTCTTAGATAAAGAGGAC
>CAYRSM010000054.1:0-7454 GCA_964427125.1 uncultured archaeon | reverse complement strand
TGGAGCCGTTCAGGGCTTTTGTCTGGAAGTCGAATGTGCCGTTGGTCTGGTAGGTCACGTTCATGGTGTAGTTGTAGTACTGCGCAAAATCCTTTCCCGTGGGTATGCCGAAGCTGGAGGACGACGCAGTCCAGTTTATGCTGCTACCGGAGCCTATGTAGGCGAGGCTTCCGTCGCTCGACCAGTTGTTCTGGAAGACTATGTCAATCGGGCGAGTCACGCTGACGTTCAGCTTGTTCTCCGTTATGTTGAAGCTTCTCGCGGGCTGGTTCCCTTTGTTCCACACCTGCAGGGAGGTGTTGAAGGCCCCGCAGTAGGCGGCCGACGGGAAGCCTGAAGTGTAGCTTGTGGGCGTGTTGTTGTAAAACCTGTCGGATTCCAGCCACGAGCCGTTCAGCGTCATTGTGAATCTGCTTTTGCCGCGCCACTGGAGGTGTATGTTTGACGTGCTGGTGTTGCGCGCGTAGCCCAGCAGGTCCTGATAAAACACCTTGCCCCCCGGCGTGAAGTTACCTATGTTGCCGCTGGTCAGTGTAATGTTGGACACTGATATGTTGGTCGGTATGGTAGTCCCGTATGGCATGGAAAGATAGTTGAACGGCGGATACTGGAAATACGTCCACCTCACAAGCCATCCTTCGTACATAGAGCCCAGAGGGTATCCGATATCGGGCGCATTATCAACAAAACTGCTTCTGCTTATGTCGAAGCCTGGCGGTATGTTTAAATCTATCTCATGTATCTGCCCACCACTCACGGTTGCCGTCGTAGAATCAGCGCGCTCGGCGAGGTTTACCGCGAACGTGGTACCCGGGTTTGCGCTGCTCACGTTTAGTGCGGGTATCGGCGACCCGCTGTGTATAGTGGCAGGGCTACCGCTTCTTGGCGTGGCCGCACAGACGCCGTTAGTATCGCTTTTTACAACCTCTTGGGGTGTGCCTGTCGTCGGATCATTCCAGTCCACTGTTGTGTACTCTGACGCAGACGTGTCGAAATCGCCAGGCCCGGATATCATGTAAGCCGACATAAAGCACGACGATGTGGGTATGTTCTGGTTGCTCCACGTTATGTTGTTGTAGCCTGCCGTACCAGCAGTTCCTTCCCGGAGGGCGGGCGTAACCGTCGTACTCGTACCTGTCAGGGTGGTCTGTATCGCTACGTTGGTAAGATTATAATTACCGAAATTGCACACCTGTATCTTGTACTCAAACCCGTTGTTAGCGTTATCAGTGCAAGAAAAAGTGTATGCGGGTGAGGTGTAAATGTACAAAGGTACTGTGTTTCCAGTGTCGTCCTGTTGCAGATTGAAATATTTTTCGTAGCTCACGATGGGGGTTTGGGTGCCATTGCTCATAATCGTGGCGTTCAGTATGAAGTTGTCGTTTGGAGCATCATCGGGAACCTGAAATCCCCATGTCAATACCTTGTCATTGTAGTTCGGGAAAGATGTCGCATACGTGAGATTAGCTTGGGTTATGTTTGTCCCATCTCCCCGATAGGTTATATTGACTATAGTGTTGTTTGGATTGTTTATCCAGCCGACAGACACGTTGGTGAAGGTGTAGCTTGTGGCTCCTGTTGGTGCTGTTAGATTTCCCAAAATGTTATCATTCACAATCACGGTAATATTTCTCGAAGCGGGCGGCGAGTATGTCGTGTAATTTATGGTCAGGTTGGCATACGTTCCAACAGGTATGTAAGTCCTTCCCAACAAGGTGGCATTCACAGTGTAGCCTGCCGTCGAGTTCAGTGTCCTGGGTGTCGTGTTGGTGTTAGAATATACAATAGTGCTGTTCTGGGCGTTCAAGGAAAAGGACTGTGTAACGTTGTCCCAGAAAAACCAGTTTAGGGGTTTGTTGGTGTTGTCGTCTATTAGATTAACCGTGACATTCCCGGAAATGCCAGCTGGATTGTAGTTTGCCAGCGGTATGGCTATCCTTCCCAAATGACCCAAGGCGACAGTACCGTCCTCCCCAGATGGCGAATAGACTTTCATGCCCCTCTCTATGTTTGCGTCAGCGCAGTTTATGACATTTGCGGTGATTATGTTTGTGGAATCCTGCCAGGCACCGTTGTTCGCGCTGGAGACTGCTTTTATTTTATAGGTGCCCAAGGTTGCGTTGGTTATGTTCAATGTTATGTTGCGGTACACGCACTGGTCTGCAACGCCATTGGCGCAACTGGCAGCCGCGGTACCCAATTCGGTAGATATGCCTATGCCGTTGTTCTGACCTCCCCAGAAAGTCCATCCCGCATACGGTATTGGGCTATAGGTCGTCTTGCCTGGCGGTTGCACCTGGAAATTAAGGGTGGCAGCGCCTGTGGCGGTGTCATCGGCCTCGTCCAACATCAAAAATGAAACGTTGTAAAAATTATTCTGGCACAACGTCAAGGGGTCGCTGACGTTTCCTTTATCCTGGAATCTCCACGTCCACTTTGCATAGTACATGTACACCGCGTCTATGCCGACAGTCCATTGCCGGGCTTCTCGGAAGACATTATTGCCGTTGTATTTTATCTGGGCCGGACCCGCCAAATCCAGCAACGGGAACTGCGAGGAATCAAAGCTGTATGACCTGCTGAATTTCTCACCTTTCTTCACGCTTCCTATGTCCCATGTGATTGCCTTGACGTCTCCGGCTGTCTTCACGACTCCGTCGGTAGAGACGTTCCAGAACGAGGGCACATATTCTGTGAAGACAACATCGTTTGCATTTACATCCGAGACCACAGAAATTCCCATCCTGTTGCCTTCCCTGTAGGCGATGGTAGGGCCATTCCTCGAGATGTCAAAATCCACATTGTCCCTTGCCTCGAAAGTGGTCTGATAGTCGGCCGAAACATTGTTGTCCGCGGACGCGCTGGCGTATACTGTGTAATTCCCTGCCACTGACGTCCGATAGCTCACGGTGTACGTCCCGTCCTTGTTGTTCACGATGTTGCCGGAATTGGAGTCATAATCGTAACCGAACTCCCGCCTGCTTCCGGACGGGGAAGTGACAGAGACATTTACGTTAGCGTTACCGACCCTCGATCCCTGGTTGTCGAGCACGCCCACGATGATTGTCGCGTTATCGTTCGGCAGGTAGATGCTCTTCAGTGTGTTTATGTCCACCATGCCGAAGCTGAAGCTGGACTCGCTGTCCACCTCGCTGGCACTGCCCTGGAGCAGCACAGTTCTTATCCTGTACATTCCGGGCGCGAAGCTCCTTCCTGTGCTGATTGACACCTTCTTCGTCCTGCCGAAGTCCGAAAACTGCACCTCCGACTCAGTGCCGTTCGGGTATACGAGATACACCGCAAAGTCCTTCTTGAGGCCCTTCACCACTCCCGGGTTTTTCTGCGCCTTCTGCAAGTCGCTGAACGCCTTGCTGCTCAGCGTTATCTGGGCTTCGATGTCGTCGCCGATGGCGTACGACTTTTTCGGCAACCTTATCTCTGTCTGCCTTTCGATGTTTGCCGAATCTATCTCGAAGCCGAGGCTGACGTTCCTGAACACATAGTTGCCCGCGCTGTCAAAGGCGTAGACCTTTGTCACCGAATAGCTGCCCGCGCTCCCAGTAAAAGCAAATACATAGTGCGTCCCGTTGAAGACCGCGCTGTAGTTGCTGGAGTTTATCTCGAAAATCACCCCCGAGGCGTTCCCCGCCACCGCGCTTATGACGATGCTCCCGTTTTCCGTGGCGGCATCGCTGCTGAGGCTGACACCTGAGATGGACAGGCCTGAGGCAGTCACATCGAACAATGTGGAATTCGGGATTGCGGTGGAGTTTGGCTCGTATGAAACTAGTTTCACTGCCGCACTTGCTTCTGACGGGTTGAGGAAAAGCGAGGGATTGCCGTTGAAGGCAGCCTTGACAGTGCCGTTATAACCGCTTATGTTCATACCGGCCAATCCTGAAGCATCCGTACCGACCGAGCCTAAAGACGAGTTGTCCACATAGAAACCCACAGACTGCCCCTGCAACACTGTCCCGTTGTCCATAGCCAGCACAGCTATCGCGGAATTGTTGATCACGTTCAAATCCAGCGTGGTGTTCGCCCAGACGTCTATCGCCGAAACGTTCCCCATCGTCTGCGTGGCAAAGAGGCTGTCAAAGGCGCCGGTTATCGTGCTGTTTATGGTGGAGTTCGTGGCCGCGACCATCCCCGCGGCAAAAAGCGCGACTATCAGCGAGACCAAAAGCTGGCTCTGGCCGGCGAGGGACTTCCTGTGATTTCTGTCACCGACTCTCATGACACGCCAGCCTCCGACAACGACCAAAAGCCGCAAAGGTTTAAGTATTCACGCCCACAATCGCTATCTATGGCAGAAGTGGTCATAGAGATACCGAAAATGCTGGAAGACGAAAGGTCGGAAATGGAACACAAGCTCAGGGAAGTGGTGAAGCTGGAGGTCAGGAGGAAGACCATATCCGCGTTCTTCGATGGGCTGATGAAGGGAGCGAAGCAGCTGTCCGACGAGGAGCTTGTGTCGCTGGGTAGGCAGATCAAGAAGGGCAGGTACGAGGAGCTGAAGAAGAAAGGTCTGGTCTGAATGGATGTTGTTGCGGACACCAACGTGCTCTTTTCCTTCTTCAACGAACGTTCGAGCGTGAGGGAAATCTCCCTTTCGGGCGTGGTCTTGCTGTATTCCCCGTCTTTCGCTCTGGCGGAGCTGGAAAGGCACAAGGACGACATAATGAAGAGGTTTTCATTGGACGAATCGCGGTTCAACGTCGCCTTCGGTCTGCTGAAATCCACGGTTGAATTTGTACCTGAAGAGGCGTATGCCGATGCTATCCCGAGAGCCAAGGACACATCACCCGACCCGGACGACGTAGACTTTTTTGCGCTGGCAATCAAGCTCGGCCTGCCGCTGTGGTCGAACGACAGGAAGCTAAAGGCGCAGTCCGATGTGAGGGTTTTTTCGACAAAGGAACTTGTCGCGCTCCTGCCGGAATTCGAGCTGTAGCCCGATCCATGCGGACAAGTAACGTTTCTGCCGATTGCTATTGTGTTTTCACTGCGCATACTTCGCCTCCACTCCTATCTGGCTCTTCCCAAGCCCCACCGAAAGGGACGTCTGTACCGTAATCTCCGACGTGCATGTCCCTCCTGGAGCGATGTCGCCGCAGCTTGCACTGCTTTTGTCGGATGTAAACCCGTCTGGCAGCTTCCAATACACAGTCACGCTCTTGGCATCTACAGGGCCCGTGTTTGTCACCAGTGCAGACAGATTGACAGTACCGCCCCTCGTTAACCTTTCGGGAGTGCTTACCATCACAGTCAGCACCGGCTTTCCCGCAGTCTGGCTGGACTGATTGACCGAAGTGTTGCCTGTGGTCGAAACATTATCCGATGTTGTTATGGCCATATCCGATGCGTTAGGCTGCGTGTCTGGCACAAGCGTCCCATTGTCGGTAAAGTTCGCGATTGAAGCGTTTTCCACAGACACATTGCTCGAATTGCCCGCAAGCACCTGCATCCCCGTCATGTTCAGGGTCTGGTTGGTGGCTACGGCTACCGCCGAGGCGAACACAATCACAAGCACCGGAAGGAGCAGCTGGCTCTGGCCGGCAAGGCTCTTACTCATCGGGCGCACCTCCTCTACCAGTCTGCCGGGTTTGTCCCCGCGGCAAAAGCTTTAAATGTTTGGAGTTGCCACTTTTATTTAGACTTGCGGGATTCATGTCCAGTGTGGCGTGCCCCGCGAGCATCCTTATAATTTTCACAGGGAACTTCGATATTTTCAAACGACCGAAAGATTCAAGTGTCTTTCCAAGCGTAAGATTATTATCCAGGTTATCCACAGGGATACCAGTTGCGCTGGGGGCCGTGTGCGAACTTGGGGAATTTTCCTTATTCATCGACCGCACCTCCCACACCGATGCTGTCCGGATTTGTTACCACGGTGACCCGGCTGCCCCCGCTGCCTCTCCTGACGACCTCTGAGAAGCTGTCACCGCTCAGAAACCAGATGTGCCTGTTCGCTATGAAAATTCTTCCAACCTTTCCCGCGACCTGCAGCTCAAGAAGGGACTCTTGGACGGAATGCCACGACAGGCTGAGCCTTTCAGCTATCTCGGAAGTGGTCCTCGGGCTCTTTTCGGACAAAAGGGATAAAATATCCTCTAATAAGTCCATTATAACCTTACAAACTATTTTAGTGTTTCTGCTAATAAAAGTATGCGTTCATCAGGTCGTGCGAGTAGTTGTGCGAGTACTCGTACAAGTTGTCATAAATAATGTGATGTTTCCGTACTTTGGCATCATTTCCATATGGCGGACACATGAAAAGCGTACCGTTTTTGGGAATACTCTCAAACTGCCCTAGCATCTCCTTATGTTCACCGCGGGCAGGCTGTTCCGTAACATGGAAATCGCTCAATCCAACCGTCATATTTAAATGACAGATGTCACATAATAATAACATATGTTACAAAAAAATAACACCATAAGGATACGCAGCATATTTTTTGAAAACCCCAGCAAGAGGTTTCAGCTGCGCGAGCTTTCCAGGATGTCCAAGGTGTCCACCACAGGCGTAAAATCGGCCCTTTTGGAGCTTTTGGACGACGGGCTGATCGTCAAGACCAGGGAGAAAAGCTACGAATATTACGAGGCGAACAGGAACGCTTCAAAGTACAAGCTCGCCAAGAAGTTCAGCAACGTGATGCTCCTGTACGAGACGGGCGTGATCGACTATCTGGAAAGGGAGCTGGGATATCCCGAGGCGATTTTCCTGTTCGGGTCGGCGGCAAGGGGCGAAGACGCTGAAAGGAGCGATTTCGACATCTTTGTTCTGGCTTCCAAAAAGAAAGAAGTCGACTTTGGCAAGTACGAAAAGTTGCTGAAAAGGGAGGTGAAGCTGATGATTATGAACAGGGAGGAGCTTGAAAGGGCGAAGGAGAGGAACCCCGAGCTGGTCAACAACATAGTCAACGGAATCAACCTGAAAGGTTTTTTGGAGGTGGCGTGATGTTCGAGGACTTTGTGAAGGAAGGCTCCGTTAGGAAAGTCTCGCCCGACAGGCAGCTTGCCAAGAGCCTTGTAAGGATAGCAAATATCAGGCTGAAGAATCTGGAAACAATTGACATAACCGACGATAACTCGTTCTCCGTAATCGAAAATTGCTACGAGGCGATTAGGGAAATGACGGACGCGCTGATGTCGCTGAAAGGCTTCAAGTCCTATTCGCACGAAGCCAATGTGGAATTCTTAAGGAAGTTTTATTCCGTCAACGTGGGTTACGGCAACATAAACAAGGTGGACAGATACAGGAGGATAAGGAACGACATCAAGTACAAGGGGCTGCTGACGACAAAATACGAAGCTGAAGAGACGGTGAAGAACACAAAGGCCATAATCGACATCCTGATGAAGCTGCTGGAAAAGGAGGGAATAAAATTATAGCATCCGTACGGACGCGGTCAACGCTGGCGAAACTCAGCATCTCCTTATGTTCACGACCG
>CAYRSM010000053.1:0-8093 GCA_964427125.1 uncultured archaeon | reverse complement strand
TTTGGCAAGTAACAATCTATGAGATGAAATTGTCAAAGTCTCCAAATTTTTTACAATTTCTTTATGAATGCTTGTGCTCAAATTCCCGTGTGATGCTTTATTCCTAAGTTCGTTAAAAAAACCAAACTTGGAAACATCGGTACCGGGAATCAATTTTTTAGATGTAATCTTGATTTTATCGACAGCGCGTAGTCTTTCGTTAAATAGTCGTTCTATATCTGCTTTACTCATAAGATTATGCAGCTCGCCTAAATCAATATCACTTAATCTTTTGATTTCCAAGTCTGCAATTATTTCCATGACTCTCCATCTGTATAAAAAAGAATCTACATGGTCTTCGGACCACAAAGAAGTTCCATAAAAATTTATGGCAATATCCAACGCGGAATTAATTTTTAACTTCGTCAAAAGTTCTTTTACTCTATTGTATGACGTATTGAATATTTCCCCAATTTTCGTACAATCAGATTTGTCTGCTATCCGAACCATGGTTGGGAAAAAATGACTAGAATTAAATGACGACGTCACAAGCAGTGTCTTACCAATCATTTTATACATCAGTGGGAATGAACCGTGAAAAAAGAACGATAAATAATTTCTTATCCTCCGTGCATTTATCCAAAGTTCGTGAAAAGCTTCGTTTCTATCATCAATGCGAACATCCGTTTTCAATACAAACATTGGAAATTCTATTAAAGTTTTTTCACCACCGACGTCTTCACGCACGATATTTGGTGGCTTATTCCAGGCAATTATTGAGTACTCGTTTTCCGGCAAATTCTCCCTTTTTATATCAAAATCTGGTTCACTTTCCCTATAGTTTGGGTCATCGTAGTACATAGTTATGGACTATGCCTCGAACTTTAAATCCTTAAAGCCTACGCAGATAGGAGAGTGTGCAATAGCTTCTCAAAATTCGAAAGGATATATATTTCCTTCCCCAACAGCGATTTATGCGCAACGGCAAGGGACACCGCCTGGACCAGAAGGAAATCCTCGAAAGCATGTACTCTGTCTTTCCCGACTGCTCCAGAAGTTTTTTGGACACCTACGGCGTGAAGTTCTCGACAGGGATGGCCAGCCTGAACAGGAGGCTTGACGCGCCGGAGAAGGACATGCACGATTATCTGCAGGACTTTAGGAAGAAGACCGGGCGGCCGGAAGCCATGATGAAGGACACCGGCACCACTCTCGTGGCGCTGGTGTACAGGGACGGCGTCATCATGGGAGCCGACAGGAAGACCTCCGCCGGCGACTGGACATACGGCCTTGAGGCGAAGAAGATAGTCAAGATAAGCCCCACCATAGCGCTTGCCGGGACAGGGCTTGTGCCGGAGATAAACCTCGTGAAGGAGTTTTTGATGGAGTACAGGACGTGGTTCAGGAGCGAGTACGACGAGGAGATATCCGTGGAGCAGCTGTCGAAGGTCTTCTACTGGATGTCGCAGAACGTGTGCGAGTCTGCCTACCTGATGGGCGGATTTTCCGGCGACGGCATACCCATGCTGTACGACCTTGACACGTTCTACAGGGAAAGCGTCAGCCAAAAGGCGCACGGCAGCGGCGGGTTCACAGGGCACGCGTCGGGGGTTCTGGAGGCCGACTACAAGCGCAACATGACAGAGGAGCAGGCTATGAAATTGATCGTGAAGGCTCTTGTCACTGCAGAAAAGCTTGATCATTTTTCCGGCACGAGCAACGGCGAGTACCAGATAATCAAGTTCGAGAAGGGAAAGCCTTTGGAGGAGCTGCCTGTCGATGTGGTGAGGGCTATGCGCGTGAAATATCTCAAGGAGATGAGCAAGGAATGACCAGGGGAAAGGCGAAGAACTGCGACTACCATGCAGACGAGAAGGAGAAGCTGAAGGAGAAGATAGGGATAGGTCTGAAGTACAGAGGCGGCATACTCCTGGCGGCCTACACCCGGGAGCGCTTCGTGAGAAAGATGGAATACATGTACGACATGGGCAACGTCAACATGCACGTGGACTATGAAGACATGAAAAAGCTCTACGGCAAGTCCGGCTATTTTTGGAAGGCCAACGTGTCGGTGCCCACGAAGGCGGAAGAGGTCGAGATAAAGATACTGATAACGTTCGACAGGTACTCCGCCCCCAGGGAAAAGTACCTGGAGAGGAAGCTCGCCTTCATAGTCTCCGCCGAAAGGGAGGAGGTCCAGAGGGAGCTTGAGGGCATTGTGGGCTGCGCTTCGGGGGACCTGAGGCAGACCTACGACACTCCTCCCGGCACGAACATGGTCGCAGTGACGGTGGGCAAACACGTCTCCGAAAAGAAGGAGGATGACAACACGGTGCCCACGCACGCCGTGATCCTGGCCGGACAGGACGGCAGGCTCATAACAGTCTCCGGCGAGGGCAAGGTGACCAAGGATTCCCCTTATGCGATAGCAGGGAAGAGCGAGTGGACTGACACAGTTCGCAAGACTGTCGACAGGCTGTACAAGGACGACATAACGCTCGAGGATGCGAAAAAGATAGTGAAGGCTGCTGTGAAGGAGCTTGACAATGGGCGGCTGGAGTTCGCGACGGTCACAGAGGAAGAAGTGCAGAAGTGTTGAATTCTGAAAAAATCGGACGCACAAAAATTATTTTGTCATCTGACCGATGAGCAAGATTAAGCGCCCAGGATGGGATTTGAACCCACAGACTCCGTAAGGAGTCACAGCTTAGCAGGCTGTTGCCTTACCAGGTTCGGCACACCTGGGCATAACATCTAATTTGGACTCGAAGTTTAATAAACGCAGTTTCGGTTTCTTTCACGAATTATTTTTTCTGCCTGTAGCGGTACACTTTCCTCTTCCCGCCTGGGAATATACGAGTGTAGCCGTCGAGCGATTTCTTGTTCCTTTCATTTTCTTGCTTGCCCAGCCTCTTCCACTCGGGGTTCCTGCAGCAGTACCTGTACACTTTGGTATCGTCGTTCACCTCGTACATTGCCCTGTCTATCTTTACCATCCTCGCCATAATGTGAAGTCTGGACAAGAGTACATTTAAAACATTTTGGCGAAACACTTCGTCAACACACTTCGGCCGCCTTTTGGGCTAGACAAAAAGATTTAATATACCCCGCGACCAAATAAGTAGTATCCTGAAAAGGTGCTCACATGGCTGTAACGGTAAAGGATGTCGGCGAACTGTTCAACAAGGACGTGTTCACGGACAAGGGATTCTACGCTGGAAAGGTCACAGACTTGGAGTTCGATCTGGGCAAGTACAAGATAAGGGCCCTGGTCATAGAGGCCGCCAGAGGAAGCGTCATGGAGAAGATGATAGGCGGCAAGAGGGGACTCATTGTGCCGTACACTATGGTCGCGGCGATAGGCGACGTGGTCCTGATAAGGCACATAAGCGGGCAGGAAGCGCCAGAGGAGATGCCCGAAGAGGAAGCAGCTCCGTCCAGGCCGATGGGAAGGATGTAGGTTTTCCTAAAAAGCAATACAACAGACTAGAAGTTTTCCTATTCTTCTTCCGTTTCGAAGAGCTCCCTCATCCTCTGAGACAGTCCTTCCTGCAGACTGTAACCAGCTTCGCCCAGACCTTCCTTGAACGATTTGACCACGACTCCCCAGTTGTCCATGCGCGAAACCCTTTTCCTTATCATGTCGGATGCGCTCTTGAAGAGCGAATCGTCGAAGAGCATGCAGTCTATCATGTAAGCATATG
Organism: uncultured archaeon; assembly: GCA_964427125.1. Taxonomy (GTDB): domain Archaea; phylum Aenigmatarchaeota; class Aenigmatarchaeia; order CG10238-14; family SCSR01; genus DATDXT01. The sequence goes on along the minus strand of CAYRSM010000053.1, from coordinate 4,410 downwards.
TCTCCTGCCCATTCCCCGTGATTACGCCGCCGCGCAACCGCCTGTCGAAGCTGCCAGCGATCACCTCGTACTCGACTGTGCCTTTCACATCATTGGTGCGCAGGTCAGCAACATAGTCCTTGACTGTGAACCTGTCGGCGATGCCCAGCAAGCCCGCATGGGTCACTGCATACACCCCGTCCCTTTTCAGGATGACTCCTTCGTGGACTTCCAGGCCGAGCTCCTTTGCGTTTGTGAAAACTTGGTCAACCGTGCCATTCAACCCTTCCATGTCGGCAGAAGCTTTGACTGCCCCGTATATTCCATCATCCGCCCTGTAAGTGAGTACGAGCAGAAAGTGTCCGCTCAGCGGGTTTGCAATGTCCAGTTTGTAGTAGAGAACCTTGCCTTTTCTGTGCGATGTCATGTCGGAAAACATCAGACCCACGTCGTTTCTATAAGTTTTGTGAGCCCACACGTCGAACATTTCCATCACCCTCCAAATCATGTTGTGGCAGAATCTTTATAATCTTTGGGGCAAGCATTGCCACGGAGAACTTCATGGGAGCCTTATGATCGTTACGTCGTCCCTGCCGCCGTTCTCCCAGCCATCGCTGTAGAGCGTTATCTCCTTCTCCTTTCTGAACCTGTACACGCTGAACTCGTGCTTGGAGTTGAGCCAGCGGGAGACGGAGCTGCCCAGGTCGTGCGGCTCGTTCACAAGGTCGTAGCCGTGGAAGCAGTAGGAGTCGCCCTTGTTGAAAAGCACGCATTCCTTTCCGAAGACTGCAAGTATCAGCGCAGTGGTCCTGCCGTCTGCTATCTTTTCGGCGCACTCGTCCTTGTACATTCTCATCACATTGATGCATGAGTCATAGTCCATGCGGTCGAGGTACTTTACAAGCATCTCCGCGCCCTTCCTTGACGCCACCCCGCCCAGCCCGTCCATGTGGCCAGTCACCCCGTCGAACACGGCAGCGACGGTCACGTCCGCTTTCCTATAGAAGAGCGCGCAGTCCTCGGAGTACCTTGTCCAGAAGTGCATGCTGCCCTTTTCTATGATCAGGTCTGCGTCTTGCAGTTCTATGCGCAGGAGCATTCTTTTGTAATCGCTCTCTCCTCCCGCCAGATTGTAATCAAAAATCCTGTGAAAAGTTTGGTAATTTGTCCTCAGGTAAAGCGTGCTCTCGTCTTCTCCCGGTATGCTGCCGGCTATTATCCAATCCCCGCCGTACCTGGAAAAAAAGTCGTCGATGCATTCGCCAGTTACGCCCGCCCGCATTGATTCAAGGTTGTTTTTGCATCTATTAATCTAATGAACTTTTAGGAATAGTCCTAAGACTCTGCAACCACCCTGCACGCCGTGCAGAGCTTCCTGGCGGCCCTTGTGAGCGCTGCCTTTCCCACCTTCTCGTTGGCCTTGTTAACCCTGACCATGAAGAGCCTCTGCCCCTCCTTCGTCTGCACGGCCTTGTTCGACGGGTAGCCGAAGCTCTGCCTCATCCCCTGCGAGAACCTGTCCGCGCCCGCGCCCTGCGCGATGGAGTGCTCCCTCACTATGTGGTGCGGGTAGACCAATATCTTCATGAAGAACCCGGGCAGTCCCAGCGTGGTCTCGATGTACTTGTTCGCGACTATCCTCGCCGACTCCAGCGAGTTGTCCCTGATCTGGACCGCGTTCTTTGCGCACAAATATAATGTGGTGTCAAAGTCCCCGGTCCTCGTGCCCATCTCGAACTGGTGGGTCTTCTGGTGGGGCAGGCTCTTCACGTAGCTCTTCTTCGGCTTTGTAATGCTGTACCTCGTGAAGGGCCTCTCCACCCTCCTCATAGTCCTTCCCGGTCTCAGCGGCATTGAATCACTTTAACTAATTTAGTAAGTTGGGGTTTAAAAACTATTAAAGGTTTGCCTGGGCGGTGCCTGTTTTGGCATCTATTACCTTTCTTCCAATCATGCCCAAGCCGAACACCCTGTCCAGCCAGCCCCTTTCCAAGGCTTTGTTGTACTTGCCCAGGAGTTTCTCCGCAAGCTCGTAGTCGGACCCCTTCATCACGCGGTAAGGCGTGCCAACTGACTCGAACAGTTCGGCAAAAGCAGGCTCCAGCAAAACATCATCCTCTTCGCTCAATGATGTCAGCGAGAAATACAGCGTCATTTTGCCTTTGTGATTGTCATAGTTGGCATGGAGGTCCGCATAGCACGACAAACCTCTGTATTTTCTCTGGATGGCAATCGTCTTGTCGCCAAAACCCTTGAATTTTTCCATGCGCACCTGAAAATCATCCCACAAGTCTGGTTGATACGCGTACCTGTCTCTGACCAAACGGCTCCTGAGCAGCCTGTCAAGGCCGCCGACGTCAGGCACATCAATCTCGTACTCTACTGACATCTCTTTTCCCGTTTTCATGCGCTGGCCTCTAATAGTTCTTTCAAATTACAGCATAAATACACCACATTTTGGATGAGACTTGCATTGCGCCCGCCAGCACTATGGGTTTAAATTGTTCGCAGTTTTACTGGGAATCAGGGGCGATTGCATGTTCTCACTTGGCGAGTTTGGTGACAGATTGACGGAGATGCTGTACGGAAAGCCAGACCCCTGCGTGGAGGATATACCAAGGAACCTGCGCGGAGTGTACTGCCTGTACGAGATAGAATTGGGCTCCGGCGTGCTCAGGGTCGGTATGGTGAGGGGAAAGACGGGCAGCAGCAAGTTCGAGCATTACTTTGAGGACGCGATTTCAAGGCTCATCGACATCGGCGGTTACGACATCCTGCTGGCGCCGGAATACAGCTTTTTGTCGAGTCCGTTCTTCACGAGTGGGCGGAAGGACGAAATCATGGAAAAGTTTGCGGGGCTCTCCTCCGGCAAGGACATGCTGCTGATTCCCGGTACCATCGTCTGGCAGGACGAGAACACGTCAGGGGACAAATCCTATAATGGCGTGCTCAGGAACACATCTCCGATTATCTATGATGGGAAAGTGCTCGAGTACGACAAGAGGGATGACGGCGGCGAGCAGAACATGGCAAATGCGTTCGAACTGCGCGCGGAGTTCGGGAAGGAGAGCGGCCTGTTCGAGTGGAGGGGCTACAGGTGCGGCATAGAGATATGCGCCGACCATGACCGTCTCAGGAAGGATGACATAAATGACCTCGACCTGCAGTTCCTGATTGCGTGCGGCGCCACTCCGGGCGAGAAGAACATGGTCGTCCGCGAGGGCGGCTATTTCCTTTACTGTGACGGGGACAAGCCGGAGGCGGACGTCAAAAGAAGGGTGGGCGGCAAGATGAAGAGCGTAAAGCCAAGGTACATACCGAAGTAGCATTGATTACAAATTGATACTAAAGTCTTTCCAATTTTCCTGTCGTTCACCCACTTATTTAACAGACAATCGCAAAATTGACTTTATGGACGAGGTAGAGCTTACACAAGAGCTTGTCAGGATAAATTCCGAGAACCCTCCGGGAAACGAGGAAGAAATCGCCAAATTTATCTACGATTATCTGCAGGACCTGAAGATTGATGCGGAAGTCCTGGAATTCGAGCCGAAAAGGTTCAACGTCATCGCCGAAATCGGCAAGGGCGACGGCATGGTTCTGAACGGGCACATGGACACAGTCCCGGCCGGCGACATCGGCAAGTGGAAATACGACCCGTTCGAAGGAAAAATTGTCGGTGACAAGCTGTACGGAAGAGGTTCTGCGGACATGAAGGGCGGCATCGCAAGCATACTCACCGCGTTGTCGAAGGCGGATATTGGCAAGTTCAAGCGGAGGCTGGTCCTGCTTTTTGTCGGAGGAGAGGAGACTGGAGCAAAGGGTTCGTATTGGCTGGTGGACAAGAGGAAGGATTTTTTTGCCGGGGTGAGGCACGGAGTGATAGCAGAGTTCACCAACAACAAGGTGATGGTGACGCAAAAGGGGATTTCCTCCGTGCGCGTCAGTTTCAAAGGAAAGGCTGCGCACGCCTCCAAGCCATGGCTCGGCGACAATGCAATAATCAAGGCAGTGAAGTTCATAGACCGGCTGGAGGAACTGGGCGAGCGACTGAAGCAGAAAAAGGATGATATGCTCGGCTATGGAACGATAAATGTCGGCAAAATTGCCGGAGGCACCAAGGTCAACATAGTCCCGGACTACTGCGAGGTGGAGGTGGACAGAAGGCTGCTGATGGGAGAGACACCTGACGGAGCGATGAAACAATACATGGACATCCTGAAGGAGCTCGGGTTGGATGCGCACGCGGAATTCATAAACAGGCCAAGGTCTGCAATGAGAGTATCAGACGATTCTGAAATCGTGAATATGATTAAAAGCATTATCATGACAGAGTCTGTCGGCGAGACTGGTTACACGGAGGCTGAGCTGTACTACAGGGCGCTTGGAACGGACTTCGTTTCCTTCGGCCCGGGAAATTCGGAGCAGGCA
>CAYRSM010000052.1:0-8204 GCA_964427125.1 uncultured archaeon | reverse complement strand
CGTTGGGTATGAGCTTGTTGCTCTCCAGCGAAAGCATGAGCCTCTCTATGCCGCCGGCCACGCCCACCGCGGGCCTGTCCCTTCCGTAGGCGGCGCTAAGCTTGTCAAACCTTCCCCCGCCGCATATGGCTCCGATGTTCTCGTTGCCCCTGTCGAAGAACTCGAAGACGTTCCCCGTGTAGTAGCCTATCCCTCTGACTATGCTCATGTCGAGAACGCACCTGCTCGCCTTGTTCCTGACCTGCAGTATGTAGGCGAGCTTCATCAGGTCGTTCAGACCCTCGTCTGCCTTCTCGTTGTGGATGTGCATGTCCTTTATCTTCTTCAGGACTGTTCCCGGCCGTCCCGAGTTGTTGACAAAGTTCATTATCCTCTCAAGCTGCCTGTCATCCACCCTGTACTTCTTGAACTCCTTCCTCAGGTTTTCCCCCGTTAGTTTTCTTTTCTTGTCGATTACGCGCATCACATTCTCGAGCTGGACGGGGTCGGTTATGCCTGTCGACTCCAGAAATCCCTCTATAAGTTTCCTGTTGTTTATCTTGATTTCGAACTCCTTCAGTCCCAGAGCCTCAAGTATGTCGGCGCCCAGGCAGATTATCTCAGCGTCGGATTCTGCTTCTTTGCTCCCGAAAATCTCCACGTCCCACTGGTAAAAACATCTGTAGCGCGCGAACTGCGGCTCGTCGTACCTCCACATGTTTGACAGGCATGCTATCTTTGTGGGCTCCGGCGAAGTGACGTTAGCCGCGGCCATCCTTGTCAGACCGACAGTGAGGTCGAACCTGAGGCCGATGTCCCTCCCTCCCTTGTCCTTGAACCAGTATATCTCATTCTTGACGTCCTCCCCGGCCTGCGCCTGCAGCGTCTCGAGGTGCTCTATGGGTGAGGGTTCGACTATCTGGAAGCCGTACATCTTTAGTACGTTCTTCATCTTTTCGTTTATCCAGAGCCTGACGGCCATCTCCTTTGCATCTATGTCCTTCATCCCGCGCGGCAAGGATATGCTCGGCATATAAATCACTTTGTCCCTCCATCTTGAAATGATTTCCCTGCCCTTTTCTGGGCCGGAGCCGGGACTCGAACCCGGTCTGAAAGGTTCACAGCCTTCCGTGCAGCCGCTACACCACTCTGGCCATTCGGAATCAGAATCATGAATCCGTCTTTTAGCAAAATCCTTACTTCGGAACCTTCCAGTAGATTGAGCTTCGCCCTGAAACCTATCGGAATCGAAATTCTTCCTTTTGAATCAATCTTAGAAACAGCACTGACCGAGTCGTTGGTGAACTAACTCACCTTTCGTGAAGGCACCCACCTTTCATTTTTGTCACCCTTAGGTAACTAATACTCTGGAAAGCATAAATAGATTGAGGTGGGAAGATTTTGTGAACATGGCGAGCAGTTAAGATGTTACAAAAATTTGTATTACGTATACGTTCAAAGCAATACGCCAAGCCCACCAAGAGCATCTTTTGTTTCATCAGGACCTGTATATGGGGGACTACCACAGCGTGCCGCCAAAAGCGCACCTGCCGAGAATAATACGAGTGTAGCCACAGCAGCTGATTCACCGACACCAGCAAATGCGCCAAACACCAAAACGACAGGGGCAGCTATCATTTTATAGCCATTCGCTTCCTGTCCTTCGCCATAGTCCACTATCTCCCTTCCCTTGTGATAAGCTTGTATCGCTTTTGAATAAATCTTGTCTAGATAGCACTCCTTCCTGTACGCTATATTTTCGAAAATTTCTGGTACCAGCATTTTTACCACTCTCTGATAACCTATGCGCCAAAGAACTATAAACATCTTGAGGTGGGAAAGCTTTCATTCGAGGCGGCTTCTTATCTCGTCCCTTATCACAACAGGCATCGGCGAAAGCGTGAGGGGGACGAACGGTATCTGGTACTTCAGGTCGAGCGCCTTCTCCAGCGTGTCCCTGCTGCCGCGCTCGAGGTAGCCTTCCACGAACTCGCCTGTTATCCTCCTCATGCGCTCCCTGCTGAGCGAGGCCACGGCTGTGCAGTAAAGGTAGTTTATGACGTCCCACGACTGGTCGCCTCCCATCTCGGCCTGCTCGAGGTCTATTATGCACGGCTCGCCGTTTGTGAACAGAGCGTTGCCGGGCTTTGTGTCGCCTATGGCGTAGCCTGTCTCGTGCACCCTGCCAACCGCCCTGCCGTACTCCCGTATGTGCGCCAGGCTTTCCTCGTCGCCGCCCAGGGCCTTCAGCGAGACCTCCCACGTGCTTGTGTCATGTTCGACAAATTCTATTGCAAGTATCCTTTCCCCCGGCACGACTCCGTAGACTTTCGGCGTCCTTATGCCGGCCTTCTTCAGGTCCTTCAGTGCGCTGTACTCCCTCGCGAGCCTGGAGAGGGGGTGTGTCTCGAATTTTTTTGTGAACGCGCACAGTATGTTAACGCCCGACCACTTCAGCGACCTCAAGTCCTGGTATTTCTTTACCACCAGGTCAGTCTCATTTTCGTTGTCGGTCAGCCTGTACTTGAACACGGTGCTGGTCACGTCTCCCAGGCACTTTGAATCGTATGAAAAATCATCGTATCCGAAATCCCCGGCAAGCTCCGAAAGCCAGTCATACTTTGTTATCAGCCTGCCCTCCCCGATGTCCAGAAGGCTTTTTGGATGCTTCAAATCCTCTGACACGGACTTGTTTGATTTTTTCCTGCTTATCTTTGACAGCACTTCACCGGGCAGTTTGTGGACGACATTCCGGCCGGACCACAGAAAGTGCGCGTAAAGCATTGCACCCCTAGAAACAAACTTTGATGCGCCGGCAAGTCCATCAAGCCTCCCAGCCTTCTGGCTCCTGTCTATCATCACACGGCCATCGTCCAAGCTGACAAAGCCCTCTTCCTGCAGCTCATCCAGCGCGTCGTTGAAAGCCTTCATGCTCCTGTCCAGGTTGCCCCGCCTTATCTCTCCTGTGTACGCCCTGCCCACGCTGTACTTTAGCGCCGGCCACACAGCAGCGCGCTGCCTCTGCTTCTCGAAAAGGAAGTACTCCGGAGGCATGGACAGCTCGTAGGCGAGCCCCTTGAACTCGGAGAGCATTCCGGTTATGCACTCCCTCACTATCCTCTTCTTGTAGATTCGCTCGGCTGATTTCAATATGTCCTCCCCGTGCAGAGGCTCGTAGGGATTGATCAGCCTTCCCACGACAAACTCGCCCATCGCCCCGCTTTCAGCGTCGTCTTCGAAGGCCTTCCTGTCCACCACAAGCGCGGACATGTCGTCTGAACTAGACTTGTAGTAGTCGTATGTTATCCTGGGACTGTGAGAGACCATCACGACAAGGATGTCATAGTCGCTCTCCTTCCTGGCATAGCCGGCCGCCCTCGAGCCGTAGAGCGCGATTGCGGAGACATCTCCGTACCTTTCAAGCAACTTTCTAGACAGAAAGTCCCTATCGCAAGCTTCCATTAGTAATTTTTTGGAGGCAAACCTATTAATCTGGGCAAAACCACCCTTTAATCATGCCGGAAGTGGGCGAAAAGGCGCCTGATTTCACAGCGCTCGACATCGACATGAGCGTTAAAAAGCTCGGGGATTTCCTGGGAAAGTCCAACGTAGTGCTTGCGTTCTTCCCGTTCGCTTTCAGTCCTGTCTGCACAAAGGAGAACTGCGTGCTGCGCGACAGGCTGGACGACCTCATGTCTTACGCGGCTGTGATAGCGGTCAGCGTGGACAGTCCTTATGTGCTCAAGGCGTTCGCGCAGGCAAACAGGTTCGAGCACAAGCTGCTGAGCGACGTGAACAGGGAGGCCGTGAAGGCTTACAACGTCTTACACGAATCGCTGGGAAACGTCCGCAGCACTGTTGCGAAAAGGTCTGTCTTCGTTGTTGACAAGAGCGGTGTCATAAGGTACAAGTGGGTGACGGAAAATCCGCTCGTTGAGCCCGACTATGACGAAATACTAAAGCAGCTCAAGAGCCTGTGACTAGATGCACCATTTCCTTATAATCCCTTCGTAAAGTTTTGTCGCCGCCCTCAGGTTTTTGACGGGCACGAACTCGTCCACGACATGCGCCTGCTCGTGCAGCCCGGGCCCGACAGAGACGCACTCTATCCCCGCCCCGGTCTTGAAGAGCTCGCCCTCCATGTAGCCGGTCGCTGCATTCAGCTTTGAGCCGTCGCTGAGCTTCCTCAAAAGCACTATGAAGTCGGAGTCCTTGTCCATCTTCATCGGGAACCTCGGCTCGTTCAGAAGCTCCACCTCCCCGCCCGCTTTGGATCGCCCGGCGATTTTCCTCAGCTGTGCAAGCGCGCTCTTCGGGCTTTCCCCCGGCACGAGCCTCCTGTCCACCTCCACTTCACAATAGTCGGGGACTATGTTGACCTTGGTGCCTCCGGAAATCCTGCCGATGTTTATCGTTCCGCTGCCCAGGTCCGGGTCCCTTGTCTTCCTCAGCTCAGCCTTCAGCTTCTGCATGTTGCCGATGAACCTGCCAGCCTTCTCTATGGCGTTCACACCGCGCTCCGGGGTCGAGCCGTGCGCAGCCTTGCCGCGGAACTTCACCTTCACATGTGCGAACCCCTTCTGGGCGTACGTTATCTCCATGCTTGTGGATTCCGCGAACACGCCGTACCTCACGCCGTGCAAAAATCCCTTCATGTTCTTAACTATGTAGTCCGAGCCCCTCTGCCCCTCCTCCTCGTCGGCCACGAATGTAAGGACAATCCTCTTCTTCAGGTCCTCTTTTGTTGTCTTCTGAACGGCCGCGATTATGCTTGCCACCCCGCCCTTCATGTCGCTGGAGCCCCTGCCGTACAGCTTGCCGCCGACCACCTTTCCGCCGAACGGGTCATGCTTCCAATTGTTCGCATCGCCCACAGGCACGGTGTCGATGTGGCCGTTGAACATCATCCCCTCCCCCTTGCCCAGCTCCGCTATCACGTCGAACCTGCTTTGCGAGACCTCGACTATGTCCGACTGCATCCCGATGCCCTGCAGATAGTCGTGAACGAACTTTGCGACCTCCCTCTCGTTGCCCGGGGGGTTCTCGGAATTTATTCTGACAAGTTCCTGAGTCAGCTCCACTTCGTCCATCATATTATTATACTTTCTGGCCGCAATTCTAATAGTTTCTGCGGTCCAAGTTTCCCATCTGGGACAAAGGGTTTTTGTCGCATATGCGACATTATGATACGTATTTGTCTGAAATCGAACGGGGGTTCTTTGTTAGGCATATGTCCGGTGACGGCACTTGTTCGCACCTATATCTTGCCTTCCCTCAGGAGTCTCTCCAGCTCGCCCTTGAGGAAAAGGTCGCACTCCTTGTGTATGTCCGACGCGCGGTCGTCGTCCAGATCCCTTGAGGACACCTCTATGGCCATGCCCTTTTTCAGGTAACCTTCCAGGGTGAAGTCCGCATCGTAGTAGTACAGGCCGTCGATCTCCATGCGGGGCATCATCACCCCATCGTTGTTTGTGTATATGCACGCCTCGGAACACGCCTTGATTAGTCCTTTTTCCGAGCAAATGTGCCTGATGAGTTTTTTTGCCAGTACGAACTCTATGGAATTGTATGTGTCATTGTTCGAGAGTATCACTGACAAATCATTCGTTTCACTCACCAGTGTGTCGTGGTGGTCCACTATAAGAACGGGGTCGTACATGCTTACTATTTTGCAGACGTCTTTTGTCTTCCCGCTTTGGAACAGCCCGAAGTCGTAGTTGAGGTTGACGCCCTCATATGATCGGTGGTCGGTTGTGTTGACCTCCGGTACTGCCACGTACCTGACCGAGCCAGACGTCTTGTCAATGGCACTCATCGCCTTTAACACGCCGTCCCTCGAAAGGTACTCCTCTCCGTGCAGCTTTGCTATGGACAGGAATGTTAGGCTGCCCTTTCCAATCTCGTACAGCTCGACCGAACCGACTTTTCTGGCTTGCATAGTTAGCTGATGGATTTTAGCTTTAAATCCCTTATTTTTGAAGTCCGCTTCTATGACAAGCATCAGACAGCCTTTGGACGGTCACATTTCATTGTCGCGGGCCAGACGTTCCAGCTCCTCTTTCAGAAACAGGTCGCACTCCCTGTGCACGTCCGACACCTTTCCCCTGTAAATGTTCTTCGCAGGCACCTCTATGCCCATCCCCTTTTTGAAATAGCCGACCAGCGTGTTGCTCATGCCTATGCAGTATATGCCGGCCTCCATTTTGACTATCTTGGCCAGGTCAGTGCCCATAAGTGACTTGTCTTTCGAGAGCGGTTCGAATATTCCCTCTTCGCAGCATATGTGCTCGACCAGCCTTTTCGCCAGCCTGTAGTCGAGGCTTTCGCGGTCTGTGTTTGATATTATTGCGAAGAAGAAATCGCTCTTGTAGTTGTTGTCGTGGTGGTCAACTATGGTCACGGGGTTGTGTCTTCTGACAAGGTCGCGCAGCTCGCGGCTCCTGCTGCTGCGGAAATCTGAAAAGTCGCGGTTGACGTCCACGCCATCGTACTCCCTGGCGCCGTGCGGGTTGACCTCGGGCACAGCCACGTAGCTTATCGCGCTCTTCCTCTTGTCTATGATGTCAAGCGCATCCTTCAGCCCCTTGCGCGAATAGGGCTCGTTGCCGTGAATCTTCCCGACGGACAGCATGGCAGTGCTCCCGTCCCCAACCATGTAGTATTCCAGCGAGCCAATCCTGCAGGCTTTCATACTTAGAAAGACGAGTCAGAAAGTTAAATCCCTTATCTGTCGTTTCATGTCCCGCTTTATCGGCGTGACGATGTACCCTCCCTTCATGTCGCCTATGACAGCGCATTTTTCGCCGCCCCAGTACCAGTAGTAGAGCGCGGTGTATGCGCACATGACAGAGTCGAGAAAGTCCTCGTACTGCTTCAGCTTCTTCCCCCTCATCCTGCTAACGTCCACCCCGAGCAGGGTGTCTGGTATCTTCAGGCTCGGCTCGAAGTTGTCAAGGGAAGCCAGCAGCCTTTGGAACCTTTTGAATTCCTTGCATCTCTTTTCAAAGTCCCTTCCGGAGTGTTTGTATTTCAGTATCTTGTCGAGGTCGAATATCGAAACTATTGCGGGGTGCGGAAAGACCTCGATGACTCTCCTGAGCTTCGACTTCGGCTTTATGTACGGGTCGTGCCTTATGCCGATCTTTCCCATCTCCCTGACAAGTGTTTCCCCTCTCAGCCCTCCGTAGCTTCCGAGCCTTGTCCTGTTGGCGGGGTAGGCGGCCGCATGATGCTTCATGAACAGCCTCTGCAGTATGTCCTCTGCCGGTCTTCTTCCCGTCATGTTCGGCACGAGCAGCGGGGCGTCGATGGCTATCAGGCAATCGCCCTTTCCAACGGCTTGCCTCACGTAGTTCATGATTTCCCTGTCGCTCGACATCTTGTCGTTCCACAGGCAGAGTTCAGCGCCCTTTCTTCCTTTCAGCCTCGCCACTGCTATCGCTGAGTTGTTCCTCGGCGACCATGCAAGGTCCAGGCCAACGAAATACATCCTGTCACGCCTCCGTGTACTCCCTCAGCTCGGTGTGCTTCTCGAGAAAATGCTTGGCATAGGAGCAGTCGGGCCTTATCACAAGCTTGTTTTCCCTCGCAAAGGCAAACGCCGCGAACATAAGCTGTTCGGCTATCCCCTTCCCTCTGTCCTCCTCGGGCGTGTAGGAGCGGTAGACGCTCATCGTGCCGCCGGAAACCCTGTATAGGACCTCGGCCTCGCCGTGCTCCGTCTTGGCGAAGAACCTCCCCTCCGTGTGCTCGACCTTCATGACAATCGATTGCCTCCGCTAACAAAAATTGATTTCTTTCCCCGTCTCGAGGCTCGGTCAGGCATCGACCAGAACGTCTTCTCCCTTGACCGTGACCTTGTAGGAAGGGACGTCCTTTGTGGCGGGTCCGCCCATCACTTTCCCCGTCCTGATGTCGAACTTCGAGCCGTGCCACGGGCATGTCACTGTCGTCCCGTCAAGGCTCCCCTCGTGGAGCGGGCCTCCCCTGTGGGTGCACTTCTCCTCGACCGCGTAGAACTTTCCCTTCACTTTGAATACCGCTATGCTCTTTCCGTTGGCCTCGAAGAGCTTTCCCTCGCCTTCCCTGAAGTCGGAGGTCTTGGCCACCTTTGTTGGCATAATTATCTGATGAGGGTTGGTAGATAAAAATGCGTGTTGATTATACAAAAATTCCTAGTCAAAAAACAGGGATTGGTGTCAGATCTGGAAATTTCTCTTTTATTT
>CAYRSM010000051.1:0-8988 GCA_964427125.1 uncultured archaeon | reverse complement strand
TTTGTTTTTCAATCCCTTTCCCATGATTTCCGATAGTCGGCAGAGAAACCCGCTGACCTCTATCCCCACCGCTTTCGCGCCGCGTTCCTTTGCCGCCGCAATCACTATCCTGCCGTCGCCGGAGCCGAGGTCGTACACGGTATCGGACTTTTTCACCTTTGCCATGTCCAGTATCTTCCTCACCGTGCCCATAGGCAGCGGGACGAACACCGCTTCCCTCCTCAGGAATTTCACCAGAAGCCAGAAAAGCACCAGCATCACCGGTATCAGTATCTCGTCCATGAATAGATTTTGCACGCGCGTTGAATTATTCGCGGGTCAGACGCCGGAGTATGATATCCTGTATATCTTCCCCGCATTGTCGTCAGAAACATAAAGGTCGCCGTCCTTTTCTATTATGTCGACGGGCCTGCCCAGAACATTCTGTCCCTGCAGCCAGCCAGTCGCGAAATCTTCCACCGAAGGCGTGCCACCGAGCCTGATCCTTACAATCTTGTAGCCCGTCGGAACCTGCCTGTTCCAGCTCCCGTGGTATGCGACAAAAAGGTCTCCCCTGTACTCCCGAGGGAACCTGCCGCCGAAGTAGAAAGCCAGTCCGAGCGGGGCGGAGTGCGCTTGCAGGTCTATGTAGCTCGGCGTCTCGAACGGCTCCATGCACGGGTTCCTGATGTACACGTTCCTGTCAAAGTCCGTGTCGTGGACGTTTTTCCCGTAGCATATCGGCCAGCCGTAGTTCTTGCCATCCTGGACTATGTTTATCTCGTCTGGGGGAAGATCCTCGCCCAGCCAGTCCCTTCCGTTGTCGGTGGCCCAAATCTCGCCGGTCTCGTTGTTCAGGACGAATCCGACAGCGTTCCTCAGACCCTTCGCGTAGACGGAGCAGTTCTTCCCATCAACGTCGCACCTTGTGATTGCCGCCCTCATGGGGTCGTCCTCATAGCACACGTTGCAGCTCGAGCCCGCGCTTACGAAGAGATAGTCGTTGATGATTTTTATCGTGCGTGTGATGTGTCCTCCAGATGGCAGGCCTACGAGCTTTTCAACAGTGCTTTTATTGACGGTCAGGTTTCCAAGGTACTTCATCCTGATTACTTTGTCCTCCTCCGCGACGTAGAGCCAGTCCTTGTAGAATGCAAGACCGTGCGGGTTTTTCAGCCCGTCTATCACAGTCACGACCTTGTCGGCTTTTCCGCTGTTGCTCGCATCCGGCAGCGCCACGACACTCCCCTTCAACATCAGCGATACAAATATCACCCCATCTTTTACGTCCATCATCCTCGGCCCGGGGTTGGGACCGGGCGTGGAGACCCCGCTTCCGCCAAGATTATCCGCAAAAACATTTATCGTGAATCCTTTGGGCAGAGTTATATAGTCCAGACCGCTGGAGACTTTTACGCTCGGCCTGAAACCGAGGAACACATACAGACCTACAATAACTATCACAATTGCAGCAAGAGCAACCAGTGGCACTTTCGGCATGAATTAGGATTGTCCAATGCCAGATAAATTGTGCCAAGCTTGCGTTAAAATATTAAAAGCGAATAGTATTTAGTATGAAGGAGATAGGGACTGTCATATCCACCGAGGAGGGTCCCAGCAGCACGGAGTTCTGGTTCGTGGTCAACGACAGCAAGGCGATGTCAGTCAGGAAGGGCGAGTTCATACAGCTTTCCTTTGACGATGGAATCCTCGTGTGCAGGGTCGAGGAGCTGATGAAGGAGAACAGGTACTATGCGAGGCCCGATTCCGTGGTCGAGTACGAGAGGTCCGGAAAGCCCCTGACGGAGCAGTTCCCGGTCGACAGGTGGGAGTACGGCACGGCGCGCGCGGTCACTCTTGGTGTCTATAAGAACGGACTGCAGAAGAGGTCCACTTTCCCCGTGTCGCCCGGGCAGAAGGTGTACAAGGCGGACACGAGCATACTTTCAGATTTTCTCGGCTTCGACAGGAGCGGAGTGCACATCGGCAAAATGGAGTTCCACGACGTCGAGGCGAGGCTGAACGTATCGAAGCTTTTCCAGAAGCACCTTGCGATACTCGCGATGTCCGGCGCGGGCAAATCGTATTGCACGTCGGTAATCATCGAAGAGCTCATGAACCGCCCCGAAAGTCTGGGCAAGCCAGCTGTTATAATCTTCGACCCGCACGGGGAGTACACGGGATTTGCGGACGACCCTGTGTACGTGAGGAGCACAAAGGTGATCAACGGCGAGGAGATAGCCATTGCCGCAAGGAACATGGGCGTATCGACGTTTTCGGAGATGCTGCCGCAGATGACCGGAGCCCAGGAGAGGGAGATGAGCGTGCTGCTGAAGCGGATAAGGGAGGAGAAGCGTCATTACACGCTGTTCGACGTCATAGACGAGATAGAGAAGAGCGTGAAGAACCTCAAGACAAAGGACGTGCTTGTATCGCTGATGACAAAGCTCAACTACACCGGGCTGTTCAAGAGCGAAGACAATCCGAGGCTCGACGAAATAGCCAGACCCGGCCAGATGACGATATTCGACCTGTCCGGCATAACCAGCATGCGGGAGAAGCAGATGATTGTCACCTATTTTGCGAGAAGGCTCTTCAACCTGAGGAAGGACAGGAAGATACCGCCGTTCGTGGCCATAGTGGAGGAGGCACACCAGTTCGCGCCCAACACCGAGGAGGAAGACGCCATATCGCGCCCGGTCATAGAAACCATAGCCAGGGAGGGGAGGAAGTTCAACGCGTGCCTGGTGCTGATAAGCCAGAGGCCGAAGAGGCTGTCTACAACCGCTCTGAGCCAGTGCAACACGAACATAATCTTGAGAATCACGAATCCTGTCGACCTGCAGCACATACAGGACAGCACGGAGGGTCTGACAGCGGACCTGATGAACATGATACCCGGGCTGAAGGTCGGGGAGGCGGTTGTGGCGGGCGAGGCTGTCAACTATCCGATACTCATCAGGGTGAGGGAAAGGAAGAGCAGGTCGGCCGACAGGCACATGAGGCTTGAAGATGAACTTGTGAAGTTCAACAGTGTGCAAAAGGCAAACGAAGAGGATATGGAGGCTTTCGCCAATTTCAAAAAGTGAATTATATGACTTCCTGTTCGAATTGTGGAACGCCTCTGGCGAATGGCGAAAGACAATTGTGTATTGAGTGCTACAAAAAGGAAAAAGAACTTGACTATCGATATAACGTCATAAAGGGCCGCATTGCAGAAACAATAGTGGAAGAGCTATTCCTGACGTTGGGTTACCATGTTTTCAGATACGGGATGGAGAACAGCATTCCTGGCGTTATGAAATTGATGAAAGGGATTCGTAGCGATGTCGCAACAGATATCAAGAGAATGCCGGATTTTGTGATTCAATCAGATAAAACACATGAAGTATTCTTTGTCGAGGTAAAGTTTCGGGCAGATGGCGAATTCACGTACGACGATTTAGGCGGTGACAAATACCCGTATACAAACGCACACATAATTCTTGTTTCAAAAAAACACATAAAATGTGCTAAAGTTGAGGAACTGAAAGCAGGAGAGGAATTTCAGTACTTGGGCGATAGAACGGAGTTTGAAACCGACAAAGAAACTATTATAGAGTTCTGTAAATTTGCAAAACAGTTTTTCGATACAGTAAAATCTTGATTATGCGCGAATAACATAACTCTACATCTTTTCATCGAGGATTATCCTTGCGTCCAGCACTTTCACTTTTGGCTTGTCCGAATCAGAATCCACTGGCAGCAGCATAACAGGATTGAAGTCCATCTCCTTTATCTCCGGGTTTTCCTCCACGAGCTTTGCTGTCTTGTACAGGACATCGACAAGCGATTCCACATCGTAATTTTTCCCCCTTATGCCTGACGCCGGAGCCTTACCTATCTTTGTCTCGCCAATCATCTCCCTGAGCTCCTGCCTGAAACTCTCCTCGTCGTCTATAAGGGCTATCCTGTTCGAGACGTCCTTCATCACCTCCGTGAGAACGCCACCGTAGCCGAACATTATCCTGTTGCCGAACTGCGGGTCCTTTGTCGTGCCGATTATGACTTCTATCGTCCCCGAGCTCGCAACCATCTCCTGTACCAGCACACCCGCTATCCTGGCATCTGGCTTGTACTTCCTCGCATTTGCGATGATTGTGTCATACCCCCTCTCCGCTTCTTCGGTCGTCTTTATGTTCAGCAATACTCCCCCCGCTTCCGTCTTGTGCAGTATGTCGTCTGAGACAACCTTCAAAACTACTGGGTATCCTATCTTTCCTGCATAATGCAAAGCGTCCTCTCTGGTGATTGCAAGCTCGCAGTCGGTTGTGGGTATGTCGTACTCCGTCAGGATCCTTTTCTTGACGACGTACTCTGACAGGCTCTTCCTTCCCGCCCTGTGCTCGTCCACGATGGTGTAACGCGCCATGCCGGCTGACATAATTGTTGATTGGATACAGTCTTTAAATCCTTTGCAAAGTCCCACTGCCCGGTGGTAAAGCTTAAATTGTTTGTATGAGTCTTTTTATTCATGAGCGGACTCGAGGGGTTTTTCAGCCCAAAGTCGGTGGCGATAGTGGGTGCGTCGAAGGACATGAAGAAGCCAAGCCACGAGATACTCGCAAATTTTGTCAGGAACAGCGAGGAAGGACTTTATTCAGGCAGTTTCACGGCGATAAACCCGAAGGAAGATAGCATAGAGTGCCTGGGCAGGAGTGTGCCGTGCCGCAAGTCGGTCAAGGATGTCCCGGGGGATGTCGATATGGCGATCATCGCCGTTCCCGCCGCGGCTGTCAATGGCGTCATCAAGGAATGCGGCGAGAAGGGTGTAAAGTCTGTTGTGGTGGTGTCGGCCGGCTTCAAGGAGGTCGGCACCGATGAGAGCAGGGCGCTCGAGGATGAGATGAGGAGAACAATCAAGGAGTACGGCATGAGGGTTATCGGACCGAACTGCCTAGGCGTGATAGACCTGTACACAGGCGTGAACACCATTTTCGTCCCGGAGCGAAAGGCGCTGTCGACAGGGGAGGTGGTGAGCTCCACGATGATCCCGGAGAGGGGAAGGATGTCGCTCAGCTCGCAGAGCGGCTCGTTCGGAGTCTACGACCTTGAGTACATGCACTCGGAGAGGCTGGGCATGAGCAAGTTCATAGCATACGGGAACATGGCCGACGTGAACGAGACGGAGTTGCTGGAGTACCTGGGAAACGACGACACCACGGATGTGATACTGATGTACGTGGAGAGCATAAACGACGGCAGGAGGTTCATGCAGGCCGCGAAGAAGGTCTCAAAGTACAAGCCGATAATGATTTTCAAAGGCGGCAGGAGCCCCGACGGAGGCGCCGCTGCGAAGAGCCACACAGGTTCGATGAGCACCGGAGATGATGTTTACGACGCCGCGTTCAGGCAGTGCGGGGCGATCAGGGCGAAGAAGATAGACGAGTTCTTCTGCATGGCAAAGGCTCTTGCGTACCAGCCGCCCGCGGCGGGAAAGAACATAGCCGTGCTCACCTGCGCAGGCGGGGTCGGGATAGCGACCGTGGACGAGCTGAAGGAGAGGGGCATGACCATACCGAGAATCTGCGACGTGGGCGGGATGAAGGAGAGCTTGGACGGCATGATAAGGGACAAGGAGATACCCGCGTTCTCTGCATACACCAACATGATAGACCTCACGGGCTCTGTGCTTGACGACATGTACCCGAAGGTGCTGGAGAGGATTCTCTCGAGCGATGCCTACGACGGTTGCGTCTTCATAGGGCTGCACAACCCGCCGGGACTAACCGAGAAGTTCGCCGACAAGGTCATAGAGGTCGCGAAAAGATACAGCAAGCCGATTGTCGTGTCTTATGCGGGCGAGTCGGAGTACGCGAAGATAGTGAAGGACAAGTTCGAGGAGAACATGATACCCGCCTACTCCTCCATAGAGGCCGCAGCCGACGCCATGGGCGGCCTTGTCTCCTACGGCACCTACCTGAAGAAGCACGGATGCTTTGACGACTACATGAGAAGGTACAGCGAAAGCAGGCAGAGGAAGCTCGAAGAGACCAGGGAAATGATAACGAAATACAAGCATTAAAGGTTTTGGGACGGTAAGTAAATTATGGTCTCGCAAGAAAAAATCTTGCAGGGAATCGTTGGAATACCTCCGATAAACTACATAGCGTACAGGGTGGCCAAGAACTGGATTGCGGGCAAGACCATAAACGACGCCATGACTGCGGCCAAGAATGCAAATTCCAAAAACTACAGCGTGATCCTGAACCACCTGGGCGAGGAGGTGGAGGACAAGGCTGAAGTCAGCGAGACCATACGCGAGTACAAGAGCCTGATCGATTCGATAGAGCGCGAGAAGATAGACGGGTGCGTGTCGGTGAAGCCGACGCAGCTAGGCCTGAACATAGACGCCGACTACTGCAGGAAGAACATCGAGGAGATTGTCGATTATGCCGAAAAGGCCAACAGGTTCGTCTGGGTGGACATGGAGAGCACGAAGTTCACTGACGCCACTGTCGATATGTACATGTCGCTCCACGCGAAGCACAAGAACACTGGCGTGTGCATACAGACATATCTGAAGAGGAGCAACGTCGATGTCGAGAAGATAGTGAAGGGCGGAGGGCACATAAGGCTTGTGAAGGGCGCGTACAACGAGCCGGCCGAGCTGGCATACAAGTCGAAGGAGGACGTGGACAGGAATTTTGTCATGCTTATGGACTACCTGTTCAAAAACAGCAAGGGCATGTTTTCCGTGGCCACTCACGACGACAAGATCGTTGACAAGGCCATGGAGTTGGGAAAGCAGTACAGCAGGAAGATGGACACGTTCGAGTTCGGCATGCTGAAGGGCGTGAGGGACTCGCTAAAGTCGGAGCTTGTCAAAAAGGGTTACAAGGTAACTGAGTACATTCCATACGGTGCGAACTGGCTGCCATACAGCATCAGAAGGGTGAAGGAAAAGCCCAGCAACATAATCCTGCTGGGACGGTCGCTGATAAGCAAGTGATAAAAAGCCAAGCGTTGTCTTGATTGTGTATGTTGTAAATCATATGTTTTGTAATAACAATTGGTTTATTTATGTAGAACGTTCTACACTATATGAAAGGCATGATTTTGGTCTTCGACCTGCCGAGGGAATCCAAAGCTCTGCAGATGAGAGTCCTGAGGGGCTTGCACAGGATAAAAGCCAAGAAGCTGCAGCATTCGGTCTGGAAGCACGACAGCCTGGACAAACTGGTCGACATAGCCGCGCACATCAAAAAGTCCGGGGGCAGCGCAAGGATTCTCGAGGAAAGGTTTGTGTTCTAGTCTCACAGGTCAAGATAGCTTACGTTCTCAATGTTGCCGCTCGACTTTATGTAATCCTGAAGCGCTATCACAGCCTTATAGTCGAGCTCGCGCTCCCTGTTCAGTACTGGAGTAGAACTCGGGTCGTACTCGCCAGGGTGGGTAACTATCTCGCAGCTGTCCCCATCCTTCGCTGTCTGCAGAAAGTCGGTTGCCTCATCCACAATAGTCGCGTGGTTCCTGCAATGGAACGCAGGAAAAGTGGTCTGCTTGGTGCCTGCCTTCACCCCGTTGTTGCTGACCGGCAGCTTGTGTCTCTCCGCGAACCTTGCAACCTCCCTGACGATTTCCTTGTTGTCGGTGAGCTTGTGCAGGTCGATATGGTCCGGGGAAAAACCGAACATCTTTACAAATTGTTTGTACTGCTCGTCCAGCTGCTTCGACGGCTCGCGCCACACGTCCAGCTCTGCGTGAAGGCCCACGCTTATCTTCTTCATGTGGTGGAGCTGCGCCAGCCGCTTCACCTGCATGTCCTGGTCCTTCGCCAGCCTGTTCACCATGACAGTTGTGGATTTGATAAAGTCCTTCTCCAGCAGCTCCAATATCGCCCTGTTGAACCTCTGCGAGTAGCCGAAATCGTCGGCGTTTATGATTAGCTTTATCATTGATTATAATTTGGTCTGCCGACTAAATATCCTTTTCCACAAGCTGGTGCGGGCCTATCCACTTGCCGGAGGAGACGCACACGCCCGGCATGATGGAGACGTTTATCCCTGTCTTCACGTTGTCGCCCATTATCACCCCCATCTTCCTCCTCCCGGTTGACATCTTTTCGCCCTTGATTGTGGCCTTCACATGCGCATCGTCGAACCGCAGGTTGGCTGTTATCGTGCCCGCCGCAAGGTTGCAGTTCTCGCCGATTATGGAGTCGCCGACATACGAAAGATGCCCTGTGTGGGTGCTGCCAAAATAGACAGAGTTTTTTATCTCCACGGCATTGCCCACGTAGCACTTGTCGCCGAGCACCGTGCCAGCCCTGATGTAGCAGTTGGGGCCGATTGTGCAATCCGCCCCGATGCAGACAGGACCCTCGATGTATGCCCCGCTCTTTATCACGGAGCCGGCCCCGACAAACACCTCGCCCTTCAGCACGGCGCCCTTTTCCACGGTGGCGCTCTTGCCCACGGAGCCTTTCATTGTCTTTATCTTCTTCTCGTTGGCGGCGAGAAGGCTCCACGGGAATGTCACAGGCCTCCATCCCTCATCGGTCTCCACGCACGTCACCTTTCCCTTCCTTGCAAGCGACATCAGAGCGTCCGTGAGCTCAATCTCCCCGCGCGGCGACTTCTTGATTGTCTTCAACTCGTCAAACACTTTGTCAGTGAATACGTAGAGCGCTGCATTTGCCAGGCTGCTGGGCGGGTTTGGGGATTTCTCAATCACGCCTTCTAGCTTTCCCTTATTGTGGGTAAGCACTCCGAAGTTGGACGGGTCAGGAACTTTTTGACCAAGCACAGCATTTTCATGCACGGCCAGCTTTTCAAAACAGCTCTTGTCGTACATGTCGTCGCCCATGAACACGAAGAACTTTTTGCCGGCCTTGCCGTCCGCCTGCAGCAGAGCGTGGCCTGTGCCAAGCTGCTCGGCCTGTTCGACATAAGTGACAGGCTTGCCCCTGAAGCTGCCCCCCAAAAACTGCTTTATATCCGCTGTCGCGGACAGTATTTAGGACGGATC
>CAYRSM010000050.1:0-9277 GCA_964427125.1 uncultured archaeon | reverse complement strand
CAGGCACATGTCATAGATGAATTCTTGGAAGTATCTAAGCTGAAAGAGGCTACACGCGTGTTCACAAAATTGATAAACAGATGGTGTTTGTAGCAAGTCGAACAGTGCGATTGGCATTGTCACAATGCAAGTATTAAAGCATCCTAAGGGAAATTAATTAAATACTGTCTAACTGGTGACTGGATGGGCATACCGGAGATTGAAAAGGCAATCCAAAAAGACAACGTGAAGGAAATAATGCTGAATTTTACCGACATATCCGGCATCCTGCACTCGCTCTGGGTCCCATCCAAGCTGTTTTCCAAGGTGGCCGAGGATGGCATACACATGGATGGCTCGTCCGTGAAGATGGCGGACATAAGCAGAAGCGACCTGAAGCTGATGCCGGACACGGACACGTTTGCAATATTTCCGGCAAATCTTTTCCCGCACAGGGTTGCAAGAGTTGTCTGCGATGTGTACGAGCCAGAGTCCGACGAGCCGTCTGAGCTGGATCCCAGGTTCGTGCTCAAGAAGGTAATCGGCGATGCCAAGAAGGTCTTGGGAAGTTCCGTCGGCTATTACACGTCCAGCGAGATAGAGTATTTTCTGTTCAAGAAAAACGAAGCAGGGGACATCAAGCTCATG
Organism: uncultured archaeon; assembly: GCA_964427125.1. Lineage (GTDB taxonomy): Archaea > Aenigmatarchaeota > Aenigmatarchaeia > CG10238-14 > SCSR01 > DATDXT01. The sequence goes on along the minus strand of CAYRSM010000050.1, from coordinate 8,650 downwards.
GACGAGGGTGGATACCTGGCCTCACCTCCCGCAGACTTGGGTGCCGATCTGAGGCTTGACATTGCCGAAAATTTCAGGAGCATGGGTGTCATGATTGAGAAGCATCACCACGAAGTTCCGCCCGGAAAATCCGAATTGAACCTGGTCTATTCTGATGCGCTGAACATGGCCGACACAATCTATCTGGTAAAGTCTGTTGTGAAGCTGATGGCGTCCAAGAACGGGCTTGTCGCCTCGTTCATGCCGAAACCTTTCCACGGGCAGTACGGGGCGGGGCTGCACACGCATGCCAGCCTCATAGACGGCAAGAAGAACATATTTTACGATTCGAACGGCGAGTACGGTCTCAGCAAGACTGCAAGGAGCTTTATCGCTGGCATCCTGGCGCACGCAAAATCATTGGCGGCCATAACCAATCCTTCCGTCAATTCGTACAAGAGGCTTGTGCCGGGCTGGGAGGCCCCCGTATACATCTCGTGGGCAAGGTACAACAGGTCAGTTCTTGTAAGGGTCCCGCCTGGAAGTGGGATGGCTACAAGGCTGGAATACAGGCCCACGGACGGCTCGTGCAACTTTTATCTGGCTTTCGCCGGCATGCTGACCGCGGGACTGGACGGCATCAAGAGAAAGCTCGACCCTCCTGCCCCTGTCGAGGAGGACATCTACAAAATGAGCAAGGAGACCAGAGGCAGCAGGGGCATAGAGACGCTCCCCGGAAACCTGGGCGATGCACTGGCGGAGTTTTCCAAGGCAAGCCATCTGCAGGAATCCATGGGACGCAAGTTCTGTGAAAAGTTCATGGAAATAAAAAATGCAGAGTGGAGGGACTTTAATGTCACAGTCCATGAATGGGAAAGAAAAAAATATTTGGATGTGTAAAAGGGTGATTGTGTGGCGACAAAGGCCGATTTTGTCATAATAAACGCGAACGAGCTTGTGACCTTAGGCGGTTCCAGCGACCACCCAAAGGCAAAAGACGAGATGAACGACCTTGGCATCGTCAAAGACGGCGCGGTCGCTGTCAAGGACGGCAAAATAGTCGCCGTCGGTACGACTGATAAAGTTTTGAATCAACTTGAAAAGGACGTCAAGAAAATCGATGCTCGCGGCAAGCTTGTGACCCCCGGGCTAATTGACCCGCACGTCCATTTGATTTTTGCCGGTTCGCGTGAGGACGAACTGGAAATGATGGCCGCGAAAGGAATTCCCTATCTGGAAATCAAGGCCAGAGGAGGAGGAATGCCAACCACGCTAAGGAAGACAGCGGAGACCAGCGACAAGGAGTTGATTGACAAGACGATGAAAATCTTGGACACCATGTTAATTCACGGCACCACCACCATAGAGGCCAAGAGCGGTTACGAGATGACCTACAAGGGCGAGATCAGGCAGCTCGAGATGATTAAGACCCTAGACGACATGCATCCAATCGACCTCGTCCCCACTTTCTGCGCGCAGGGAATACCAGCGGAATATGAAAAGAGGGTCGATGAGCTGACGGACGAGATTGTGGCAAAGTGGATACCCGAGATTGCCAAGAGGAAACTGGCGGAGTACGCTGACGTCTTCTGCGAGAAGGGCTATTTTAACGTCGAACAGACAAGGAGGATACTGGAAGCCGGAAAAAAGAATGGCATGAAGCTGAGGAACCACTGCGACTGGCTTGCCCACAGCGGAGGCGCCAAGCTGGTTGCTGAACTCGGCAAGGTGTATTCGGCAGATCATCTCATCTTCACCCCGATGGAGGAGGTGGAAGCTCTGAAGAAGCTGGGCACCGTGGTGATTTTCCTGCCTACATCACCGTTCTGTTACGTGGGGACTTACGCCAACGCGAGGGGCATAATCGACAATGGCCTTCCGGCGGCTCTGGGCACGGACGTGAGCGCAGCCAACCTTTGCGAGTCGATGCAGATGATGATGACGCTTGCAGTCCTTCGCATGAAGATGACCGCTGCAGAGGCGCTGACCGCCGCCACAATCAACGCCGCACACTCTATAGACAGGGCGAACGAAATCGGGTCTCTGGAAGTCGGGAAGAAGGCAGACATAGTAATATTCGACGCCCCCAACCACAAGTTCTTCGCCTACAACTACGGGATAAACCTTGCAGAGAAAGTCTTCAAGGACGGAAAGTTGGTGGCGGAAAGGGGCAGAAGGATAAACTAACAGTATATTTTGCAGAACACAGAAATTATAAAAAGGGAATGGTACCCATGAAATACCTCAAGACCAATACTTCGGTTTTTGAAAACCCTCGCGATCCCAACATGCCGAAAGTCAAGAACATGATGAAGCCTTGGGGCGGCGGAAAGGTGGACACTGGCATACTTGGCGTTCCTTACGATTACGGCACACTTCTTGTTGGTGGGAGGGTCGGTGCCAGGAACGGTCCGGGTGCGATTAGGGCAGAACTGAAGAGATACGGAACAACTTTCAACATCGATTACGAAACGGATGTCAGGACGCTCAGCATAGCAGACCTTGGGGACGTGGAAATTTCTGACGGCAACCAACACGAGACCTACGCAAGGATAGAAAAAGTGTTGGCGGGAATCCTCGAAAAAGGCATAGTCCCCATTGTAATGGGTGGTAGCAATGACATAAGTTTCCCCGATGCAAAGGCGCTTTCAAACTCGTTTGGAGCCATAGGAGGAATAAACGTGGATGCGCATTTTGACGTGAGGAAAGCGGTTGAGGGGAAGGTGACGAGCGGAAGCCCCTATTACATGGCATTGGAGACTTTGGGTTCCAAATTTAGCGGGAAGAATTTTGTGGAAGTAGGCTCACATGACAACCTGAACTCCCGTGAGTATTACGAATACCTGAAGAAGAAGGGTGTGAAAGTGTTTACCCTGGGTGATGCCAGAAAATCCGGCGTGGACGGCATAGTCAAAAAATCTTTTTCATTCGCATCCAAAGGCACGGATGCGATATTTTTCAGCATCGACATCGACAGCGTCGCACAGGCCTTCGCTCCTGGTTGCAGCGCTCCCGATTCGGACGGGTTCACGCCGGAGCAGGTCAGGAGGATGGCATTCCTTGCCGGCAATAACCCGAAGGTGAAACTATTCGAGATAATGGAAGTGAACCCGAAATACGATATTGACGGGAGGACGGCGAGGCTGGCGGCGTCCCTGGTAATAAGCTTCCTTACTGGCCATGCAGCCAGAAGTTAAGTTATTGCTGGCGAAACTATAGAGTATGGAGACATCCAGGCCGATGTATTTCGAGGAAAGACCGAAAGGTCCTATCAAGGCCTACACAGGGAGCATTCTTCACTGCAAGACGTGGGACGCGGAGGCGGCTCTCAGGATGATGATGAACAACCTGAACCCGAATGTCGCGGTGGATCCGGACAACCTCATAGTGTACGGAGGTGCGGGCAGGGCGGCGAGGAACTGGAGGGAGTACAACAAGATTGTGAGGAGCCTACAGTCGTTGGAAAAAGATGAGACGCTCTGCATACAGTCGGGCAAGCCCGTGTACATAGTCAAGACTTTTGAACATTGTCCCAGGGTGATAATCGCAAACTCGAACATCGTACCTGCCTGGGCGACACAGGAAAACTTCGAGAAGTACGACAGGATGGGCCTGATTATGTACGGCCAGATGACCGCGGGGAGTTGGATATACATAGGCACGCAGGGGATATTGCAGGGAACTTACGAGACCTTTGCAGCGTGCGCCAAAAAGTATTTCAAGGGCGACCTGAAAGGAAAGCTGATACTTACCGCCGGCATGGGCGGGATGAGCGGAGCGCAACCTCTGGCTGCCACTCTGAACGACGCGATAATTTTGGACGTAGAGGTCAGGAAGGAGCGCATAGAGAAAAAGGTAAGCCAGGGTTACTGCGACAGGATGACGGAGAGCTTGGATGAGGCTCTGAAATGGGTTGCCGAGGCCAAGAAGAAAAATGCACCGCTGTCGATAGGGCTTGTTGGCAATGCCGCAGAGGTCCATCCGGAGCTTTTGAAAAGAAAAATAATACCCGACATAATAACGGACCAGACTCCAGCGCACGACATCATGAGCTATGTCCCTGTGGGAAACCTGAAGGAGCTGGACGGGATGCGCGTCAAAAATCCGGAGGAGTACAAAAGAAGGGCTTACGAATCGGTGAAGATGCACGTGGAGGTCATCCTGGCGATGCAGAAGATGGGCGCTATAGTCTTCGATTATGGGAACAACCTGAGGAAGCAGGCTGAATTAGCTGGTGTGAAGATAAGAAAGCCGAGCGGAGAGTTCGCGTATCCTGGTTTTGTAGTGGAGTTCATAAGGCCGATGTTCTGTGAGGGAAGGGGGCCGTTTAGGTGGGCCGCGCTCTCCGGAGATGCAAAGGACATACAGAAGATAGACGATGTGCTGGTGGACTTTTTCCCCGAAGATGCAGTTTTGAAACAGTGGATATCAAAGGCGAGGAAGAAAGTGCCCATGGAGGGCATTCCCGCAAGGATATGCTGGCTGGCCTACGGCGACAGGGCGATGTTCGGGGTTGAGATAAACAAGATGGTGGCTTCCGGCGAGCTGGGCGCCCCTATAGTGATAGGCAGGGACCATCTCGACTGCGGCTCCGTTGCATCGCCGTACAGGGAGACCGAGGGCATGAAGGACGGGAGCGACGCGATAGCCGACTGGCCGCTGCTGAACTTCGCGCTGAACACCGCGTGCGGGGCGAGCTGGGTCAGTTTCCACCACGGCGGGGGCGTCGGGATAGGGAATTCACTGCATGCGGGAATGGTGGTCGTGGCCGACGGCACGAAGGAGAGGAAGGAGAGGCTCGATAGGGTGCTCACGGTCGATCCCGGCATAGGAGTTGCGAGGCACGCTGACGCGGGCTACGGTATTTCCCTTGACACCGTCAAGAAGAAAAGGATAAAGATACCTGAATGATTCTTATGGGAGACGTGGAGGTTGGCGGAAAAGTTTCGGTGAGGGACGTGGTCGACGTTGCCCATGGCGCCGCTGTAGCGATAGGAAAAAATGTGGAAAATGCCATGGCTAAAAGCCGTGCTGTCGTGGACAAGGCGGTGAAGGAGCACGAGATACGATACGGCGTGACCACGGGCGTCGGCGCGCTTGTCAACAAGTATCTTGAAGAGTCGGACTTGGCCAAGTTCCAGAGAAATCTTATTGTAAGCCACTCCGCCGGTACCGGCAATCCGTTCTCGCAGGAGGTCGTGCGTGCGGCTATGTTCCTGAAGGCAAACGAGTTGGCGAAGGGCTACTCTGGTGTGCGGTTCGAAATTGTGAAGACCATTGTAGAGATGCTAAACAAGGGAGTTTGCCCTGTTGTCCCTGAGAAGGGCTCGCTCGGCGCGAGCGGCGATCTGTCTCCCCTCGCCCACATGGCGCTGGTAGTCATCGGCGACGGCGAGGCGATTTACAAAAACAAAATTATTGGAGGCAAAGAGGCGATGGGCATGGCTGGGATAAAGCCAATGGAACTTAAAGCGAAGGAGGCGCTGTCCCTCATCAACGGGACGCAGGTGATGGCTGCGATAGGAGCGCTGCTGATAGACAGGTCGGAAAATATTGTGAAGGTGTCAGATGTGTGTGCGGCCATGTGCATGGAGTCTCTAAAGGTAAATCTGTCCTTTGCCGACGCGAGGATACACAATCTGAAGCCGCACGAGGGTCAGCTGGACTGCGTCAAAAACATTGTGGCACTTTTGAGGGGAAGCGAGCTCTCTCCGAACAATAATCATTCGAGGGTGCAGGATGCGTACACGATTCGGTGTACACCTCAGGTTCATGGCGCGTTCAGGGACTCATTATACCACGCAAGAAAGATTGTGGACATCGAGCTAAATTCTGTGACTGACAACCCGCTGATTTTCGACAGCGAGATTATTTCTGGCGGCAACTTCCACGGACAGAACATAGCTACCGCCCTAGACTTGTTGGCGATTTCTCTTACCCAGCTTGGAGGCATCTCGGAAAGAAGGACAAATAGGCTCATGGATTCTAGTTTGAGCAACCTGCCTCCATTCCTAGCGAAAGGCAACGGCATGAACTCCGGTCTGATGATAGCGCAGTACACCGCCGCGAGCATGGCGTCGGAGAACAAGGTGCTCGCCTCCCCTGCAAGCGTGGACTCGATACCGGTCTCTGCTAACCAGGAGGACTATGTCAGCATGGGCATGACATCCGCGGTGAAGTGCACGAAGGTCATGGACAACGCGGAGAGGATACTGGCAATAGAGCTTTTGTCCGCCGCGCAGGCTATTGATTTGAGCCAAGTCAGACAGTTGGGAAAGGGTACTATGAGGGCGTATGACATCGTGAGAAGCAGCGTCAAGCCGATGGAAGAGGACAGGGCGGTCTATAGGGACATTGAAAAAGTGTTGAATCTCATTCGGGGCAACTCGCTGGTGGAACAGGTCGAGAAGGAAACGGGAAAACTCGCATAGATGGCCAAAGTTAGAAACCTGTTTAAATCCCGACGACATTAACCTATTATTATGGAGCTGCAGGAATCCGACGGAGAGTTCTGGCAGTTGGTGGAAGAGGAGTACGCGAGGCAGAAGAACACAATCGACCTGATAGCCTCAGAGAACTATCCCAGCAGGAATGTCCTCAAGGCTCTTGGTTCTGTCTTCGTCTGCAAGTATTCCGAGGGCTACGCGGGAAAGAGGTACTATCCCGGCAACGAGACAATCGACAAGGTTGAGATGCTTGCGCAGGAGAGGGCGAAGAAGCTTTTCAAGCTCGGCGACGAGTGGAGTGTCAATGTCCAGCCTTACTCAGGCAGCCCTGCAAATCTCGCGGTCTACGTCGCGCTTTTGAAAAAGGAGGATGTGGCGCTCGGCATGAGGCTCTCGCACGGCGGACATCTGACTCATGGACACAGCGTCAGCTACACGGGGAAGGCGTTCAACTTCCAGCAGTACGGGGTGAAGGACGACGGCTGGATGGACTATGACGAGGTGGAAAAGTTGGCCAAGCAGTTCAAGCCCAGGCTTATCGTCACGGGATATTCAGCTTATTCCCGCGCGCTGGACTACAAGCGTCTGAGGGAGATTGCCGACATGAATAGCTCATTGCTGATGGTGGACATGGCGCATTTCTCTGGATTGGTAGCAGCCGAGGCTTTCCCGAGCCCCTTCCCTTTTGTTGACATAGTGACAACCACAACACACAAGACTCTGCGCGGCCCGAGGGGCGCGATGATTTTCTCGCGCGGCGAGGAGCTGACAGAGAAGGTGACAAAAGAGGGGAAGAAAGAGAAGGTGATGGAGAAGATTTCGGAAAAGATAAACAGGGGAGTCTTTCCGGGCCTGCAGGGCGGGCCTCACAACAACCAAACAGCCGCCATCGCAGTCGCGCTGAAGGAGGCGATGAGCCCTGAGTTCAAAAAATACGGCCAGCAGATTGTCAAGAACGCGAGGGCCATGTGCGCGGAAGTGATGAAGAATGGATTCAAAGTTTTGACAGGCGGCACTGACAATCATCTTTTTGTCATGGATTTCAGGGGGATGGAGATGACGGGCAAGGACGCCACTCAGAACCTATGCAACACAGGTTTGGTAGTGAGCATGAGCACGGTCCCGAACGACCCAAAGCCGCCGACAATATGCAGCGGGATAAGGATCGGCACTCCGGCCATGACCACAAGGGGGATGAAGGAGGCCGAGGCAAAGGAAATCGCAAACATGATAAGTGACACCCTGAAGGATGGTGGGTCTGCCGAGAAGTTGGCTGCTAGAAAGAAGAAAGTCCTGTCAATGTGCGACAAGTTCCCGTTGCCATTCTGAACGCACTCGGTTTAAATAGTTTAAAGATGGTTAGTCTATCATGACGAGGGACAGCCCAAGCTACGAGCAGGTTGTTGAGTTGGAAAAACAGCTTGACCAGCGTACGGAGATTCTTATAAGGAAAGTTGTTGACTTGTGCATGCCTGTGCGGCAGAGGAACAGAGAAATATGGGAGGAGTTTGCGCGTACGTGCAAGATGCCTGTCATAGGGGAGATGTATTTTCAGACGTTCGTATCCCTGGCTGGTCTGGAGGGAGATCCGGAGTATTGGAAGATGGATTGGTATGTGGTGGAAAAAAAGTCCATAGAGGAGGCGGCGAAGACACTGGAGGAGTGGAAGGCAGCCGACATGGAGCACTGGGGCAACGAAATAGTCAGACCTTGCGACTCGTCTGACGTCGGAGGTTATTACACTCCGGCAACGACTACAAGAAGAAAATGTTACTCTCGTTGTTGTGGCGGTTTGGGGGTGAGAGCTTTTATCGCCGACAAGTACGACTTCTCGTCAGGGACCGCCGCTGACAGGTTGAGGGACGGAGCATACGTGATGGACATGACGACTAAGGAAATTGTGCCGTATAACAGATGCAACTGGAGCACAGCAGAACCAGAAAGAGGTATCATAACGTCCCGTCTGGCCAAAAAATATTCAAGAAAAGGTCTGATATACACATATAGAAACTGATTTCACATCATTGCTTTCTTTTTGTTAGGAATGTTTATAGCTTCGTCGCTGATGTCCCTCACCGCCTCGGCAAAGCTCTCAGCAAGCGTGGGATGCGCATGGACTGTCCTAATTATCTGCTGCGTGGTCAGCCTGTTTTTTATGGCTAGCGTGGTCTCTGCGACAAGCTCAGTCGCGTCGGGTCCGATTATGTGTGCGCCTACTATTCTGT
>CAYRSM010000049.1:0-10043 GCA_964427125.1 uncultured archaeon | reverse complement strand
AAAGGAGCGCCCCCGGAGCGATTTGAACGCTCGACCAGCCGATTAACAGTCTCATCTTGTTCTCACAATCGGATGCTCTACCGGACTGAGCTACAGGGGCTCGAAAATAATTTGCCGTCTTGTCGTTTATATTTGCGATGGCTGCTGATTGCGCAGTCTTAATCAGATTTTTAACTGAGACCTTGACATAATTAAATCATGGATTACTCTGTCCTTGCTGAGGTGTACGAAAAGCTGGAGTCTGTCTCATCGAAGCTCAAGAAGACCGAGATACTCGCCGACCTATTCAAGAACACACCATCGGACAAACTGGAAAAGATAGTGTTGCTTTGTCAAGGACGGGTTTTCCCCGTCTACTCAGAGTCCGAATTGGGAATAGCGACACAAATGATGATGCGCGCGATAGCAAAGGTTTCTGGACTGAGCGCCGACGATGTGGAGGAGTCCTTCAAGAAGACGGGCGACCTGGGGCTGACTGTCGAAAAGACGGTAAAGTCAAAAAATCAATCCACGCTCGCCAAGAAGAAGCTCACAGTGGACTTTGTGTTCGACAACCTGCGGAAGCTCGCTACCACAACAGGGAAGGGCTCGCAGGATTTGAAGGTGAACCTGATATCGGGACTGGTGACTTCCGCCACGCCAAAGGAGGCGAAGTACATAGTGAGGACGATACTTCAGGACATGAGGATAGGGGTGGCCGAGGGCATCGTCAGGGACGCAATAGTGGAAGCATTTCTTGTAAAGCCGGACATGAAAAAGGAAGAGAATGATAAGGCTGCCGAGGCAGTGGAGCACGCATGGAACATCCTTGCAGACTTTTCCGAGGTCGCGAAGATAGCCAAAGAGGACGGGGTGCAGGGGCTGGGGAAAGTGAAGATAAAAATCGGCAGACCCCTGAACGTGATGCTGGGCGAGAAGGCGGAGAGTATAGATGAAATAGTAAAGGAGTTCGGAAAAGTTGCAGCCGAGTTTAAGTACGACGGCATGCGAACAATCATCGAGAGGAAGGGAAAGGATGTATGGATTTTCACGAGGAGGCTGGAGAACGTCACAAAGCAGTTTCCAGACTTGAGGGAGCTTATAGTGAAAGGCATACAGTCGGAGGATTTCATCGTCGAGGGCGAGACGCTGGGCATAGACCCGAAGACAAAGCTCCCGCTGCCGTTCCAGACGCTCTCCCAGAGGATACACAGGAAGCACGACATAGAGGGCGTGATGAGGGACATACCCATACAGGTCAACCTGTTCGACGTGATTTATCTTGACGGCAAAGCACTCATCGACAGACCGTTCACGGAAAGGAGAAAGGCACTGGAAAAACTTGTCAAGACAATAACGGGAAAGCTTCAGCTCAGCAGGCAGATCGTGAGCGGGGACGTGAAGGAATTGGAAAAATTTTACAAGGAAGCGCTTGATGCGAAGCAGGAGGGTCTGATGCTGAAGGTCATGGACACGACGTACACCTTCGGCAGGCATGTCGGCAGCATGTACAAGATAAAACCCGTGATGGAGAATCTCGAACTTATAGTCGTCGGATCTACGTGGGGCGAAGGCGCCAGGGCAAACTGGCTGACGAGCTACGTGCTGGCCTGCAGGGAACCCGACACCGGAAAGCTGCTGGAGTGTGGAATGATGAGCACGGGCTTGGATGAGTCCGAATATGCGCAAATAACGAAAATCCTAAAGCCTCTGATAGTCGAGGAGAAGGGCAAGACCGTGAAGGTAAAGCCGAAGATAATAATAGAGGTAGGATATCAGGAGATACAGAAGTCGCCCAACTACACTTCGGGATACGCTTTGAGATTCCCGCGTTTTATCCGCATAAGGGAGGACCGGAACGAGCCGGACGACATACACAGGGTTAAAAAACTTTATGAGTCTCAGGGCAGAGCGGGATGATTCACCCGCCTATCATCTTGCCCTCTATCTTCACGGCCTGCTTGAAAGGCTCCTCATCGACCTTCCCGTACTTTTGGATGAGCTCCTCGGGCCTTGTCTCGGACATGCCGCTGGCGCAGTCCATGCAGATGGTCACGACCTTCCTGCTGTCCTCGTCGCCGAAGCGGATGACGTTCTTGCTCTCCTTGCACAGGTCGCACTTCCCCTCAAACATCGCGGACATTTTGACTTTCACTATGCTTGACTTTTTCGAGCACTCCTCGCACATCGTGGTGGTCTTCTTGCTCTCCTCGTCATAGACGTCGAAAACGTTGGTCTTTTTCTTGCAGGACTCGCACGTGCCGCTGAAAAGCCCGGACATCTTGTCTTTCATGGTGAACCTCCCATTAATTATTGTTTGCTTTTAAATCCTAAATTCTTCCCACTCGACTTTCTTTTTATCTATCAGGCCCTTGATTTTATTTTGGCCAGACGTGAGCCTGCTCTCGCCCGATTTCACCTCAAGGAAGGTTATCTTTTCTGGATTGCCTTGGGAGTACCCGTCGAACACCACCAAATCTATCGGGTCGCCCAGCCACTTCACGTCGTGCGGATCGTGGCGGAACTTTTCCAGGAAGGGCACCAGCTTCTCCAGGGTCTTGCCGGAAAGCGTCCTCGCGCTCCTTGATATGGCGTCCTCCCTTATCGCCCTCTCCTTCTTCTCCAGAAGCTCCCTCACCCTCTGCTCGAACTTCATCTTCCACTCCCTGTTCTTGTAGAGTAGGTAGAAGTTTGCGGCGAAGAGCACTATCACAAGCAGTATCAGAACTTCGTCCATGCAGAACATTTTAAAAATTGTCCTTTCTCGAACTTATTGGCGACAACAAATCGTTATTCAAACTATTATCCTCGCGTCAACCGCCACTGCGCCGGTCTCCGACACTATCAGCGGGTTTATGTCAAGCTCCCTTATCTCCTTGTTCTCCTCCAGAAGCCTCGACACCTTCAGCAGCACGCCCACTATGGAATCGACATCATACTTCTTGCCGCGCATGCCGGCCAGTATCTTGCTGCCCTTTATTTCGCCAATCATCTCGTTGCAGTCGCCCCTGGTCACCGGGACGACCCTCAGGCTCACGTCGCCGAAGGCCTCGGTGTAGACCCCGCCCATGCCGAACATAAGCACCTTGCCGAAGGTCGGGTCCTCCTTTCCGCCTACGATGACCTCCTGTCCTCCTGCCAGCATCTTCTCGACAAGCACGCCCTCTATCTTCGCCTTTGGCACCTTCTTCTTCACGCCGCCCATGATGCCGTCGAAGGCCTTTCTCACCTCGTCGTCGCTGTGTATGTCCAGCACCACCCCTCCCACATCGGTCTTGTGTATGACCTGCGGGGAGACGACCTTCAGAACGACAGGGTAGCCCATCCTCCTGCTCGCGGTCACCGCCTCGTCTGCAGTCTTGACAAAATTCGCCCTGACCAGCGGTATCTTGTAGAAATCGAGCACCTCCCTGGCCTCCAGCTCGGTCAGGTTGCTCCTCTTGCCGGACGCTACCTTCTTGAAAAGGGCCTTCGGGTTGCCAGCCATATTTTTCAATTTGGGTTTTGCCTTAAATATATTTGTTTTTTGGGCGCCTACTTCAGCTCCTTCAGCGTCTTTACGTCGCAGACCTCGAAGTAGTCTATCTCAGCGGTAGGCACTATCTCGTCCTTCCTCTCCTCGGGTATCTCCAGCTCTATGGTCGAATAGTCCTGCATGTCCATCAGCTGGGCCTTGTTCCCGGCGACGGAAAGCACCTGCGCCTTCTTCTTCAGAACGATGGGGACATCGACGTTCTCGTGCGCGGGGGCGATCATGCTCCTTCGCGTGTTGTCCAAAAGACCGGTGCCCTCCACCCTGACCTTCGCATGGCCGTGCTTGCCGGAGGTGGCGACCTGCACCTTTTCCACCCTGCAGGGAACGCCGTCCAGCATCACAAAGCCGTTCGGCCTGAGCTCCCTTATGTTTGCCACGGTCTTTTCCATAAGATTCACTTTGTATTTTAAAATATTGGCGAGCCCTATATAAATTGATTTGCGATTATTGGTGCGGTGTTCAGCGCAGGCTCCTCACCGCGTTCTTCGAGCCGCACGCCTCGCAGACGAGATAGTCGATCTTGCCCTCCGTGACTATCCTCGTGTCCGGGTTCTTGCACGACTTGCAGAAGACGAACTCATTTGAATATCCCTCAAGCCTCCTCTGGAGGTCCTCCTGCTTCACGCCGCCGTTAAGCACCAACTGGTTTCCCTGCATTACTCCGGCCATGGCGGTCTCCTTCAGTAGGTACTTTGACACGTGCTTCGGGTCGCGCCTCAGTGTGTTGGCTATGTCAATGAAGTTCTGGATTATCGTCTTGCTTCCCTGGGATGCGCTTGCTATCTGCGGCATCTTGAACCTGCTCACGGACTCCGACTTCTGGGGCATCTTGCCCATCGCCTCGTCCAGCATCTTCTCGTAGTCAGAATCCATAAAGCTCACCCTATTATCTTGAACCTCCCTACCCGCGGCTCGAATATAGTGCCATCGTCAAGAAGCTTTGTGACAGCCGAGTCTATCCTGTTCTCGTCCAGACCGCTCTCGCTCAGGATTGTCTCGAGCGCGACGCCGTCGCCGCTGTCAAAGTCCTTCATAACCTTCATTACGGTGTCCTCAGAGCTTATTGTTTTCTCAACGCCCCCGTCCAGCATGCCAGCCATGTCGCCGCCGCCCACGCCGAAGTTGTCCGAGGCGTACTTCTCCGCCGCCTCCATCCCCTCCTTCCGGGCGACCTGCCTGATGCTCTCGACGGCTTTCTCCATCCTCACAGTGTCCCTCAGCAACTCCAGCTTTCTGAGCGTGACGAGGTTGGCATCCTCCACACGCCTTACAGTATCGGGCGAGATGTAGAGCTCCCCGTTGTAGCTCCTGAGGCCGCCTATCACCGCTATGTCGTCACCTATCTTTATTTCCGAATTCGCCCTGACGCCGTCCCTGAAAAACTTTGCCCTGATTGCGCCGCTGCCGTCGTCGATAGTTAGCGACATATAGCTGCCGTCGGCATTGACGAACCTGTCCACAACAGTCCCGACCACGTTCACACAGGACACCCTCCGAGCGAACCTATCGACAACCTGTAAATTGTCAGCAGACTGAGACTGCCTACCGGCTAGCAAGTCACCCAGCATGACTCTTGCTGCAGGGACTGCTGGGTTCTCCATCGGGCACCAACCTTTAATTTTAATTAAATAACTAATATATATGCCGATTAGTACAGCGCCGTACACGAGGAAGTATTACCACACAAAGTCCAGGGGAAGGGAGGCTACTGTCATTTGTGACGGTTGTAAGCGCGAGGTGCCCAGATACAAGACTTTCGCAGTGATGAGAAGGTTCGGTCTGAACGACCCTGTGCTTATGCAGCAGGTGGACAGAAGGTTCATCCACATGACCGTCAACAAGCTGAGGTATTGTCCTTCGTGCGCGAGATACAGGGGCATCATACAGCCGGGCAAGAGCATTAGAAAGAGCCATATGCAGAGGTAAACGGTGTGGTGCCAGAAGAGAAGAAGGTCGGGCAGAAACCTAGCCTAAGGGGGTTGCTCTACAGGAGGATAGTCGAGCGCAAGCCCGCCGTCAAGAAGGAAGCAGTGAGACCGAGCGCGTTCCCGAAGTTCATTGTTAAAAAAGCGGGGAAGATGGAGCTCCCGAGGATGCCCGACGTGACAAAGATAAACGTCAGCTACCCGCTTCTGGAGCCCTACGCCTCGGTGAACATCGTCTGGGACGGAAGGAAAAAAGAGCTCCTGTACAACGTCATCGAGCCAATTCTGACCGAGGACGACAAGGCCGTGATAAGGAAGCTGTCCGACATCCTGCTGGGAATAATAGACATAGACCTGTCTGCGATGAAGGAGGGTGAGAAGGTGATAAATTATCTGGAGGACAGGATAAGCCAGATTGCCATAGACTATGACGTCCCGCTGACGACTGAAAACTACCCGAGGATAATGTACTACATCTACAGGAACTTCGTCGGGCTGAACGAGATAGAGCCGCTAATGCAGGACCCAAACATAGAGGACATCAGCTGCGACGGCATAGGCATACCGCTCTACATCATACACAGGAGGTACGGCTCCATGATAAGCAGCGTATCGTTCAACGACCTGGAGTACCTGAGGGAGTTCATACTGAAGCTGGCGGAGAGGTGCGGAAGATATGTCAGTTATGCGGAGCCCATTCTCGACGCGAGCCTTCCCGACGGCAGCAGGGTCGCGGCCACACTGGCATCAGACGTGGCCACAAGGGGGGCCACTTTCACACTGAGGAAGTTCTCCGAGCACCCTTTCTCGCCCGTAGAGATAATCGACCTCAACACGGCTTCCGCCGACATAATGGGCTACATGTGGTACCTGATAGAGCACAAGGCGTCGGGCATCGTGGTCGGAGGGACTGCAACCGGAAAGACGTCGTTTTTGAACTCGCTGGCCATGTTTATACCCCCCGAGGCGAAGATAGTCTCCATCGAGGACACCCGCGAGCTGAGGCTCTCGCACCAGCACTGGATATCGGGCCTCGCAAGGGTGGGCTTCGGCGTGCCGAGCCCGACCGGCGAAAAGTACGGAGAGGTCACACTTTTCGACCTGCTGAGGGAGACATTCAGGCAGAACCCCGACTATGTGATAGTAGGCGAGACGAGGGGTGAGGAGACATACGTCATGTTCCAGGGGATGGCCAGCGGCCACTCGTCGCTGAGCACTTTCCACGCGGGGAGCCTCGACACCTTCGTCAAGAGGATAACTACTGAACCGATAAATCTCTCACCCACGCTTCTGGAGAGCCTGAACTTCCTCATCATCATGACCCACGCGAAGGAAAAGGCGGCGTCGGCCAGGAGGGTGAAGGAGATAGTGGAGATAATCTCCGTCGATCCGAGGAGCAACGAGATAGCCACGAACATAACCTTCCGCTGGGACCCTGTCACTGACAAGTACGAAAGGGTGAACGACAGCGTGATAGTGAGGAGGATCGCCAGCAACATCGGGGCAAGCTACGAGGACGCGGCAAAGGAGCTGGACAGGAGGGTGAAGATGCTGAACTGGCTTGCGGCCAGGGGAGTGGCCGACTACAGCGATTTCACAAGGTTTGTGAACGACTACTACAAGGAGCCGGAGAGCGTGTACGCGATGGTCGAGGGCACCGCACCGCCGTCAAAACCTGAGACAACTGCCAAGACGGAGGAAAAGCCGAGAAGGGTGTCGATTTTGGACTTGTTGGGCTTCAGGGTTCTGAGGGAAAAGAAAAATGCCTAGCTTCAAGTCTTTTGCGGTGAAGACTTTCGGCTCCGTCGCATCGAAGAACGAAAAATCCTTCGAGTTCATAAGGCTGCAGCTGCAGAGGGCCGACATAAAGGAGCCCCTCAGCGCGTACCTCAGCATAATGTTCCTCGCGACGATAATCTCTCTCGCGGCAGCCGTCACGGCAGCGGTCCTGCTAAGCCTTCTGGTCATCTCCGACCTAATGACGAAGGTGCTCGTCCTGTTCATGATCCCCGTGCTTGTGCCCGCGGTCGTGTTCGCCGTGCTGATGATATACCCGTCCTACAAGGCCAACGAGAGGAAGAAGAGCATAGAGACAAACCTGCCGTTCGTCCTCACGCACATGGGCTCCATAGCCGAGTCGGGCATACCCCCTTATGTGATATACCGCCTGATTGGCAACTTCGACGAGTACGGCGAGATTGCGAAGGAGTTCAGGAAGATAGCAAGGAACATCGACGTTTATGGTATAGACCCGCTCACGTCCGTGAGGTCGGTGGCAGAGAAGTCGCCTTCGGAGATGTTCAAGCAGGTGCTTCTCGGCTTTGTAACGACCACCGAATCGGGCGGCAACATCAAGATGTACCTGAAGTCTTCGGGCGAGCAGGCGCTTTTCGAGTGGAGGGCAAGGAGGGAAAAGTTCCTGGAGCAGCTCTCTGCGTACGCGGAGATGTACACAGGACTTATGGTGGCCGCGCCGCTGTTCATAATCTCTCTGTTTGTCGTCATGGGCATGATAAGCCCCAGCTTGGCGGGATTCAACATACTCGACCTGACCAGGCTGAGCATCTACTTCCTTGTGCCGGCGATGAACATCGGCTTCCTCATGTTCCTGCGCAGCGTGGAGGTGGAGATATAAATGGCGCCCAGGAAACTCAAGAGGGAGGACATAATCTTCTACGCCTCCGGCGCGATTGCAGGGCTAATCCTTTCCATAATAGGGACTTTTGTCATAAGGCAGGTCAACGTCTCCGTCTCGGACATCGTATATGTCGTCTCGGCTGTCATCGCTTTCGTGCCCTTCCTCATCAGGTGGTACGGGACTTTCAACAGGAGGAAGAACGTGGAGAACTACTTCCCCATATTCCTCAGGGATTTCATAGAGGCGGTGAGGAGCGGGATGACCCTTCCCCAATCTTTCAGGCACGTCTCGGTGAACGACTACGGACCGCTGGGAGATTATGTGAGGAAGATGTCGGCGCAGCTGGACTGGGGGATACCCATAAACAAGGTGCTGCTGAACTTCTCCAAGGACACGAAATCGAAGCTCATCGGAAGGATAGTTTCAACTGTCATAGAGAGCCACAACGTGGGAGGGAACCTTACCGACACCTTCGAGGCGCTCAGCAGGACGACGGCAGAGGTGGACAAGCTGAGGAGGGAAAGGGTGCTCTATCTCCAGTCGCAGCTTATAACGGGGTACATAGTCTTCTTCGTCTTCCTGGCTGTAATCATAGGGCTGCAGCTGTTCCTCACGCCGAGCCTCACGTCGCTCCCCACAGGTGCTCTGGGCGCGGCAGGGACAACCGGAGCCGAGGCCACCGCGCGTGCGTCTCAGTACAACGAGATATACAGGAACCTCATCCTCATACAGGGGCTGTTCGCAGGCCTCGCCGTGGGAAAGATGTCCGAGGGGACGATGGTGGCGGGGATAAAGCACAGCCTGTTCATGATGCTAGTGGGGTTCGTCGCGTTCACGCTGATAATAGGGAACCCGAATCTGATACCGATACCTGCAAGTTAGGAAAAAAATTATTTTGGGTTCAGATGCTTTCCCTGCTGACTATCTTCGACTCGAACTGCCCGTGGGTGAGGTTTGACACCTTCTGGAAAAAGTCCGCCTGTATCCCGGCGAGTATCTTCATGTTCACCTGGAGGCTGCCGTCGCCAAGCCAGTTCTCCTTCGTGAGCTCGCCGCTGCTCTTCAGTATCGCGTACGCCTTGCCAGCGAACTGCGACGGTATCTTAAGCTCAACGACAAGCTTCTGGAAAGCGATGGGCAGAACCTTCTTTATCTCCTTTACTATCTTATCGACCTGAAGCTCCG
The DNA here is from genome assembly GCA_964427125.1 of uncultured archaeon. GTDB lineage: Archaea > Aenigmatarchaeota > Aenigmatarchaeia > CG10238-14 > SCSR01 > DATDXT01. The sequence goes on along the minus strand of CAYRSM010000049.1, from coordinate 781 downwards.
CGTCCACAAAGGGGTCCACGTTAACACCGCACTGGTCCATCGCGTTGACTATCCTCTGGGTGGGGTGCGGAAGGTTGTTCTGCGGGTTGATGCCGCGCTTTGCTATCACATCGGCCACCTGCATCCTCCTCTGCTCGACCATCACGCGCCTCTGCTCGGTGGTCAGCTGGAGCTCGCCCTGCCTGATTATCTTGTCCGCTATCTTGAAGACGTCCACAGTGCCGAAAATCCTCTGCAGGTCCTGCTCCGCCACCTTCTTCGTGTTCCTCACGTCGTGGTAGACAGTGGGCATGGCCAGCACATCGTTCAGGTCAATCTTTCCGCCCTTCTTGAAAAGCAGCGCCTTGTCCGGATCGACCAGAATCTCGAACTTGTCACCCTGATAGTGCCACCTCGCCACCACGGACTTGTCTATGCTCGCGGACATAATTATTATTCTTTGTGTCGGGGACTTAAAAAACATTTCATTGCCCCAGCAACTCGATGAATTCGCCGTATCCCAGCCTTTTGTTCAGTGTGACGCCCCACCAGTTCACCCTTCCGCCGTAGTGCCTGACATAGACGCCGAGCCTTTCGACGACCGTCTCCACCAGAGACCTGTCATAGGTCCTTATGCTGATGTAGTCGCCCCTGTGCATGACGTAGTTGCCGGGAGACTGCCTCTCCATCCTCTGCAGGGCGGGCATCGGAAACTCGAAATGCTCGCCGCTCGCCACCTTCACCTTGTATTTCCCGACCTCCATTTCCCTGAACCGCTCCTCCGGGAAGTCCTTCATGAACT
>CAYRSM010000048.1:0-10133 GCA_964427125.1 uncultured archaeon | reverse complement strand
CCACGGGGTACCTGAGCCTCGCGCTGCCGTCCTTTGTCGCCGTGATGCCCCAGTGGTCCACCTTCACTGTGACAAGGTCCTTCACTATGAGCATGTCGCAGATTATCCTCGCTGGCACCACGCCTCCGCGCGACAGGGCGACTATTATCTCGGGCGCATAGTCCGACTCGATAATCTTCCTGGAGATGAGCCTGCACTCCTCCTCTATCTCCTCCCACGAGGGGAAGGCGTACCTTGTCTGCATGAAGACCAGAAATATATTTAGACAAATCCTGGATTAAATCCTTTTGTATAGGTGATGATACCGGAGGAATGAAATTTCGGCAAAAGTCTTATGATGCAAATCCCAATATAAAATCATGGCTCTGTTCATTCCCGTGATTCTGGGGACCGCGCGGAAAGGCCGTGAGGCAGAAAAGGTCGCGAAGCTCATTTTGCAGAAGGCGAAGGAATCCGGCCTGGAGACAGAGCTCATCGACGTGCGAGACTACATGCTTCCAGAGACTGACAACACACAGACCTCTCCCGTGGCCAAGAGGCTGGCCGAAAAAATCGAGCGTGCCGACGGCCTCGTGATAGTGTCGCCCGAGTACAACCACGGCTACCCGGGGGAGCTGAAGATGATGCTGGACCTGCTTTACGAGCAGTACGCGAGGAAGCCGGTGGGAATATGCGGGGTCTCGAGCGGCATGCTGGGCGGCGCGAGGATGGTCGAGCAGCTCAGACTTGTGTGCATAGAGTTCCACATGGTGCCCATAAGGGAGGCGCTCTACTTTCCCGGCATCAAGACACTTTTCGACGAGAAGGGCGGGCTGAAGGACGAGGCGGCTTACGGCAGGAAGATCGACAACTTCTTCAGCGAGCTAATCTGGTATGCACGTGCTTTAAAAGTGGCAAGGGAGAAAGGTTAATCAATGGAAGCGAGTAAGTCTTACGTCCTGCCGAAGCTTCCCTACGGCTACAGGGACCTTGAGCCGCACATGTCGGAGGCTCAGTTGACCATACACCACCAGAAGCATCACCAGGCATATGTCAACGGCGCGAACGCAATTCTGGAAAAGATGGAAAAGGCGAGGAAGGAAAATGCCGACATCGACATGAAGTCTACCCTGAAGGAGCTCTCGTGGAACATGGGCGGCCACCTTCTGCACTCTCTCTTCTGGGAGAACCTGTCGCCGAAGGGCGGGGGAAAGCCGGGAGGAAGCCTTGGCAGCGCGATGGAAAGGGAGTTCGGAAGCTTCGAGCGTTTCAGGAAGGAGTTCACCCAGGCCGCATCAAGCGTGGAGGGCTCTGGATGGGCTGCGCTGGCATTCGACGGCATTACAAAGAGGCCGGTGATAATGCAGATAGAGAAGCACAACACCAACGTCTGCCCCATGCTGGGGATAGTGATGGTGCTGGACGTCTTCGAGCATGCCTACTATGTAGATTACAAGAACGACAGAGCGAAATTCATAGAGGCGTTCTGGAACATAGTCAACTGGGGAGAGGCCGGCAGAAGGTTCGAAAGGCTGGAGTGAATCCCGGAAACAATCAAGCGGCTTTCCTAGATTTTTTTATTTCGCTGGCAGGGACACCGCCGACCACGCGGTTTGATGGCACGTCGCAGTTGACAAAAGAGTTCATCGCAACGACGGATTCGTCGCCTATGCTGACGCCGCTTCTAACAGTGGAGAACGCTCCCACAACAACTTTTTTACCTATGTTCACCCTTCCCAGCCTCGCGTGCCTTATCGAAAACTCGTGGGCCATTATTGCGGCGCGTTCCCCGACTATGGTGCCGTCGCATATGGTTATCAGCTCAGGTGCCACCTCGTCTATGTACGCCTCCGGCGCGATGAACACGTCCCTCCCTATGTTTGCCCCGAACATCCTGTAGATTCCGTTCTTGAACTCCCCGCCGTCCAAGTGCTTTGCAATCTTGAACACCGGCTGCCTGACCTTCATCTTCAAAGCTTTCGCGAGCGCCCTGAAATGTATCCTTGAATGCATGGCATCATCCTGGAAGCCGAATATCGCGTTGAGCCTTTTTCCTTCGTACTCTATGACGAGCGTCCGCTCCTCTGGATTGTCAAGAAAATTCAGCACTCTGCCAACAATGTCCTTTTTTGCCGGCTTCTCACCCATGGATAAGATTTATTAGCGCGCCTTATTAACAATTGTAATCTGTTGTGATTGCATGGAAATCAAGGTTTATACGACGCAGACCTGCCCTTACTGCGACATGGTCAAGGAGTTCCTGAGGCAGAACAAGGTGAAGTTTGAGGAGGTCGACGTGTCAGCTGACGAGAGTGCCGCGAACGAGATGGTTGAAAAGTCCGGGCAGATGGGAGTGCCTGTGACGGACATAAACGGGAAGATAATAGTCGGGTTCAACCCCAAGGCGATAAAGGCCGCTCTCGGGCTGTAAAAGCGCTAATTTTTTGCTGCAAGTACGCAACCTAGTTGTCAAAATTGCAAGTGCAGAAGCTTTATATGTCACATATGAACATATATGTATATAGATGTATATGCAAGAAGTGCTCGAGAGCAGGGGAAGTGCGATACACATAAACATATCAAGGGTCATCCATTCGCCAACCCTGAGCACGGTGCTGATGGTGGAAGACACCCTGAGGAAGCAGGACGGCCCGGTCTCCCTAGAGGGTCTGAAGAGGAGCCTGCCGAGGAAGGTGATGGACCAGTCGCTTAGGATGATACTGGCCTACCTCGAAAGCAAGGGGTCGGTTCTGATAGGGCCGAAGGGCATAAGCTGGATAGCCAACGACGACCCGAAGTTCCTGAGGATGCTGAGGAAGGCGAAGGTGATTGAGGCATGAGGCCGGTCAGAGTTTCGCTAATTGGTGAGACCGCTGACGAGTGGGAGAGGCTGAACAAGACAGCAGCCGAGGAGAGGGAAAGAGGGATGCAGAACTCTGAAAGCCAGCAGATACTTAAATCGATCAAGCAGAAGATGGAGCTTGTGAAAATGAACCCGCAGTACGGTGACTCCGTCTCAAAGAAGCTGATACCGCGCGGTCTCCCTGTCGACAACCTGTGGGTGGTGGATTTGACTGGCTACTGGAGGATGATCTATACACGCTGAAGGGCTCGCAGGTGGAGGTCCTTTGCTTCATCCTTGAGATATTCGACCACAAGAAATATGACAAGATTTTTGGCTACAGAAAAAAGTGACTGTCGAGCATTCTACCTAAAGCTGCCCTTTGCCGGCTTACTGTTCTCCGTGTGGTATTCGCACTCTGTACAAACCCATTCCTCGCCCACCAAGTGCAGGCTCTCGTGCTCGCAGTTCGGGCACACCTTCACGTCTTTCATGAAAATCCTACTATATGTCAGGGTTTAAATACGGTTTAATTGTGAAAGTTCCTGGATTTTTAACCTCTCAGATGAAATTATAATTGATGGTGCGTAAGAAACTGTCCAAAAAATTGATGACACCCAAAATTAAAAAATCCATATTGATAGCATTTGTTTTACTCGTTGCCTTGCTTGCTGTTTACCTTTTAATACTTCCTTTATTTGGATTTTGTGCAGCAGACCTTGAAGTGTGTGCGAAGGGTTACCATTTGGGTCCGCTAGGTTGGGAAACACAACTAAATTCTTACGGTCTTCCGTGTTTGACACTAATATGCGTACCAGATAATTCTACGATTAACCAGACAGGAGGTTAAAAAATAAATGGTCGATGTGACATACTTGCTATTAACATTGGTTGTTATGCTTTTTGTAGCAGCTGGTTTAACTTTAGCTACAGGAATTTATACCGAAATTTTAGGGGAAAGACTATCCGTTTATTTGAAAAAATACAAGCATGTTAGATGGGTTTATCTGCATACACCTTTCTATATTGACTCATTTAAGTGGTTTTCTTATATTTTCAACGATTTGGATGCACGAGACAAAAACATTCTTAAATACAAGATTAAGTTGAGAAACTGGACCAAACTATTCGTTGGCAGTGCAGTATCTGGAGCCATTATAATGATTTTTATTATTTTACTAGCATGGTATTTTGGGGCTTAACAATCTTTAAATATCGATTATGACTTGGGCCTGCCACACGCCCTTCACCTTCTTGATTTCCATCTTGTGGTAGGTCGCGCTCTTCACGACAGTCCTGGTCTCGTGCCTCTTTCTGTCTATGCCCTCCCCTTTGCAGGTGGCTTCCAGCTTCAGGTTCTTTTCGTCCACCTTCACGTCGAAACCTGAGAAGGCTATGTTCTCCGCATCTACATAGACAAGCAGCTTGTTGAGCCAGTTGAAAAGAAGCGACTGCATGTCCGTGCCGTCTGCTGAGACCTCCCTTTCCACTGTCTGCCTGACCTGCTTCGTGTCTATCATCACCTCGAACATCGCAAGCGCCGCGTTTGCGAAGAGCTCGCCCAGGTCCTTTCCGTAGGCGACGAACGCAACATCGGCGGTTGTTATGTCCACGAACTCGAAGGCTTTCATAACTATCAATCTGTTTTGGGCGGTAAAAGCATTTCATCGCGGCGATGTTTTGTGATACGTGTCACACAGCGGAAAAACTAAAATGTAATACGTATTACATTAGGGCAACGAACGAGTCGAAGCAGCTTATATAATCCCTAACCCAAACAGTCTTTCATGAAAATTTTCTTCCCCTACGAGACCAGGGACGGCCAGCAGGAGGCGATAGACTTCATAACCAGTAACCTCGGCAGGAACATCTGCATAAACGCCTCGACCGGCTTCGGCAAGACACCTGTGATACTCTCCACACTCCTTCCCCACACAGAGAAGGGAGACAAAGTAATCTGGCTCTCCAGGACTGGCACGGAGACCGACAGGCCGATAGAGGAGCTCAAGACAATAAACGAGAAGTTCGGCACTAAGCTCTTCGGCCTTTCGTTCAGGGGGAAGAAGGACATGTGCCTTTTGATCAAGGACGAGGACATACCCGACCCCGAGCACGCGGACGTGAACTACTTCTGCAAGGCGAAGAAGAGGACCTGCGAGTACTATGCCAACCTTAAGGAGGGGATGGACGACTTCCTGATGCAGGACAGCCCCAAATCTTTCTCGGAGCTGCTGAAATTCGCGAAAGATAATTCGATCTGCCCCTACTTCCTTCAGTACTATCTCCTTTCCCACGCAGACGTGCTGAGCATAAACTACAACCAGATACTGAACGAGGAGATGAGTTTTGCCATAAACAGCATGATGCCCTTTGGGAAAAGTTTTCTGGTGGTTGACGAGGCGCACAACCTGCAGTTCTTCGCGTCTGGCATGAACTCAAGAAGGTTCAGCGTGGGCTCGATAGAGAACTCTGTAAAAGAAGCGTTTAAGCTGGAGGAGCGCGACTCGAAGTTCGTGGCGGAATACCTAGAAAGTTTCCGTGAAAAAATTGAGGACGAGTGCAGAAATTACAAGGGTGAGGATGAGTTTGCTATAAACGACTTTCTCAAGAAGATTGACATCAGGGAATTTTCCGGGATGCTCTCCACGATAAGGGACTTTGGCAACAAGGTGAGGAGGCGCCAGCTGAACGAGGGCAAGCTCCCGCACTCTAGCCTGTACCACTTTGCGAGCTTCTGGGAGGCGGCGCTCGACAACAAGGAGACGAACGGTGTGGCATTTGTAATCTACAACGGTGAGGGAAAGCCGCTTCTCGAGATGTGGGACATGCGCTGCAGGGAGACCCTGAAGGACAGGTGGGGCAGGTTCAAGTCGGTGGTTTTCTCATCAGGCACCCTCGAGCCGATGGACGCGTTCGCAGAGGTGATAGGTCTGGAGGACTACGCGGGGAGGAGCTTCCGCCTGCCATACGAGGACGGAAATGTGAAGTCGGTCATAGTGAAAGGCCTCACGACAAAGGGAGAGAGAATGTCGGAAGAGATGAAAGGCGCTTACCTAGGTGCCATGAAGGACTTTGTGAAAGCTATAGACGGCAACGTGATAATCTTCTCTGCCAGCTACAGGATACAGAACGAGCTGCTTGCCGGCATCAGGAAGATAGCGGAGGATTTCGGAAGGAGGTGTTTCGTGGAGCAGAAGGGCATGGACGGAGACAGCGCGGCGAGGATGCTGAACGAGTACAAGGCTTGCGCCACAAAGAAGGAGAAAGGGGTGCTGTGCGCCACGATGCAGGGGAGGTTCGCAGAGGGGGTCGACCTGCCGGGCAGGGAGGTGGACGCAATCTTCGTGGTGGGCATACCGTTCGACAGCGTGAGCATAAAGACGAAGCTCTATCTCAGGTACTACCAGCAGGTCTACGGCGACGAGAAGGGAAAGTACTATGCGTATGTCGTGCCCGCACTGAGGAGGGTGTCGCAGGCTCTGGGCAGGGCGCTCAGGTCGAAGGACGACAAGGTTGTTTTCGTGCTGGGCGACCAGAGGTACCTGTACAGGAAGTACCTGGAGCTTCTTCCCGCTTTCGTAAAGGACACTTTCAAGATAACGAACCTGCAGGATTTCGGCGATAGGATTGTGGATTGCGCGAAGATACTATGATTACATCGGAAAACAATTTTAGGAATAGTCCGAAAAATTTTATCTTTAAGTTGTATCGTTTCAATTGGTGTATAGAAGCACATGGCATTTCCGAAAAATCCCAAAGGCATAGGCGCGTTCGTCCTTGTCTTCCTTGCTGCCGTGTTTGTCGCCGTTGATGTCGCTTTTTCGGGAAGCGTAAAGTCCCAGTCTGTCCTTACAGCGGATGACTTCTTCACAACACTCACGAGCAACACGGTGGACATAGACCACGGCGAGGCGGTCTTCGTGATAAGGAACCCCACCGCTTCCGACATCTACGTGAAGGCGTCCGACCTCACGGCGAGGATGCAGAACTACAAGGGTAGCTCTGTGGACAGGTACGAGCTTTTTATCTTGGGTAATATGACAGTATCGCAGAACGTGACCGATTACAATGACTGGACCTGGAACGAGACTGTGACAGGCGCCAACGGCACCTACAACATACCGCACTATGGCAGGAACGTCACCGGCTGGCACTGGGACAATTTCACCAGAGCGGAGTACAAGCCAGTTTCAGATTTCGCTTTTAAGACAGGGCAGACAATCACGGTAAAGCTGAAAGGCTACTGGAAGCCCATGCTGGGAGAGGTCTCGAACGAGTGGTTCCCGAGGCTGAACGCCGGCGGCACGGTGTTCGAGCAGGGCAAGTGGGCGTGGTGGAACACAAGCTGGCAGTATAAGAGATATGTTGGTGTGAATTGGAATGGCGGGAGCAACCAGACGAACTACCAGATAAAGGTAGATGAAAATATCACAAAATGTGATATGTCGGAAAGGTTCACATCATTGTGGGAAAACGAAAGCATGTCTTACTGGATTGAGGCGAATGACAGTGCTGGATGCCACATATGGATTAAGGACGCCTACGGGAACGACTTCTGGATGTACTATGGTAATACTTCCGCAGTAGCGAGTGGCAGTGATTATTTTGCAACGTGGAACAAAACTGACACTAATTATTACAGTTCTGACTGGGAATCAATCAACCGTTCGGTAAGTGCGACATACAATGCTGGAGGAGTCTACGATGTTACTGTAGCAGTTGACAACGACACTTCTACATTATGGTGGGGCGGGGGCGCGTCAAACGGTCAAACAGGCTACTACTGGATTAATCTTACTTCTAAAATCTATGTTACAAATGTTTCCGAGTACTATAATTACGGGAATTTCGGTCAAAATACACAATGGTCGGCAAGCAATGATTACTCGAATATCAATACAAATGTCTGTCCTACTCACATCGACTGGATTGGAGCGGCATGGTATGTCGGATGCAACATGACGCTTAACCCCTCCAACACCACCTTTTCATTTCTAAAAATATATCTATCCGGATTGGGGGGCGGATATGGACAGGGGATGAAGGAATGGAACGTTAGCGGATTCAGGCGCGTTAACCCTGAACCTACTTATTTCCTTGGCGAACAGATAGGCGGTGAACAAGCCGCAAGAAGTGCAATTAGGCAGGGTGTCTGGGACTCCCTCGGTCAGAATGTGCCGCTCTACTATGACCAGTGGGTGTACTCCGCTGTCGATGGCAGTACGCAGTCGCTGGTCAGGTTCGACATCGTGACGTCAAACGCCAGCAAGAGGTGGGGCTTCAACTTCTACAATGCGACGGAGTTCAACGGCGGCCTTGGGTACAATTTTTCTTACAACGTGACGCCAAGCTTCTACGGCCTGCAGATGAACTACACGGAGGGCCTGTCCGCCTCCGACATGGAGTACAGGGTGTCGAAGTTCATAAACGATACGAAGTAGCTGACCAGCTGAGGGTATGATGATATTACATATAGGCTGTAGGACGGTGATGTGATGAAAAGGAAATTTGAATGGAACTTGGCACAGAAGAAATGGGTTTTCATAACTGTAATAATTGTGGCTATTATAGGAATATGGTTGTATACAGAATATAATCTGGTTAAAGTAGAAAAGATTGCAATAACTTTCAATGGTGCGACGAATGGTGGCATAGCAGCATCGATTAATGCAACTAATCCTTTGGAGGAAACTAGGAAATTCCAGGAATACTTCATTGGCGATGTAAAATCAATCAAACACCAATTTATAAATGACATCAGGATTTCTGGATGGGTGACTGACATTGGATATGGTGGTGCTTATTTGGATGTAACGTATGTATGGCTTTCTGAACAACAAGGAAATCAGACGATCCAAGAAATTGTCAAAGACCTCCAGTCAAAATGGTATACTTATGGTGCCTATACCCAGGGAGTGGGAAAATATGAATAGTTCCGTTTTGGCAACCACAATTTTTATCATTTTTTGTTTTGGTTTCGTTCTCATAGTTTCGGATGTTAACGGTTATGTTTACGTGGACAAAAATATCGCCAATGAATTGGCCTTTCTACCAAGGGCATATGTAACGGTGGTATTAAACGAACCGTCCAACGAAAATGTGAAGTATGTTCTTTCCACACTTTCTAACACTGATTTCAAACTAGCAGGTACGTACTATTTAAATGATGGATTTTATGGTTATGTCAACAACGATGGTTTAGAGAAGCTACGATTTACCCCAAAGGTGTCCATGGTTTATCTAAATGGGAAAGGCATGTATTCTGTTACCGATAGTGTTAAATTAATCAGAGCCAATCAGGTATGGTTGTTAAATATTAACGGGTTAAATATTACTGGTTCAAACGGCAATACAACAATTTGCATAGTAGATTCAGGCGTTAATTACACACATGCAGATTTAGGCGGATGTAGTGTGACTAATAATATCAATGATGGAAGTTGCAAAAAAGTAATAGGAGGGTACGATTTTTGCGCGAGTAAAGATATATTTGGCAATTGTAATAGCGAAAGTTCTAATCCAATGGACAGTTTTGGGCACGGCACTCAGGTGGCTGGCGTGGCCGTTGCAAATGGGAGTCTCAAAGGCGTTGCTCCTGGCGCAAAAATAGTTGCTTTAAAAGTCGGCATTGACACTCCTGATGAACCAGCTACGGTGAATGCAATAAGATGGTGCATCAACAACGCTACAAAATTTAATATTTCTGTCATCACTATGAGCATGGGATTTGACCCGCCAGGATGGAGCAACAGTTCTGACTGTTTTCCAGAGAGGTTGTTGAGTCAAGCTTTGAAAGATGCCATTAATAAAGGTATATTCGTTGACGACGGTTCTGGCAATGAGTATAATACTACTAAGATATTTTATCCTTCATGTGTGGGGAACGTTTCCTCTGTTGGTGCAACTGATGAAAACGATACTATGTTCGACTTCGGTAATAGAGCCAACGTTTTGGACTTGCTCGCTCCAGGTCTTGTAAACACAACTAATATCAATGGAGGTTATTCTTTGGCCGAGGGCACCTCTTTTTCATCTCCGCATATTGCAGGCGTGGCAGCATTGATGAAGCAGGCTAACAATTCCTTGTCTCCATCAGAAATAGAAACATTGATGAAAAAGACGGGCAGACCAGTATACGATTCTTATACGAATGCAATCTATCCCAGAGTAGACGCACTGAAGGCAGCCCTCGCAGCTTACAACGACCTCGTCGTGACAGACTTCCAAGCCCTTAGCCAGAGCAGCAGCTTCGACACGACCTTCGAGATGAAAATCTTCAACCGCAACAATTTCACTGTGAATAATGTCTACT
>CAYRSM010000047.1:3274-10683 GCA_964427125.1 uncultured archaeon | reverse complement strand
CCAAATTGTCTTTAGGCGCATCAGTCTGGCAAAGGGATACGTGGCTTTCGAGGGGATGGCAAAGTGGATAATCTTCGGCATACTTATCCTCGTGTTCATAGCCATATTCCTGCTGTTCGGCAGGCAGATGGTGGACTTCATAGTCAAGAACCTCCCTTGGAAGGCCATAATCAGATGTGACCCCTCTATCGCGCCGTGCAAAGGTTAATCTGGTTTGAAAGCCAAATTTTGATTATGGCAAAAGGAGCAATATCCATACCGCCCTATCTAGTCGCGGTGATGATAGCCACGATAATAGCCATAGCGGTGGGCTACCTTTTCATAAGCGGGGCGGGACAGGCCATACTGAGCGGCTTCAAGGAGCTGTCCACAAAGACGCTCAAGAACATGATATGCGGGATAGTGGGGAGCCTGCCGATAATCGGGGGTATGTGCTGAATGGTCGAGATGAAGTTCGTCATCGAGCTTATAGTGATAATCGCGGCGCTCGCCATAGTAATCTACATCTTCTGGACCAACTACGACAAGATATCCGGCCAGTTCTTCACGTGGCTGAAGGCGCTGTCGGGCGTCACAGGGGTGGGCTAGCATGGTCGAGACGACCTTCGTGCTTGAGATACTGATAGGGGCGCTTGTGCTGGGACTGGCGATATACTTTTTCGTCATAACATCCACGCAGATACCGCTGCCCTTCGGCACGCCCGACGACGACGCGGTGAACTCGATGAAGGCGCTGGCTTTCGCGATAAGCTGCAGCTCGGACGAGAAGGACGACAATAGGGTGAAGATTTCGTGGGACGGGCCGTTCGGAGTGCAGGGGGTAATTAACTGTCCAAGAAGCGCGTGCACGCTTGGCCCTGTCGCCGGCGGATGCAACATACAGGGTGGCGATGTGAGGAGGCCGTTCGGCAGCAGCAACGTCAACTGCAACGCCCCCAGCGGCGGCAAGTGCACGGTCACAAACTTTTTGCTTAGGCAGAACACCGCGAAGCTCGACCTGACGAACCCTGTCAGCTGGGCGTCTGGCATAGGCAATGTTATAGACCCATCGACATGGCTTGCTGCGGCGGGCGTGCCCAGGTACATGGCCTACTACGAGTCCTTCCCGCAGGAGGAGTACGCGCCGTTCAAGGCCAGGGGGGCTAACGCCCTGATGTGGAACATGATAATAGGCGGTGGCGTGAACGCTGTGACAAACCTGATTCCCGTTTTCAAGGTTTCAAAAGCCGGGGAGGAGGTGACGGCTGAGGCCGCCGAGGACGCGGTCAAGGCGTCGGAGACGAGCTTCAAGGGGGGAATCACAAACCGGTTCATCAGCTTGGTTAGACCATTGGTGGAAAAGCTGGGCGGCACCGGAACCACACAAGCACTGGAACGATCGGCCATAGACGCGGTAAATGGCTATGCACCGACGCTTCTAGAACCCGTTGCCGACAAGGTCATCGGCGAGATGGGCGAGGGCGTGATAAGCAGGGAGGCAGCAGAAAAGCTTTCCGCAGAGTTTATCGAGGAGGCCGCGCAGCGCACCCCAGGGGAATTCACAGGGTCGCTGGGCGATATGGCGCAGAGCATCTTAGACAAGATAAAGAGCGGCAACGGCTACTACGACGATGTGTACAAAAGTTTCAAGGCTTATGCGGGCACGACCGAGGAGAAAAAAGCAATGGAGTTCCTTTTGGAGGGTTCTGAGGAAAAACTTACGACCGGTCTGGATTCTTTGGTTGCGAAGTCCCTGTCCGCAGACGAGCTTGCGACTATAACCAGCAGGTACAACGCGGAGCAGCTCATGGAGGACACGGCACTTCAGGGAGCCGACGGCAGCATAGCGAAGGACGCGAGCGGCAATGTCATCAGCAATCTTGACGATCTCCCGTGGGGCAAGGAGGTCGCCGCAGGAAGCCCGATAAGCATAATCATGAACGACCTGAAGAGCAACCTGCCCAAGGTTTACGAGAGCACCGGGCTGACCGACCTTACGCTTAAGGACAAGCTTGCGTCATTTTACCAGACGCTAGATTTTAAGAAAGGGGTGACGCAGTGGCTCAAAGACCAGAAGATGGCGCAGTACCTGGAAATGCAGGTCGCCGCCGGGCTTTTGAGCGACACGGACATACTGGGCGTGCCCGCGAGCGACGTGCCGAAGTTCATGCAGTGCCGCACCCTGGGCATAAAGCTGGGCAGGCTGCCGCTGGCGAAGGAGCTCACCGGGGACGCGATATGCGCGATACTTGTGGCCAACGACATACTTGTTCAAAAGTCCGCAAACCTGAACATACCCATAAAGTCGGTGGGACTAAACACACTAGGGCTCAAGGCGGCGTACGGGGGGGTGTACAAGTTCCAGCTGGACGATGATGTCAACTCCTACTACGTGCCCCTGCTGAAGAAGAACGACCTGAGCTACTCTTGGTTCAGCGGCCAGTCGTACAACGGCTATTCCCCCGTGAGGTTAAACTTCGCCAGCCCGTGCAGCGCAGACGTGACAACGGCGAAGATGGGCGATGACCTTCAGTGTAATTTCCCCTTGTCATACAGCAAACAGTCGCTGCTCGGCACGGGCAACACGCAGTATTTCAAATGGTACACCGCAGGAGGCACGTCCTTCCTCACGAGCCAGGTCGACAATTACACTTACAACCAGGGCCCCGGGCAGGCACTGCTTCCCGATGTCGTCGGAGTGAAGGAGTGCCCCCCTGTCCCCACGGGCGATGTCACGCAATTTATGCAGACCGTTGGCCTCGGCTTGAAGGACATCTACGGCACGGTCACAGGCGCTGAGCTGCCGAAATGGTCGTATCCGGCCATCGGGGTCAACTACACCTACAATGCCGGCTTCTGCAACACAGAGATTACAGGTTGGTTTGCTGGGAAGACTGCGGTGGCGTACATAGGCACCACGGCAGTCGACATAACAGTCACGACCATAGCCACGGCTTACACCGGTGGTCTGGGAGGGGGGTTGGCCAAGGCGGTGTCGGGATTCGCAACGGGAGCAGCGCTGGCGTACCTCCAGGAGAACGTCATAAACATACAGTGGCCGGACCAGCGCGGCGGCACCTACACGACCCTGACCAGTTAAATACGGGCCGCGACAAATTATCCTTATGGAGATGAAGTTCGTCGCGCTGGGCATCATACTCACCATCATACTCCTGTTCGCCATAACGCTCTTCCTTTTCAACCTGCAGTCCGGCCGGGGCGGCATACTTTCCCTGATAGACAAGGTGTCCAGTTCTTTCGGGCGGCTTTTCTCGTGCTTCCCCATACAGAGCCAGAGCTGCTTCTGCGGCGCATACAGCCAGCCGTGCTGCGACAAGGAGCCGAAGTGCTCGGCAGGCCTTCAGTGCGGCGCGAAAAACAACTGCGCATGCCCCGGCGGCCAGAGTTTCGACGAGGTGACAAAGAGCTGCAAGTGAGCCAACCATTAATAGCAGCCGCGGACAAAATCTGTTTATGGCAAACATCGGCCTCGCCTCAGGCACTGTTGTGAAGATAGTGATAATGGTCATAGTTCTCGTGATAGCCGTGTACCTCGCGATATCGTACTTCCTCCCGGGGAAGACAAGCCTTTTCGGAAGCGCCTGCAAGTCGTACATGCTTACGCAATGCTCGGCGTGCGTGGCCGGCACGGGGGGAGGGGACTGCGCCAGCTCCGGCATACTGACATGCGGTTGCAACGAATGCACCATACAATACGCGGGCCTGGAGCAGGCGAGGGCAAAGGAGTGCGTCGCGGAGCTGAGGAACTCTGGCATAGCCATCGACGACAGCGGGATATTCCAGACTACCGAGTGCAACAAGCTGGGAGTGCCATACACAGAGCACCCAGTCGGGAAATGTGGATGAGCATGCCGGCACAGATCATTCAGTCGTCCGCGAGGGGTCTGGCCGCCAGCACAGTCGTATTTATGGTGCTGGGCATCATAGTGTTGGCTCTCGCAATCTTTTTCATCTACACTGCGGTCGTCTCACAAAAATCGGGCCTTACCGAGAGCGACTGCAAAGCGGTCATGGGCAGCGAATGCTCCATATGCCTCACGACAGGCGGCGCCTGCAAGCTTGATTCAAAAAGCATCGAGTGTGCCGGCGTCCTGGGCGGTGTCGGGATAAGCGTAGGCGGCGACGGCTCGTTCAGCCCTGGCGAGTGCAACAAGATTTTACCCGGGTGCGGTAAGGTCGGCCAGCAGTGCTGCCCGAACAACGTGTGCACCGAGGGAGTGTGCAACACCAACACGCGGAAGTGCGGTTGAGCTGCAGTTAATTAACATGGAAAATAATTTTTAATTCATGGGAGGCTCGGCGAAGGGGGTGCTCGCAAGCAACCTTGTCAACATTATACTGGTCGCGCTGGTGGTCTTCGTGCTTATACTGATATTCTACTTCATCATAACACAGTTTGGAGGGGGGCAGTACTGCCTTGGCAGGTTCCAGGGCGAGCTGGGCAGGCTTGTGAACGACGCGGCGACGACATTCGGCTCGGCGGTCACGTACACTTCCTTCAAGGTGGAGGACTGCGTGACTGGCGCCTACTTCAAGCCGGACACGCGCCAGTACTGCTACACATACAAGGACGACGGGAAGGAGAGGTGCGACAGCACGGTGTTCCGGCCGCTCGGGGGGACATCGACGCCCGTCGCTTTCACCAACTGCGGGACAAGCGGGAGCGGGATGCAGCCAGGCACCTACACCGTAAAGGTTACGGCCAGGACGGTGTGCTGCGGGAGCTGCTAGGTGGCGATTATGAAAGGAGTAGTCGAGCTTCTTGACGTGCTGGGAAAGATAATCTTCTGGGTGGGAGTGGCGGTCGTTGCCATACTCATATTCCAGTTCATAATCGGAGGACTCCCTGCGATAGGGTGTGACGCAAAGAAGACTGAGGCGATGCGCACGGTGCTTGACGACGCGCTCAAACAGAACAGCTTCAACTCGGTGAACTTCACCCTTCCGGACTGTGTGGACAGCTTCAAGGCGCCCGGAAATTCCTATTGCTTCAAAGAGCCTAGCAAGGACTATGCGTGCACAGACTTGTCAAACGAGGGGATAGTGTTCAACGTACCTGAGATAACAAGGGGCAGCTACTGTTTCTACGTATACGGCGCAAACTCTCTGGGCAACCCTAACAAGGCGAGCCCCACGGTCCTGCTGTCGAGGAGCGGGGCGTGCTGATAAATTATTGCTTAATCAAGCCAAAGAGTTAATTGGATGGCAGAGGCGATTTCGGCCGAGATACTGGGCTTCATCACGTTCATAGTGATGGGGATTGTCTTCGTCATATGGCTCACAGGCCAGCTCCAGGAGTTCGCGTTCTACTTCGGCCTGAGGCTCTCGGACGTGGTGTCGGGGGATATGTCGGGGCTCGTTACTTCCAGCGGGGGCGTGCCGGGCGCCGTGAGACTGGCGTACACTATACCGAAAAGCCCGGGCGCCAGCGCGACGAAGGCGGGCTATTACTTCCGCTTCGCCGACGGCCTGATGTGCGCCAACTCCACGTACAGCGCGGAGATAGGCACGACGGACTGCTATCCCATACCGTCCTTCCGGTACGGCGGAACCTCCAGGGAATCGGGAAGCAACGAAAATGACATAGTGTTTGAGATTGACAAGACCGCTGCGGGCTATGCCGGCGGCAGTTTCAGCAAGGCCGGCATCGACATGGTCTGCAAGGCGGGCTGCAACGTTTGAAGGTGATATGACATTCCGCCAATACACTACATACTGAAGTTCATGTTCATCACGGCGTTCGTGGCGGCCTTCATATTCATAATCACCGGCAACTTCCTGGACCTGAGGATCGAGAGGACGAACGTGGACATGTACAGGGCCGCCGCGGACTTCATGAACTACCTCTCGGCTTCCAGCCCGCTCCTGATGAACGACAGCGGCGGAAATCTGCTGAAGTCTGCCGTGAACTTCACCAGGGTGGACGCTTCCAACCCGAAAGGCGCGTGGGACAACCAGCGGTGGTACGGCAGCGGCTGCTGCCGCCTGAACGGCTTCGACTACATTTATTCCGCGCACGGTCTCTCCGGCACGGGCGTGAACTTCTCCGACGTAAGGACGGACGGCTCTGACCCCGGGCGGTACTTTCCCTACTTCAATCCGAGGTCCCCCTGCTACCAGCTGGCCGGCCTGATGAAGTCGAACTCCATAGATAGCATGGTGGATTTGTGCTACGACAGGAATAACTGCACTCTGGGAAAGGAGGAATTGACAATAACCAAGACTCCCCTGTCGGAGATGACATACTGGCTCTCAAGAGCTTGCGTGTCCGGCGAGCAGAACTTCACGAAGCTCCTTCTTTTCGACACGGGCGACGTCAACCGCGTGGAACTGGACACGGCCAGGAACGAGGTGTGCGTCTACTTCAACGCCGGCTTGCAGAAGGTGTGCAAGAGCTACAGCTGCACAGGCGCGGGAGCGTACGCAAGGACGCAGGGCGACCTGACGAGCGACGAGGTGCGGGAGCTTCAGAGCCCTGTGCAATCTGCATCATGTTTCGGAGTAATCATCAAGCAGGAGAACGGCAGGACGTACTTCGACAACATCTTCTCCAGCCTGAGGCCGTCTTACACGTGGGCCAGCCCGTCTAGCTGCTCGGCGTGCGTGGTTTCCTGTTCCAGCTATTCCAACGGGGACGCGATAAGTAGCATAGACACCCCTGTGATACCCCTGTTGCCCGGCAAGTGCCGTCCGTCGCTTCAGGACGATGTCGGGTCGGACGTCGTCAACTACGGCGGAGACCAGAACAACTGGTACAGCAGATCGGACGGCGGCAAAAACCAGGTGAGCTCTGTGTCGGTCAACGGGCATGGCTATATCTGGGCGCCGGGCAGGCTGACCTACGTTGACCCCGCTGCAAACGGCTATTACAGGTATTCCGCGGAGTGCTGCTCCGGCGGGAATTGCTACGGCAAGACAAGCGGCAGCAGGGTTCACTCGACCAACGTGCTGAGCACGGACAGCATAGACACCGTGGACTACAGCGATGAAAGGGGAAACGTAGTTATAAGCGGCGGCGACAAAAAGACCTTTGTTGACATGTTCAACTCCGCATGGTGCGGCTTCCCGGGCAAGGACTGCCTGCTGTGCGCGCCGGACCAGGGCGATTCGGGCAGGACAAAGTGGTACGTGTGCAACGGCGGCAAGGAGAACTACGGCCCGGACAGCGGCGTCCAGGAGGTGGAGCCGGGAAAAAACATAGGAGGTTATGCGTGTGGTCTTTACGGGTGGAAGTAGGAGATTTTGCAGGGGCTTCGTGAGCTTCGCGACCCTGGCGATGCTGATGCTTGTGGTGGTTGCGATGGCGGTGCTGTTCGTCAACCTGGCGAAGTTCAACCTCACGCTGATTGTCAGGGACACGTACGACTTCGGCAGGCACCAGGACGTCCCGCTGTCGCTTTACGAACTGA
>CAYRSM010000047.1:0-3174 GCA_964427125.1 uncultured archaeon | reverse complement strand
GACACGTACGACTTCGGCAGGCACCAGGACGTCCCGCTGTCGCTTTACGAACTGAAGGTCGACACCAAAAACGGCGGATGCGACAGCTCCAGGCAGAATTGCAGCATCCCGCTGATATTCGATCTCAGCATCATGAATTTCATAGACGGCGCACGCACAGACTCCGTCACGACAGACCCGCTTACGGTACCGACTGTCTTCTACAGGTACGTGAGTTTCCTCGGGGACGGGAAGCAGACGTCTTACTACCTCTCCCTTTTGAACAGGACTATCTGCCTGCTGAGCGGAGCGGCCAAGAGCGGCTCCGGCTGTGTCGGGCTGGCGAATTACGACCTGGGTCTGGCGTACCCGCTGCCTCTGATACCCAACGGCAACTTCAGGACGGACCCGTCCGCGGCGCTGTCCAACGTGACGTTCGAGGTGAAGGGATGAGACGGAAGGGGATAATCGAGATGATGATAGGGGTCGTCATATTCCTGATATTCTTCATCTTCTACATCACGACGCAGCTGACAAACTCGTCTGCGCTGAAGAGGAGCGTGGCCGAGAACGGCCTGCTGCTTGCCGGGAGCAAGGTCGAGACTTATGCGAGGTCCTTCCTTGACGCGCTGAGGCTTTCCCTCCTGCAGGCGACTTACGACGCAGGCATGAGTTACGCGGACAAGAGCTGGCAGTGCTACGGCAGCAGCTGCCTGGGAGGGGCGTGCAGCCCAGACAGGGTCAGGGGCGACATAGTCAACGGCGATTCCGCAATCGGGCTCAACGGCTCCACAGGCTACGCCAACTACACATACCTGCAGGCGTACCGCGGGTTTGCGAAGGGCAACGAGCCCAACATGGTGCTGCCGGGAAACCTCGGCGCAAGCGTGTCTGGCATTTTTGACAGCAATTATATCTACGCAAGATGGCCCGACGCCACCTTCGGGTACTGCGACCAGCGAACATCCGACGGCAAGGCGTGCGCCCCGGGTTCGCAGGTCGCCATAGACAGGACGTTCACGCCCGAGGCCAACCTGAGCACGGTGTTCGGCAGGATGTACGGGCTTGCAAGCGACATTATTTCAGGGGACTGGTTGAAGCAGCAGGTGGTCATGCCGGCCATAAACGGAAAGTCGAGCGACCCGAAGGTGTGCCCGTCCTCCCGGTCCGGCTCCTACGTGTGCGGGTTTGTGGGCGGGTTCACCGTGCAGTGCAGCTACAGCGGCTCCCCGATATCATGCAGCGGCGACAGCTGCAGGTCCAGTGGGTACTATGAGAAGTGCGGCGCCGCCCCGAGCGCCGACGACGTGCACGGCGCGGCATGCAGCCAGAGCACGGGCCAGACCAGGGACGCGATAGCCTACTCGAACCCCTCGCAGATCGACAGCAAGCTGGCGTCCCTCGGGCAGCAGGTGAACGACCGCTACAATGGTGTGCTTAGCGTCCGGCTCTTGGCCGCCGACAAGCAGGCCTCCATCGGAACGTCCTGCACGGCCCCGGAAGACACGGGCAGGTGCTGCGAAATAACCTGCGGCAAGTCAGCCTGCTACTGTAGCAAGAACGTCATAAGCAGGTCTTGCACGTTCGGCTACTCGGCCGCGGTCAGGGCGAACGTGAGCATAGATGAGACGGCCTACCCGAAGTACGCACTGTACAACTACACTTCGGGTCAGGTAGTGATGGACAGCCTGGGCCTCGGCTTTGTGGCCACGTCCGGCAACGGAAACCTGATAGGGTGCAGCGTCTGGACAAGGTAGTTGCGAACAGTCCTAGTCTTTAATTTCACCGAAACGAGATTTATTTTGTTGCGTATGTACGGGGAAAAGGAGCGCGGCTTCTGGCCGGACAACATAGCGAGGGAGCTTGCCGAAGGCTGGAAGGCGGACAGGCAGGTCATAACCACCGGCACGTCGATGTCGGGCGACCCGCACATAGGAAACGCGAACGATGTAATCAGGGGGGATGCGGTGCGGCTTGCTGCGCAGTCGCTGGGTGACAAGGCAGAGCTGATATGGATATCCGACGACATGGACCCGTTCAGGAGCGTGCCGTCAGACATGCCGAAGGAGCTCGAGGATTATCTTGGTGTGCCAGCGGCGATGATACCAGATTTTTGGAAGGACGGGCATGGGAATTTTGTGGAGCATTTCGAGGACAAATTTTTGAAACAGCTGGAAAAGGTGAACGTAAAGCCGGTTGTGATGCGCGGCATAGACATGTACAGGTCAGGCATGTACAACGAGATGATAAAATTCGCGATAAGGAAGAGGATGGAGATTGCCGATATTCTGAACAAGTTCCGCACCACAAAGCTGGACGCGGGCTGGTACCCGGTTGACGTGATATGCGAGAAATGCAACAGGATATCGACGACAAAGATATTGAGCTACGACGAAAAGACTTCCACGGTGGAATATTTTTGCAACCCGGAAGAGGTGTTGCTGCAGAGGAAGAACCCCGTCAGCGGGTGCGGACACAGGGGAAATGTATCTGTCCTGAACGGGAGGGCCAAGCTCACATGGAGGGTGGAGTGGCCGGCGAGGTGGACCTTCCTGAAGACAACCTGCGAGCCCTTCGGAAAAGAGCATTCGGCATCGGGCGGCAGCTGGGACACAGGAAGCGAGATAGCGGAGAAGATTTTCAAATATAAACCGCCTTATCCGATTACCTACGAACATTTTCTTGTCAACGGCCAGAAGATGAGCAAGAGCATCGGTAACGTCATATCTGTTGATGACATGCTGATGTACATGCTTCCGGAGCACCTCAGGTACTGGATGTTTCAGGGCAGGCTCACCATAGCGAAGGACATAGTGCTGAGGAACATAGCGCCGCACGTGTTCGACGAGTTCGACAGGGCGGAGGAAGCCTACTTTTCCGGCAGCAGTGTGAAGGAGAGCCGCGAGACTGTGAACCTGAGGAGAGCCTACGAGCTGTCAGTCGTAAGGATACCAAAGCGGGAGGAGATTATACATGTCCCCTTCAGGATTCTTGAAAACTTGGTGAAACTGTACTCCGACGAGGAGAGCGTGGTGAAGGCGCTGGGCAAGGAATTCCCGGTGACGGACAGGAACATACACCCGCTGAAAGCTAAGATAGCCGCGGTCAGGAATTACGTGAGGGATTTTGCCGAGCCGGTGAAAAAAGTGGAGCTGGCGGAGCTCGGGTCGGACGAGAAGGCGGCCATAAGAGATG
>CAYRSM010000046.1:0-10996 GCA_964427125.1 uncultured archaeon | reverse complement strand
CCTGACCATCTTGTAGGGGACGACCTGTATAAGCATCGTTATCGAATAATTCAGTTCGCCGAGCCACGCGCCTTTGTAGCCGTACTTTTTGGCGACGTCGAATATCTCGTATGCCAATTCCTCTGCCTTGGTCTTCGGCTTGAACTCGCCCGGCTTTGTCTCCAGCATGTACAGCGTATCAAAGATCTTGTTGAAGTTCTCCCTATACCTCTCCGACAGCTCGACCGTTTCCTTTTTCGCGATGAGGCCGTTTGCTATCTCCTCGGCCAGCCTGTCCACCCTCGTGTTGAGGACCGGCCTGTCATTCGTCGGTACGTAAGGCATGATTATCTTAATTATTGATGGCAAGAAAACTTTATAAAAGTGCGGAGCGTAATCAAGGAAGTGGACTGATATGCCGGGAAAGTTTTGCCCCAGGTGCGGAAAAAACACAGAGGAATTCTTCGACAGCCTGTGCAGGGACTGCTTCCTTCAGGGGAAGAGCGCGATAAGGGAGCTGCCGGAGTCCATAGCGATAAGGAAGTGCCGCGTGTGCGGCAAGTACTCCGTCGAAGACAAGCAGATGAACAGTTCCAACGAGCTTTTGGAGGACGAGTTGGCCAGGATTCTCAACAAGCCCAACATAATCGGGGTGAGCTTCCGCGTCGATAGCAAAAGGAACAGGCTCTTCCTCACCGTGAGGAGCGAGTTCGACGGCGCGGAGAAGGAGGAGACCGCCGAGATGAACGTCTTCTCGAGGAGCATAATATGCAAGTACTGCACGATGAGGAAGACCGGCTACTTCCAGACCATACTGCAGATAAGGCTTCCGAAGGACCTGATGGACCCTGTCCTGGACGAGGTGACAAAGCAGCTTTCCTTCATGAGCCAGCTCGACCCGCAGGCGTTCGTGTCAAGGGTGCAGAAGGCGAAGGACGGTGTCGACCTTTACATAGGGTCAAAGAAGGCTGCGAACGACATTGTGAAGCTCCTGAAGCGGGAGCTGGGCGTGAAGACGAAGTTCTCGAAGAAGCTTGCGGGGAAGCTGAAGGGCAAGGACGTATACAGAGATACTATACTTGTGACCGTGGGCAAGTCCTAACGTTTATAAACCGAATCCCACATAATTAATTCAGTCGATTGATATGGCGAAGTCCAACGACAAGATTTACATGCCCATGGGTGTGGGAGGCCTGACCAGGTACAGCGAGGAGGGAAAGGTCTCCATAAAGCTAAAGCCGATGCACCTCGTTGGTCTGGTCGCTGGGCTCGTGGTCATAGAGATACTCCTGAAGGTAATAATCCCCCTGTAGGATGTTTGAATCTAACCGTTTGTCCAAGCACCGTTACGTTGGCCTTTAATAATTCCATTTCAATAGACTATGCGAAGGTGCGGGGGAGATGAGCATGTCTGAAACGGATCCGGAATGTGATTGCATCGGAGGGTTTGACAGGATCGGCTCAATATATTACTACAAGCCGCTTGGAAACTACAGGCGCACGCTCCTTTCCGTGGGCAAGGTTCACGGCGACGAGCCTCTGTCCAAGTACGGTATACTGGAAGCCAGGAAGGATATAGGCGCATCGGGCAAGGTAGGCTACATCGCCGTGCCGGAAGTGAACCCAACCGGACACAGGGAATACGAAGGCGTGGACATAAACAGGGATTTGGGGACTTTCCGCAGCGCGAAGACGCGGGACCTGGCCGGACTGATAGGGATATACAAGCCCGCGATAATCACCGACCACCATGAAAATTTCCTTCCGGCCGCGAACGGCGACGATGTCTGCGGGTTTCAGGTCCTGATCTCGACCCAAGAGTTCTCCAAAAGCAGGGACGGCATCGAGTTCAGGCTGGCTAAAAGGCTTGTGGAACACATCTGCTCGTACAGGAAGATGTTCAGGCCGATGTCGGGCTGGCAACTCATACTGAAAAGCGACATACCCGGCTATCCCTACACCACGCAGGGCATCAAGCTGGAGGACGGGGTCTACTGGACTGCCGGGAACCGCACGCTCGCCTGCTACTACGGGAACGTCATAGGCATAGAGATCCCCACAAGAAACGTCGACAGGGGCATAGCCATCGATGCGCACAGGGAATGCGACCTGTTCATCAAGAACGAGATGGAATCAATGTTTTAGGCGGGCATCATCATTTTGTCGTATGCCTACTGTTTCTGCGACCTCACCTGCACCTTCATGAAGTCGTATGCCGCCTGGGTGTTCTCGAACACAGTCTTGGCCTCGCTCTCGAGCTCCTTCGTGTCCGTGTATCTCCTGCTGAAGTGCGTGAGTATCAGCTGTTTTACGTTGGCGCGCCTCGCTATCTCGGCCGCATCGCCCACGGTCGCATGGAACCTGGCCTTCGTCTCGTCGGGCTCCAAAAATGTGGCGTCATGTATGAGCAGGTCCGCATCCTTCGACAGATTTACGACATTGTCGCACGGCATTGTGTCACCCGTGTAGACCACCTTCAGCCCCGGCTTGGAGTCCGCCACGTCCTCTATCTTCACCTCCTTACCCATGAACTCCGCCTTCCTGTTCTTCTTCAGCCTCTTCAGCCAGGCTCCCCTCCTCAGCCCCTGCGCCTTCAGCTTCTCGAGGTCTATGGCCCACCTGTCCTTCTCCCTGAAGCAGTATGCCACCGACGGGACCGTGTGCAGGGTCGGCACCGAAAGTATCTCATACTCCTCCGCGTCGTCAACCTTTGTTATCTCGTCGCCCTCGAACGGGACGTTTATCGCTGTGACAGGGAACCTCGTCCCGAAGTAACCCAGCTCCAGGATGTCCGAGACGAACTTCTCCGCCTCGGGCCCGTATATCTTCAGCTCCTCCGTCCTCTTCTCAAGGTTCATGGTCGCGAGCAGCGGGAGCAGGCCGGCAAAGTGGTCCGCGTGCCAGTGCGTTATGAAGATCTTGCTTATCCTCATGAAGCTCACCCCCGACATCATAAGCCTGAGCTGGGTGCCCTCGCCGCAGTCGAAGAGAAGATAGTCCTTGGTCTCGCTCGAATACTCCAGGGCTATGGCCGAGTGGCCCCTCTTCTTGTCGGGTATCCCCGAGACAGTGCCGAGGAACGTCAGCTCTATCATACATTACTTATAGTCTTACCTGTTTGATTAATCTTCTAAAACTGTTCACATGGTATATAAAGGTTGCATCCATAATTTAATGCTCTAATAGAATTTCAAAGTGCAGATGTACAACAATTAGAGTTTATCTTTTCAACATAAGGATTAGCTATTATTTTCTCCATGCCCCATATCGTAATGCTTCCTATAATCCATTCATACGCATAACCTTGAGAATGTTCCATAGTATCACGTAACAGAAAATCAGCAACATTTAGCGATTTAAGAACTTCTGGTATTTTGCCTGTGGTGACTCTGAAAGAAACATCAACATACAGATTATTCTCAAATTGAGATTTAAAATAAGATTTATAACTGTCGTCTATTTTAGTTGTGTTTAAAATTTTATCAAAATCTTGAGTTTTGTACAAATAAAGAGAAGATACTATACCAATAAAAACAATCATTACGATTAATATCCAGTGCTTCATCCCCAACTTCATTAATTATTTGTCTTCGTTTAGTGGTTAAAATTTATTGAAAGTTTATAGCACCCTTTAAGTTAACAATGCACATCCATAAGTAATGTGTGACTGGAAATGGACACGGTGGATTTGTACGCGAGCCAACTCAAACCCTGTGCCGAAAAGCTGATTGGGCAAGGGCGGGATTTTGAGGGGATGAAGAAAAAATCCAATCGTGTTGGAATCGGGACCCTGCCAAGTCTTATCTTTGTATTAAATCCTGTTTATCACGCATCGGGATTTCTTGCCGCACTTGCCGACAGGGCGTTGGACAACTACAGCACCTACAAATGCGCCGAACTTTTTGAAGACAAAAGATTCTTCGAATACGGATTGGACAAGTACTATAAGGAACAGAATCCTTCTCTGCCAAAGCACCCTACAAGAAAAGACTTGCTCGGACCAAAACAAGTCCTTAAAGAATTCATTGTTCTGGCTGCATCGGCGCTTTACCCCCCGTTCGGTTACAGTCTTTTGTCAACAAGCCGCGATACTTACGCCAACAACTCCGTGATGGCAAAGAGGGTAGAAAAAGCAATTGGACTCGGAGACAATGTAAAGGAGAAGATTGAATCAGGCGTTCCCGAGAGCGAGATAATGGGATGGCTGGAAAACATAGCAAAGGACGGTGAGCCGGAATGAGCGGCGTCGGCATGTGCACTTATGGAATCAGCTTGCGTGCGGAAAAATAGAGTCACTCGAAAATCAGCCTCTCCTCCATTATCCTTGCCCTGCCGCCCACGTTCTTGATTAGCGTCGCTATCCTTGTCAGCCCGTTCAGGTCGTACGACTTCCACGCCGACCTCTGCACCATCTCCGCCTTCATCATGTTCAGCATCCTGTTTATCCTCTTCTTGAAGTAGGCCTCGCCAGTCGGGATGTCGTAGATGAGCACAAAGCCCTCGTTTTGTTCCATAAGGGTACATATGTACCCTTTATTTAAAGTTGATTTCTATGTTTCATAACATACGATTGAAAATATATCTCAAAAGAGACAAAATCTGCCGAAAAATTCCAGTTTGCGGAAACATGCGACAGGGCTTACTTCCTTATTCCTACCCTTCTCGCGGCTATGCTTCCGACCTTGGCTCCCGGAGGAGCGTCCCTTGAGACTGTCTTTGAAGGTCTCGGTCTCTTGCTCCTTCCACCGTACGGGTGGTCTGTCGCGGTCATGGCGACGCCGGCGCTTCTCGGGAAGAGCCTGTTCTTCGCCTGCATGGCGTGGACCTTCTGGCCGGCCTTCATCCACGGCTTTTCGTCCCTTCCGCCGCCCGCCGGCACGCCTATGGTAGCCCTGCAGCGGCTGTCAAGCTCCAGCAGCCTGGACTGGTTTCTATGGCCGTGAGAAAATTGTATCCTTACCTTGTTGCCTGTCTTTGCCGCAACAATCGCGAACGAGCCGGACGCCCTGCACATCTTCGGGCCCGACAATGGGTATGTCTCTATTCCGGATATCCTGGCCCCCACCGGTATCTTGTCCAGCTCCATGACGTTTCCTGCTGTGACTTCGCCTCCGTACTTTACCTCCTGGCCGACGCTCACGCCCTCCTGGGCTATCTGCAGCGTCTCCTTGCCGTCTGAAAACTTTACAACCGCCACCGGAGCCGTCCTTCCCACGTCGTCCTTTATGTCGACTATCTTCCCGACAGCATCCTTGGAAGCGTGGTACTCCACCTTGCCCAGGTACCTGTGGCTCGGCGCCAGATACCTCGGTCCGCCCTTTCCGCGGGCTCTCGGAATAATCCTTTTTCCCATAACCTATCACCTATCATTTGACAGGTAATGAATATAAATGTTTTTTCCGGAGTTTTGCCTGACAAATCGCCTACATTATGTAGCGTCCCGCGTCAGCGACAGTCCTTTCCACCCTGTCCAGCCATGCATCAAAGTTAGTCGTCTCGCTCACCACGATGTCGTCGCCGTCCTCAATCACGTCCTTCGCAAAGACGGCAAGCAGGACAACCCTTGCGGTGCTCTCGTGGGCCTCAAAGACGTACTTGCCGTTCTTCAGCGCCGTCATGTAGGGCACGATCTTCTTGGAGTAGAATCTCTTCGGGTCTATGCCCCTCTGCTTCAGGAATCTTGCAAGGTCGTTTGTCAGGTAGGTGCCGCTGTCCACCTTGTAAAGCTCATCCTCGTGGTTATCCCCGCTCATGCCAAACAAAATAATTATTGCTGGCAAAGGGATAAAAGCTGTTCCGGGAAACCCTGTGCTAGGCTATGTAGCTGCTCGTGTCGCTTTCCTCGGTGTAGTCCGCCCTGGCACGCCATACAGCGTAGCGGTCCTTGCTGCTCAACCTGCTAATCTTTCCGCCTTCCCAGAGCGGCGATACGATTCCGGATTCCTCCAGCTTTGTGTCGCACGCATCCGGAGTGTACCCTTCCAGCTTGAGTGTCGCTGCAAGCATGTCATGATACGAAGAGTAGAAGGTGCCTGTGTTGCCCAGAGTGGTTGGACTCGTGTCCGTTCCTGAGCCGTAAACAGCAGCCACGCCCAGCTTGCTCCCCTTTCCCTCTTTGTTTGACTCTATCATCATTTTTACCACCAGTGCCTAAACCACGTACAGGTTTATCTCGTCAATTGTCCTCTTAACGCCCCTCACCCACTTTTCAATCGAATCAGCGTCGCTGACCTTGAGCTTGGGAGCCACCGTTATGGTGTCAGAGTCTCTGCCTATAACATCTATGTATCCGTCGCCCGCCAGGGCCACAGCATATGGGTGAACCTTCTCATAGAATGCCTGTGCGCTGCCGAACTTGTTCTTAAGGTAACTCTCGACCGAGGGCTGGAACACCATCTCTATCTTTACATCGACATCGTCGCCCTCGTCAGCATCTTCGTAGCCACTCTTTGGCGCCGTTTGTTCGGCAACTCCGTTCCACAACATTTGTTACCACCTACAAGTAATTAGTATTGCTAATATATAAAGCTTTTTTGACCGGTTTTTCTGAGACGGTATTTCTCAGCTGGTTAACTGGGCAGAATTGTGTCACTCGACTATCTGTATGTAGTCGACCTTGCCGTCGCCGTCGCGGTCCAGCCCCCTTATCAGCTTCACAAAGTCCCTTTCCTTGGAGTAGTCCTTCAGCAGCTCGTCGAAGTTCTGCGTCAGCGCCATCACGCACGACTTTGTGCCCTCGAACTTCAGCCCCGCCAGGATGATTATCACCTTGCCCTTGTCCCACGGGTTCTTTATCTTCGCAATTATCCCGACATCGTCATCGACATAGTTCTCCTTGCTCAGGTCGGAGTGAATGCTCCAGTTGTTCTTCCACTTGAACCTTATGGGAAGCCTGTCGTTGACATCATTTGATATGATGTTGGTTATCGGCCCTCCCACGATTATCATGTTCCTCTTCTCAGCGGACTCGGCCTTCACCTCGGTGTCGAGCTTCACAACGAGCCTGTTCGCGGTGGTGCAGAAGTTTCCAAGGAACATGCCCAGGTGGACGGCATAGTGGGAATCCCTTGCGGAAGTCAGATAGGGCCCGTGCTGCGTCGGCGCGCCCACGACTATGGAGCCGTCGAACACGCCGTCCTTTATGAACTCGTAAAAGAAGTCCTTCAGCTTGCCGTAGGATTTGTCGTCGCTGAATTTTATCTCCTCCTCGCTCGCCCCGAGCTCAATGCCGAAAGCGGGAGACGTGACCGTGTAGTACTTGCACAGGGCGCCCTGCTTCTTGTCCTCGCTCACCACCTCGACCAGACCGGCCTTCTCCAGCTTGTGGATGTGATAGTAGACGTTCTGCTCGTTCATCCTAAGGCTCTCGGCAATCTCCCCGGGGTAGGACGGCTTTGAGTTCAGCACCTTCAGTATCCTCCAAGCCATGTCGCTCGTAACAGGTATCAGCTGCCTCGGGTTATCAACCATCTTTATTGGTTTGGAAAGGTACTTTCCCTCCGCCTTCTCGACGAGCATCTTCTTTGTCATAACCTACTGTTGGAGGCACTAGTATAAATGTTTTTTGTGTGGTATGCCAGCCGCTGTAGTAATGTTTAAATAAGCCCGCCCGCATTCATATTTACGGAAAGAATCGAGGCATGGTTGTTGAAAAATGTGCGGCATAATCGGGTACATAGGCAACAGGGAGGTCGCGCCGTTCCTTCTGAAGGGACTGAAGAACCTGGAGTACCGCGGATATGATTCTTGCGGCATCGCTGTCGCCGGTGACGAGCTGACGATAAAGAAGGGCGTCGGCAAGATAGACGAGGTCGACGGGAAGTTTGATTTCCTTTCCACGCCGGGTACCATGGGGATATCCCACACAAGGTGGGCCACACACGGCGGAGTAACGAGGGAGAACGCGCACCCGCACACCGACTGCACGGGAAGCATAACAATCGTGCACAACGGCATCATAGAGAACTACCAGGAACTCAAAAAAATTTTGCTGGAAAAGGGTCACAGGTTCGAGGGCCAGACGGACACAGAGGTGGTTGCGCACCTAATAGAGGAGGAGATGAAAGGATGCAAGAAGTTCGAGGACGCCTGCAAGTCGGCGCTGAGGAAGCTGGAGGGGAGCTATGCAGTCCTGGTCATGCACAAAGGCGAAAGGAAGATAGTGGCCGCAAAGAACGGTTCGCCGCTTGTCCTCGGGCTCTCGGAACACGGCTGCTTCGCGGCCAGCGACATACCCGCGTTCGTCGAGCACACCAAAAGAGTGACTTACCTATATGATGGGGATTTTGTTGTAATGAACGACAGCGGGGTCAAAATATTCGGACTGAAGGATGGCAAGCCCGCGGATAGAATGGTCGATTCCGTCGACTGGGACATAGAGCACGCCAGGAAGGGCGAGTTCGACCACTTCATGCTCAAGGAGATATCGGAGCAGGTCGACACGATAAAGAGGGCTATGCAGCAGGAGAAGAGCGTGATAGACTTTGTCACGGACGAGATGAAGAGGGCACACGGCGTGTTCTTTGTAGGTTGCGGGACGTCGTACCACGCCTGCCTTGCCGGTAGCTACATATTCTCCCGGGTGGCCAAGGTGCACGTCAACGTGGTGCTGGCGTCGGAGTTCCCCAACTATGAGCACTTCCTCAACGACAAGAGCCTTGTCATAGCCCTGTCGCAGAGCGGCGAGACCGCGGACGTCCTGGAGGCGGTGAAGGTGGCGAAGGGGAAGGGCAGCAAGGTGATATCACTTGTGAACGTGATGGGTTCCTCCCTGACGAGGCACTCCGACAAGTTCCTCATGCTGAACGCGGGACCCGAGATATGCGTTGCATCAACTAAGGCTTACACGTCCCAGCTGTCGATACTCACCCTTCTTGCGTACAACCTTGCCGGGAAGTACGACGAGGTGAAGGACAGGCTCAACTACCTCTGGAACATCATCTACAACCTCACGGCGAGGAACACAAGGGAAAACATAAAATCGCTGGCGGGGAAGCTGAAGGACAAGAGGGACATATTCCTCATCGGGCGCGGGCTTCAGTATGCGACTGCGCTCGAGGCCGCGCTCAAGATAAAGGAGATATCATACATACATGCGGAGGCTTTCGCCGGAGGCGAGCTGAAGCACGGCACCATAGCTCTCATAGAGGACGGCACCCCGTGCATAGTGTTCGCATCGGAGGAGAACGAGAGGGAGATACTGTCCAACGCTACGGAGGTGAAGGCGAGGGGCGGGTACATAATTGGAGTGGCGCCGAAGAACAACCCAGTGTTTGACTTTTGGATAAAGGTACCGGAGGCCGGCAACGAGAACCCCATCGTTCAGATAATCCCCATGCAGATACTTGCATACAAGCTTGCTGTTGTGCGCGGCAACGACCCGGACAGGCCCAGGAATTTGGCTAAATGTGTGACGGTGAAGTGAATGGTGATTCTGGGATTCGTTTCTGACATGGACGGCGTGGTCGCGGACACCGAGGACGTCTGGTACAGGGGAACTAGAAAATTCCTGGAGAGCACCGGGGTAAAATTTTCGAGGGAGGAACACAAGAAGTTCATCGGCAAGACAGAGAGGGACGACGCGCGGACTTTCAAGAAGGATTTCGGCATGCAGATGAGCGAGGACGAGATGGTGAAGAAAAGGAGGGAATACATCGTGGACGAGATGGAAGGGAGGGTGAAAATCAACGACGGATATGCCGAGCTTTTGGACATGCTTGAAAGGGGCGGCGTGAAGATATCACTGGTGTCGTCCTCGCCCATGAGGATCATCGACATTGTCCTGGAAGAGACCGGTATAAGGAATCATTTTTCCCACATAGTCTCTGCGGAGAACGACATTGACAAGACACCGGCGTACTCCCGTGCGGCAGGCATGATGGGACTGGACCCGTCTGAATGTTTTGCATTGGAAGACTCGCCGTCAGGTGCACGGGCTGCAAAGGCGGCCGGCATCTACTGCGTGGTCGTGCCGAACCCGGCGCTTGAGGGAGTCGATTTTTCCTTCGCAGACGAGACGCACAAGGACATAAGGGGATTTTTGAAAAACGGAAAAATACTGAAACACATAGGGAAATAGTGAGTGGTTGTAATGGACATATCGCACATATTCAGGGCGTACGACATAAGGGGTGTGTACGGAAAGGACCTCACCGAGGATGTCGTTGAAAGGATAGGCATGGCTGCCGGAACACACGCAAGGGGGACCTTCACGGTCGGCAGGGACTTTAGGTCGCACGGCAAGGCACTCGAGGACGCATTTGTATCAGGCTTGCTGAAAGCCGGCTGTGACGTGAACCGTGTCGGGACCGGGCCTGCGATACTTGCTGTGTTCGCCAACTGGATGATGAAGAAGGACGTGGCGGCCTACATAACGGGCTCCCACCTCACCGCGGAGTGGAACGGCATAAAGTTCTTCAGGCAGGACGGCGTGGGTTTCTTCGAGGAGGAGAACAGGAAGCTGGGCGAGATGACGATGTCCAGAAAGCTTAAGGTGGCAAAAAAGCCAGGGATTGTAAAAGAGCTGAACGATGTTGAGAATTCTTACATCAATTTCATAAAGGAAAGGATAAAGCCGAATAAGATAAAAGTCGTCGTGGATTTCGGGAACGGCGCGGCGTGCCTGACAGTCCCAAAGATAATAAAGGAGCTGGGCAATGTAGATGCCGTGTATCTTTTCGACACCCCTGACGCAAGTTTTCCGAACAGGAACCCGGAGCCGGACGACGAGTCGCTGTCGGAGCTCAAGAGGAGGGTCGTGGAGGAAAGGGCCGACCTGGGGCTGGCTTTCGACGGCGACGGCGACAGGATAGTGTTCATCGACGACGAGGGCAAGTTCATGATGCCTGAGGAGTCGTCCGTGCTTTTCATCAGGGACATAATGAAGTCGAGGAAAGGGCCTGTGATCGCCAACGTGGAATGCTCCAGCATCATAGACGAGGAGGTGGAAAAGTTCGGCCAGAGGGTCATAAGGATACCCGTGGGACACACTTTCCTCGTGCAGGAGACCAAGAAGAAC
>CAYRSM010000045.1:8074-11156 GCA_964427125.1 uncultured archaeon | reverse complement strand
CTTGTTCAACACGACCCTCAGTATCTCGTTCTCAAGTATGAAGTTCGTCCCGTTGTCAATCGCGCTCGCCCCCGCCCCGCCGGCGGAGATCTGCACGTCGCCCTGCTTCGTGGTTGTGCCGGGCGCGATTATGCCTGAGGTGAGCCTGTAGTCAAAATAGACCGAGCTGGATGCGCCGTCCACCCTGTACGCGCCGCCGCTGGAGCTGAGCGTGATGCTCCTGAGCGCGCCTATGCCCTCGCTGGCGACGTCCCTTATCGCGCCCGCAAGGAGCTTCATGTTGGACACGCCCTCCCCCACGACCGTGGACTCGAAGGCGCGGCCGAGCGTGGAGCTTCCGGCAACGAATATCAGCGCGGTGGCCGTGACCACGACGGCGAGCATCAGCACGTAGGAGACGAGCGGGGACGCCGCCTTGGAGGAGAGCCTCATACAAGGTATTTTGACTGATATTACAAATTAACTTTCGGTGTGATGCCCAGTTTCCAGCATAATGCCTTGAATGCACTGCTGGCTGATCCTGTCACTTCCTCCTGTAGCCGAACTTCCTGTCGTACGCCCTGTGGCCGAAGACTTGCCCGACATTGTTTCTCGTCCTGGCGTTGCTTGAACCTTTTTGCGGCCGGTTAACATTCTCGTATGCGACGCTAAATAGGAGAAAAACATCCGCCTCATCCTATTCCTCTATAATTCTTTTCGCTTCGCCCAAAACCTTTTTCACATTCTTCAACAGCTCTTCGTATGTCTTGTCTCCCATGGAAAGCTTGACTCGGTACTGGTAGTCTTCCCTTATCTCGGTTATTGTTTCCTTTTCCGCACGCTTCTGGGGGTCGATGTTTGATATGCTCTCCAGCAAAGCCGTGTCAAACTTGATGGTGCCGTCTTCCGCCAGAATGGAGACCAAGGCAAACGTGCACTCCTGATTTCCGGACTCGTACCCAAATTTCGCTAGTATCGCCAACAAGGAATGGTACATCGCATAGAACGCGGCAGACCCGCACCAGTCGGAAAACTCTCCGCTCCTCAAATTTATCATCAGCTTCAGGTTGTGCTCGGCCTTGGCTATGTGCCCCCTGGCTTTCAGGACGTCCGGGGCGACCATGACAAGTCCTCTGTGCTTTCCTCCTCCCTTCAGCTCCCTTTCGGCCTTTTTCAGGCACCATTCGACCTTGTCCTTCAAGCGGCTCATTTGATCGTCTCAATAAGATTTTCTTCCCCCAAGACAACAATTCCCTTCAGCGCATTCAGCACGGCCCTGTCCCGATTCAGTATGTTTTGCCTCAAATCTTCGGAAGACTGGTAAACGGCATGGATGCTCTTTTCGTTGATCTTGTTCAGCTCCCCGACTTCCGCCTTTAATTTTTCAAACCTGCCCTTGTCGGTCACCAGCAGCGCATCGATGTCGTTCGCCCCGCCCTCTTTTTTTAGTACGGAACCGAAGAGGATTGCCGCGTCCGCATTCCTCAGTTTCCTGATTTCGCGCACCCACCTCCTTATGTAAGGCGGGCTGTGCTCGGCCTCCCTCCTGAGAATGAATTTGACGTAATCTCTGGAGTAGTCGTTGTCAAAATTGATCCTGTAGAAAATGGCCTTGCCCGAGACCTTTGAAGCCAGCACGCCCTCCTTCTCAAGCCTCCTAAGTATTTTTAGCGCGCCCATCGGCGTGACGCCGACTTCCTTTGATATGCTGTTGGCGTTGAACTCCCTCTCCGGGCTCTTGAATATCTTCAACACCGCGAGTATTTCGTTTTCAGTCACGTCCAATTGTACCAACTTATAGTTTATATATATAAACTTCAAGTATATATATTTGCGCCACTGTCAGCCGACTAATGGCGAGAAGATCACCCCACCGTTTTCATAGTTCAAGACCTTTGGAAATTGCTCTCCTCAAGTTGTGGTTTGTGTTGTGCATCCATGTGATGCCCCTGATGCTCACGGCTATCTTGTTGCTTGCCTCCAGGTATTCAAGGATTGTCATCAGGGTGTTGTGGTTCACCTGTTTCGGCAGCTTGCGCTTGAGTTCGGCGACTGTCGTCGCGCTGCCTTCCATTCTGCTCAGTGTCTCCTCCACCATCAGCACGGTGTTCAGAGTTGGCGCATGTTCGAGCTTTTGCACTGTTGCTTGCATACCCATCACCAAATGTTATCCGTTGATAAATATTATGTATCAAATTATATATAAAGCTTTGCTTTGGCGGTTCTACAAGATATATTACAACTTGCATAAAATTTATGACAATGCCTATCATATCGTTTTGACGACGAAAACCTGACGGAAAAGGTAAAGAGATAGAGTGTTCCAAAGCCGAGATAAGAGCTGGGAAATACAAGACTCTTGAGCAAGTCAAAAAAGAGCTCGGTTGTGATGATAGGCTTTCAGGTAATAATCCCAGATAGGGTTGTTGGCAAGCTGAAAAAGCTGCCGAAAGACAGACAAAGGCAAATCACGTACAAGATTGGGTTGATTCCAAATGCACCATGAGTGCTTGACATCAGGAAGATGAAGGGCGGCTCCGACGCCTACAGCCTGCGCGTCGGCGACTACAGGGTCATTTTCACTGTGGATTTCGCGGGCAAGAAAATATTGGTGTACAGGCTGGGCACGAGGCGGGAAATAGAGAAGCATTACTGACGGTACATCCCACGCGAACATTCATCCGCCACGTGTCAGCTTCTCTTCCTTCGTCTTCTTCGACACTATGGCGGAGTTGCCGGACGGGTCCTCTATCACAAGGGTGAACCCGCCCTTTCCCTGCCTGAACCAATTTATCTTTGAGACAAGCTCGCGCAGCTTCCCGTCCTTCTTCGGCAGCAGCTCCTTCATTCCCGCCATCGCGTCCTCCATCCTCTCCAGGACGCCCTCCACGTTCGATATGTAGCCCTCGCTGGCGGGGCCGGGCTTCACCTCTATGCCCAGCTCCGGAATCCTGACGGTCGCCCTGGCAGACTTTACCACCCTCACTGACAGGTCGGACTCCCCTGAGAACTCGAAAGTCAGCCTCGTGCCCTCGCGCTCCTCTACATGCCAGACGTCCGAACGCTTGTAACCGCAGTGGGCGCACTTGTATGTCGTGATGAT
>CAYRSM010000045.1:0-7974 GCA_964427125.1 uncultured archaeon | reverse complement strand
TGCAAAGCAAGCGATCGCGGCGATTATCTCTACCGTTGATCTACTGGCCCTTGGAAAATATTTTCACTTTAGTCGGATTTAAGCAAATCGGAGACCGCGTCCTTCTCGAGGTTAAGCGACGATGAGAGCCCATTGACAAAGTCCTTGTCCTTCGCGAGCTGCCTGAAGTATGGAAGGTACCCAGATTTTATTTTCCTTCCAGATGCGTGCAGGTGCGTGGAAAGCGCCCCCAGAATCTCCTTCGCGCTCCTCCTGCCCTCCTTCGTCCTGCCCATGAGAATTATGTTCTTCGGGTACTCGTACCTGGTGAACTTCCTGTACACATCCTTCTTTGCCTGAGACACCCCGGCGGTCATCATGTCTATCACGTAGGAGAGGAGCTTCCAGTTCTGGGTGCGCGATATCCTCTGCCTGAACAGGTCCGCCCTCCCCAGCACTTCATATGCGTTGGCTATCTCCGCCGGGCTCTCGTACTCGTTCGCTATGTTGTTCTCCACCCACCAGAAGACGTCGTCCGGGCTCAGGTCCACCCCGTCTATGGACAGCTTCGCGCCAATCACGCTCTGGGTCTTGAAAAGTATCTTGACCGCATCGAATATGGACTTCTCCCTCTCCCTAGAGCCGAGGTTCTCCAGGTCGTCCAGCCTGACCTCCTTCCTCCCCTTGCTCGCCGTCTCAAAGTCGTTTATGGCCGAGCGCAGGTCCCCGTTCGACATCTTTGCCAGCTGGCTGATGAAAAGGCTGTCGCACTTTATATTTTCCTTATCTGCAATCTCCTTCAGCTTCCTCTCGATGTCCCACACAGTCAAGCGCCTGAACTGCACCGGCTCGCAGTAGCCCTTCAGCTCCCTCAGCTTTGCGTGGTAGGGGTCGTTGCACGCGAGTATGACCGGGTGCTTTGTCTCCTTGATTATGCTTATCAGCTCGCCCACCCCGCCCTTGTCCTCCCTTCCAGCTAGGCCGTCCACCTCGTCTATTAGGAACACCTTGCCCCGCCTGAACAGCGATTTTTGAGAGACGGAGCTTGCTATGGTGCGCTTGAGCTCCTCCGCAGTCCTGCAGTCGCTGGCGTTCACCTGCACTATATCGAGGTTGTTCTCGCCGGCGTACGCCTCCAGCATGGATGTCTTCCCTGTTCCCGGAGGACCGTAGATGAGTACGGGCTTGCTGTAGGGGGTCCACCGACCCATCCAGTCCAGAAAATTTCCCACGACCTCCTTGTGGCCGACAAACTCCCTCATGCACTTCGGCCTGTACTTTTTGACCCACATGAAATCACTTTTGGAAGTTTACGTTAAATACTTGCTCCTGTACAAAACGAAATATTTCGTGGCGAATTTTTTAGTCTAAATCTTTATAATGATACACGTGTATCATCTGTGTATGAGATACATACTTTCCTTCGACATTCCGAGGGAGTCGCCGAACCTGAAGCTGAGGGTCAACAGGGCGCTGCACCGGATAGGCGCCAAGCTTGTGCACCACTCGCTCTGGAGGCATGCCGACATGAAGATGCTGGCCGACATAGCGGTCGAGATAAAGGAGAACGGCGGCAGGGCAGTGATACTTGAGGAAAGGCTATTATTCTAAAAGATACAAAACATAATTTACTTTAACGCAGGGGTCGCCTAGCCTGGTCGATGGCGGCAGATTACGAGCCGATGCTCAAGACGCAAGGTTCATTGAGCTTTGACGAAAAGGATGATAGTGAGGAACCTGCTGGGTTAGACGGCCGAAAAGCCGGACCAATCCCTTCGCGAGTTCGAATCTCGCCCCCTGCATATATATTTTTGTTTCGCGCAATCGCCGACGGTTAAAAATAAATCCCCCCTCGACCAATTGGTTTTAATGATGCTTTCCTACAGCGAGCTGATTGAAAGGTTCCAGGATGTGCTTGGGACGCCGAAACCGCTCATAGAGGAGACCTACAACAAGCCGGACGTCACCGACATAGTGATGGGAAGGTACATATCCACGAGGAAGTTCGGCGATTTCCACATGCTCATAGTCTTCCAGATGGACGGCAGGGTGGTGAAGTTCACGAACGCGTACAGGATATACCCGCAGCTGATACACAACATCGACGTGGACGCCCTGAAGCCCG
Organism: uncultured archaeon; assembly: GCA_964427125.1. Classification (GTDB taxonomy): domain Archaea; phylum Aenigmatarchaeota; class Aenigmatarchaeia; order CG10238-14; family SCSR01; genus DATDXT01. Next base: position 5,870 of record CAYRSM010000045.1, on the reverse strand, counting down.
TTGACGTGCTGAAGGAGTTCATGAACATCTACGGGATCGACAAGGACATACCGGGGTTCGGCAAGAAGAAGTTCTTTGTCGAGAAGAACGCGAGGGACATATTCCTCGGAATACTTGACATCGAAAAGTACGTCGAGGCTATGAAAAACATCGAGAACTCCGCAAAGTGAATCCCGTCCCGGGCAATTTAATCTGGGAAAACAATCTTTGATATTATGGCCGGCAGGTACGACTACAGGAAGCAGAACCTCGAGAAGGAGGTCGAGCACATCGTGAAGACGCCTGTGAACCTGCTGGAGCACATCGCGCTGGGCAGGCACTCCAAACTTATACAGTGGTCACTCGTCGTCCTGTTCATGGCAGTTGTCGGTCTTTTCTTCGTGAAGCAGGCCGCGATAGGCAGCATCTTCTCTGTGGACACTGTGCAGGTGCTGAACATAGCCATACAGCTCTTCGCGATAATCAACCCAATGAGCGTCCTCCCTACCTTCCTCGTGTACACCGAGGGCCTGGCGGCCGGCGACCGCAGGAAGATAGCCAACACCACGGCGATAATAGTCGTCACTCTCATAGCGACGTTCGCGCTCTTCGGACAGCTCATACTCAACTCCTTGCAGATAACGCTGGACAGCTTCAAGTTCGGAGGCGGGATACTCCTTCTGGTGCTGGCCATAGACATGCTCGGCGGCACGGCGAGGACAAAGACCGTCGACACACAGCAGGTGGCGATAGTGCCGCTGGCGACCCCGCTTCTTGTAGGACCAGGCACGATGACAACTCTGATAGTCCTGACAAACACGCAGAACCTCGTCAACGTGATGCTGGGCGGGCTTGTGGCTGCGATGGCGGTGTTTCTCATCCTCAGGTTCTCGCAGGGGATAGTAAGGGTGGTCGGGAAAAACGGTCTGCTGGCCTTAAGCAGGCTCATGTCGATAATACTGGCGGCTGTTGCTGCGAACATGCTGCACGGGGCGCTAAAGGCGTGGGACATCGCAAAGTGAAGCTTACTTCGACTCGCATATCCTGACGAAGTTCCTGAATATCTCGTCTCCGAACTGCGTGTGCTCAACTTCTGGATGGAACTGAACGCCGTACAAGGGTCTGGATTTGTGTCTCATGGCCTGGACGGCGCAGTCCTTCGAGCGGGCAAGCACCTCAAAGCCGGGCGCCTCCTTCACCTCATCATTGTGAGATTCCCACACCTGGAACCTTTTGGGAATATTTTCAAACAAGCTCCCTGCGTTCAAGACTTCAAGCTCGGCCACGCCATATTCGGGCGAGTCTGCAGGTCCGGCCTTTCCCCCGAAATGCAATGCCATGAGCTGGTGACCGACACAGATGCCGAAAATGGGCCCGTTGAAATTGTCAAGATAGTCGGTGCAGTTACCGAGCTTCGGCGCCTCGAACGAAATCCTAGGAGCGCCACCCGACAGCACAAGGCCGTCCGCTTCAATATCTTTCAACGGCGTTGTGTTGGGGATTATCTGAGTATCGCAACCCAAATCTCTTAAGACTCTCCACTCCCTGTGAGTCCACTGCCCACCGTTGTCAACGACAAGTATCTTTGCCATGTCACTCATACTCAATCGTACTGGGCGGCTTGTGCGTGATGTCATACACAACGCGGTTCACGTGCTGCTTCAGCGTGTTTGTGATGCGGACGGAAATCCTCTGCAGGACATCGTGCGGTATCTTCGAGTATGCGGCGCTCATGCCGTCCAGGCTCTGCACAGCCCTCACCGCAATGGTATAACCGTAGGCGCGGACATCTCCTTGCACTCCGACAGTCTTTTCAGGGAGCAGGACCGCAAAATACTGCCAGGGCCTTTCCATCTCTCTCTTTTCAGACGCCTTCTCAATCTCCTCCTCGACTATCGCACATGCCTCTCTCACTATGTCAGCCTTCTCCTTTGTGGCCTCGCCGACTATCCGTATGGCAAGCCCCGGACCGGGGAAAGGTTGTTTGTTAAAAATATTTTCGGGTATTCCTATCTCCCTCGCCACCTTTCTCACCTCGTCCTTGTACAGGTCTCTGAGCGGCTCCACCAGCTTCATGCCCATCTTCTTGGGCAGCCCGCCTACGTTGTGGTGCGACTTTATTGTGTCCCTTATGCCCGAGCCTGACTCTATCCAATCTGGTGCTATTGTGCCCTGAATCAAATACTCCGCGCCATATTCTTTCGCCACGGCCTCGAACTCCCTGATGAAAAGCTCGCCGATTGTCTTCCTCTTTTTCTCCGGATCGGTGACTCCTTTTAATGCAGAATAGAACTTTTCGCCCGCATCAACTATCCTGATGTTAAGGCCGAGTTCCTTGCCCAACTCCGTGACGCGCCTCCTGTCGTCCTTCCGCATGTAGCCGGTGTCGATGAAGACGCAGAGCAGATTTTCCCCCAGAGCATTTGATGCAAGCACAGCAGCGGTTGTAGAGTCCACCCCGCCGGAGAGAGCGACTATCGTCCTGCCCATTGCCTTTTCCCTGATGTCAGAAACGCTTTCCCTCACGAACCTGCCGGGCTCGAACATTCAGAAACCAAGCCAGCTGGAGATCCCCGACGATTCCTTCTCGGAAAAATCGCCACGCTTCTTCAGCATAACTATGTTCTTCTTTATCATCGCCTTCGCCTCCTCGGCCGCCTTTCCGCTGTCGCCGACGCCGCAGCTGTTGCCCACGCCTATGACTATTATCTTGCCCCTTGCCTTTGTCTCGGCTATCCTCTTCTCGACGAGGCTCATCACCCTTGTCGCCGCGCCCAGAACTTCCGGCCTCATGGGCATTATCGCCTCCTCGTTCCCCATCTTCACAATCACAGTGTCGAGGGATATGTCGTGCTGCACCGAGAGGTTCTCTATGTAGTTCCTGTCCACTCCTGCTCCGCCTATGGCCACACCGACACCCTCCGCTATTGTGCCGGTCTTCTCGCCCTCCAGCTTCGCGGCCGCGTCTATGGTTACGACCTTTGCGATCTTCTCGCGCTTCAGTATGTCCTCGACGCTCCTGCCCAGCTTGCCGAGCCTGCCGCCGGGCCCCCTCGCCTTCATAACGATCACGTCCCTTCCCTTCAGCTTTTTCCTGCATATGGTTGTCTCGTCGTACATCAGCTGGGTCTTCCCGTTTCCTATCAGCTCGGCCGCTATGAGCGGTCCTATCGTGTCGCCTATCGGCCAGCCGTTGGTCATGGCCTCCGTCCCCTTCGCCAAAGCTTTCACCAATCTTTCAATGAGCGGTATCTGCATCTGTATTATCATGGCCATCTGCAAATTCTTGGTCTTCTTTATCAGCTCGTAATAGTGCTTGATTATCTTCGCCACCTGGTGCAGCGTGACCGCCCCCGAGAGCCCCATGACCATGTTCGCCTTCTCCTCCTCGTTGAGGTGCGGCGCAATCTCGCCCACAAAGTGCCTGAACCTCTTCTCCTCCAGGTTGCCTATGTGCTCTATCTTCTTCACTATCCCGTATGGGTCCAGGCTCACCGGCTCTATCGCGAAAAATTCCATGAACGCGTGCAGGCTGTCCTTCACCTCCTTCGAGACGTTCCTGTTTATCTTCCTTATGATGTGCCTCTTCGCCGTGAGCGACATCCCCTCGACCATGGAGTGGACCTGGTCGAGCTTCAGGAGTATCTGCTTCACCATCATGTACTGGCTGAGCGGGTAGAAGAAAAGCAGGAAGACTATCCAGATGAGTATGCTGAAGGGGTCGAACCCCCCAGCCTGGGCGAGCATGAACTGCGCGTGCATACAAAACAACTTCTAAAGTTTAATTAGTTTAGCCCTATTAAATATGTTTTAGATGGCCATGGCGCTGTTCGACTGGAAGTCCATTTTCACGCTCGCCCTTGTAGTATTGCTCGGATGGTACCTTTTCACGACCCAGGGAGGGAGCAAGTACCTGAGCGCGATAAACTCCCTGCTGGGCAGCCTGAAGCTGCCTAACGTCTTCAGCGGCCAGACAAGCGTGGAGACGGGCAACACCACGGTGAGGCTCTCGGTCCAGAACTCCCTGCTTTACGGAAAGTCCTTCTACGTGAAGGGTTCAAGCTTCACAGGGACGGGAACGTGCGACCTCAACGTGACGTCCTCGATAAACGTAAAGTCGCAGAACATTTCAATCGACATAACGGACGGGCAGGTCACCTTCGCTCAGGGCGACGGCAAGACCGGGGTGAGCATACAGGGCACGTCCAGCGGCTTTAGGACGGACGGCAACAAGGTCTTCCCGACAGACAAGGGCTTTGACATAAGCGTGGGGTGCACCTCGGACAATTTTGTGCTGACCAGCGTGCTCGAAAACACAATAACATTCAGCGGTGCCAGCGGCTCGGTCTCCGGCGACAGGGGCAGCCTGAAGCTAAACAACGACACGGTGGACGCGCAGGGTTTCAGCGGACTGCTGCAGGTGAGCGGGAGCGCGGCAAACCTGAACGGCACCGTGCTGAAGATACTTTTAAATGGAGAGAAGGCGATTATATAATTCGCGGGATGAATCAAATGGCATTCGGAGACATACTCAAGAAGATAGGGCTTGGCAAGACTGAAGAGGGATCGAAGGAAGTCGAGCTGGAGCATCCAGACGCCGGCGCAAACCCGCTGAGCATAAGGATAGACAACCTCACGGGAATGGTTGACGTGGACAGGGTCGCCAGGATGGTAAAGGACGGGAACGTGATGTTCCTGAAGCTTAGGGAGCTTCAGAGGAGGGACATCGGCGAGTTCCAGAACACACTCCAGAAGCTGAAGAGGACGTGCTCCCAGTTCGGATGGGACATGGTCGCGCTCGAGGACGGCTACCTGATAGTGACGCCGAAGTTTGCCAAAGTGGAAAGGGCCTGAGCAATAGCAAGTGACGCTGAGCGAAATACCAGTGATTGCTTTCGAAACGTGAGCCTCGGGTCTAGGGAACATTTTTATCTAGCCAATCCGTAGTCTAATTAGCAAGGGTGAGTGAAATCCTATCGAAGATACCCGCAAACCTGAGCAAGATGGGCAAGGATGAGGTGAACAGGGAGATACTGCGCCTCGGCATGATAGCTGAGCTGGACGCCGTGAGCTTCTACGAGCAGCTCGCCGCCGCCACGGACAGGAAGGACATAAAGGACGTCCTCACGGACATAGCGAAGGAGGAGAAGACCCACATGGGCGAGTTCCAGGCTATGCTCCTCAGGGAGGACAGGCAGCAGGAGTCCGAGCTGGAAGAGGCGAGGAAGGAAGTCAGGAAGCTGACCGGAAAGTAGATCGCATGAAGAAGCTCCCCAAGACCGAGCAGGAGTGGAAGAAGGCGCTTTCCCCAGAGCAGTTCGGCATCCTACGCAGGAAGGGGACCGAGGCGCCTTTTACCGGAAGGCATCTGCACAACGAACAGAAGGGGGTGTATGTGTGCGCCGGGTGCGGGGCCGAGCTTTTTTCATCCGACACAAAGTACGAGTCCGGGACGGGGTGGCCCAGCTTCTACGCGCCGGTAAAAGAAAATGTCTCGACAAAGGACGACTACGGCATGCTGATGCACAGGACCGAGGTTTTGTGCAAAAGATGCGGAGGACACTTGGGCCATGTGTTTGATGACGGCCCTAAACCCACCGGGAAGAGGTTCTGCATAAATTCGGCCGCGCTCGAGTTCAAGGCAAGGAAACAACATGCCGGAAAAAACTGAGGTCGCCACATTCGCGGAGGGGTGCTTCTGGTGCGGCGAGGCCATCTTCAAGAGGGTAAGTGGTGTGAAGAAGGTCGAGGTCGGGTATTCCGGAGGCACGGCAAAAAATCCCACCTACGAGGAGGTGTGCACGGGTCTGACCGGACACGCGGAGACCGTGAACGTCCACTTCGACCCGGAGATTGTGTCTTACGGGGAGCTTCTTGCATTGTTCTGGGAG
>CAYRSM010000044.1:0-11871 GCA_964427125.1 uncultured archaeon | reverse complement strand
CGTCTGCATAGTCCGTCGAATCCCACTTCACCAGCCCGACCCTGCGCCCGAGCGCGTTGAGTATCAGGCTCGAAGCGATGCTGGAAGGTACCTGTGACATGATGGAAGCGTAGGCTGGCTCGTATCCCTTTGCCAGAAAGTATCCGTTGAGCGCAGTCCTGATCGAGTAGTAGACGACAGTCCCCAAGCTGTTGCAGAGCATGAATTTCGCGAAATCCCTGGCGAACCATCTGGCGCTCAGCCTTTCCCTGTTGTCGATGAGGTAGCGCACGGTTCCCCAGACGGCGTAAAAGCCAAGCATGTCCCCTGCCGAGGACGCGACTGCTATCTTTCCCGGGTCGCTGCTAATGCGAGAAGCTATCTCCCCTCCCAGTATGCCGCCGGCTGTCGCCCCGAAGCCTCCGACAAAAAGCTCCTTGTTGTAGTCGACAAGCTGCCTGTGAGTGCGGTACTTTTCCCTCAGCGTGACGACGATGTCCCTCATAAACAGGATTTTGAAAGGAAAGATTAAATTGGTTGCCTGACTGGTTTTTTGCGGTGCGAACTATCGGTTTTCTAGATGCCGACCATCATGGCCTTCTTCTCCACGAACCTGAAAGCAAGCAATGCGAGTGAAGTAAAGACTATGGCATATGCCGATAGCGACAGCAGAGTCGGGAGCACTGTGGCAAGTGATGCATTGTTGAGCATGACGTCCCTGACAGCCTGTACTGCTTGCGTGGTGGGTAACAAATTGATGAAACTCTTTATGCGTTCCGGAATTATGCTCATTGGGAAGAAGACGCCTGCGCTTATCTCCAATACCCAGTTAAATATCCACCTCAGTTCGGCTATGTCTTCTCTCCACGCCCCCAATGCGGCAATGCAAAGGCTCATGCCGGATATCATGAACGACGCCAATGCTATTATAAGAATCGAAAGCACAAGGTTTCCTTGGAACATGAATCCAAACAGATAGCCCATGGCTATCAGGGCCAATGAAGAGTACGCAGCTCTTATAAGCGGCATGATTGCATACCCGTAAGGTATAGCGGCCCTGTTGATTCTTGACGCCAAAAGATATTGTATGGTTCTGCGATGCTTTTCGTCCACGAAGACCTGTATGAAATTTCCAGACAAAAACTGCGACATGAAAGACCAGACGACAAGTCCAGATATCAAGTACCCCACAAAGTTGCTTTTGTCCCACTCACCGATTGAAATGCCTGTTTGGAATATGGCACTCCATACCACTATGAAAACCAGCGCGTCAAGGACAGGAAACCCGACGTCGAACAATATGTACAACTTCCACCTGAGATACTCTTTCCAGTTCCTTCTGAATACCGTGAACACATCCCTTAGAAAGTCCATCATTCTTCTCCCCTGAGCCTCCTGCCGGTTATGTCCAGAAAAACGTCTTCGAGTGTGGGTCTGTCCGTGTTTATCTCTGTTATCCTCACGCTGGTGTGCTTGAGGAAGTCCATCACGTCGTTCAGGTGACTTTTGCCTCTCATTATTATCCTTACCCTGTTCTCCTCGCTGACATAATAGACACCGTTTACAAAATTCATAGTCTTCAAGTCGTCTATTACTTCCGTGTCTATGCCCCGACCCCTTATTTCCACCACGTTAGACTTGTGCAGGTTTTTCTTGAGCCCTTCTGGAGTATCGACCTTTGCTATGCGCCCGTTGTCGATGATTGCCACCCTGTCGCACAGCCTGTCGGCCTCCTCCATGTAGTGGGTGGTCAGCACCATTGTCATCCCCTTTTCCTTGTTCAGCCTACGAAAGAGGTCCCTCACCTTCAGCGCCATGTACGGGTCGAGCCCCACTGTAGGCTCGTCCAGTATCAGCATCTCGGGGTCGTTCAGCAAAGCCCTCGCAAGGTGCAGCCTCATAACCTCGCCCGTGGAGTATTTGTCCGTGGTCATGTCTATGACGTCGTGCAGTTCGAATATGTCCAAAACTTCCTTTATCTTCCTGTCCAGATCCTTCGTCCTGTAAAGCCTGCCGTAGAACTTCAGGTGGTCCATCCCGCTCAGGTTCCAGTAGCAGCCGCCCCTAGAAAAGACGACGTTGACTCTGTTTATTATTTTTTTCCTTTCACCGGGGATTCTGTACCCCAAAACTTTCACGCTACCACTGTCCGCTTCCACAAGGCCGAGCATTATCTTTATCAGCGTGGTCTTGCCCGCGCCGTTTGGGCCGAGCAGGCCGAACAGCTCTCCCTCATTGACGCGGAAGGACACGCCTTTCAGCACAGTCTTATAGACAGGCCTAGCAAAGTTTCTTATGCTGCCCGCCAGGGTGAAAGCCTGTTGCCTGTAGGATTTGCTCACCCTATTGACTTCTATCGAGTGCATATAAATAAAATATTACGAGTGAAATATTAAACATGGAGTTAAGGGAAAAATATCTGAAGATTGCCAGCAAAGTTTCAGATAGCATTAAGAAAGAATCCAATGTAATCGCTGTTGTGTCTTACGGCTCTCTGGCCACTGACAGGCTCCATGCAGGCTCGGACATAGACCTGATGGTGATAGCGAAGAAGGTTCCAAAGAATCTTGATGCGTTGGGGTTGAGCCGTAAGAAAGTCGACGGTATTGAAATCGATATCAGCTACAAGACAAAGGAGGAACTGGTGAACGAGATAGATGCCGAAGTCGGCTGCTGGCTGGTTTCAGGCACTATAATGAATGCAATCCCCCTCTACGACCCTAACAACGTATTGGGAGAGTTAAAGAGGCGCGTAGTTTCCATACCCAAGCACAGAAAGAAAGAGGCTTTCAAGGCTTGGCTTGAAGAGGCGATGATTTACATGGACAAGGTCAAGAACACTCCTGTAGACAATGCTGAAAAGAGCATATTTCTTATGAGGGAATGGCTGGGCATGGCGCGCGCAATGTTCGTACTTAACGATGCAAGGCCGTCCAGCGAGGACAGCCTGTTCAATGAGATTATGAAGCTAGGGAAGAGGCCCGCAAATTTCATAGTGCTGTTCAAAAAGGTATATGGGCTTGACGTAGGCAGAAAGAAGCTGGAGGAAATGAGAAAATCTTTCGTTGAGCTGTACAGCAGGCTTGGCGGGATGAAATTTGGGTGATTCTGCGGCCGCAATAAAGAGCTGGAACAAGCTCCTAAAGCTGGCGGAATAGTTTGCTATGCCCTTGATAAAGATCTTTGGCTCAAGTTGCAGCCTACAACTTCTCAGGAGACTATAAACAAAAAAGCTATGATAAACAAAACCAACAGAATCAATCCAGAAAATCCTGCTCCTTGAACTTTGTGGGCAGGTAGGTGTCCGTCACGAACTTAAGGCCACGCCCCGACAGCGACTCCAGCTCTGCCTTTATTTTCCTCTGCACCATCAGCTTCAGCTCCTTCTGCCACCCAGCACCTTTGAACCACTGGTAGCCCAGCATCTCCTGCGCCCTCTTGATGTCCACGTCCTCCGCCTTTATGGTCCACTGACCTAGGTTGAACCTGTCGATGTCGCTTATGGTCAGGCCGAGGAATTTTGCTGAAGGGGTGCCGAGCCTTTCCGATACGTGGCTGAGCGAGATGGAACCGTGCTTTATGACGGAGTATATGTACCATCCGTAGCTGTCCGAATCCGTGAAGACGTATACTGGCAGCTCGAATTCCTGGGACAGCCTCTGGATAAGCCTCCTTGCCCCCCTGGCGGCCTGCCCCTGCGTGGTGACAAGTATGAGCTTGTTTTTCTGCCAGAACCTGTCCTCGTGCAACCGCTCGAAAATTGCATTTTTCTCTATGACCAGTATGCCCTTTGCCTTTGCCTTTCTGAACTCCATGTCCTCGACGTTGCTGGGGATTGCAAGTCCGCCTGAGCCAAGCTTTGACAGGTCTATCTCGTCGCCCCTGTCCTGAACAGATATATCACCCACTACCCTTCCCCTAACGTCCGCATTAAGGTTCAACTGTTCCCTTAGGACGTCCAGTGTCACCTCAAGGTCCACTATCACAGGGTCGGACTCGCTCTGCTGCTCGTCGAACGTGTTCTCTTGAGAGTTAGGCAAAGTCCTTTTCAGATTGTAGAACAGATCCCTCAGGCTGGTGTGCAGTCCGGACTCCTGCAGTTCCTTGCAGAATGCCGCTACAAGAGTGGTCTGCATGAAGCTCTTGGCGTGTGCAACGTTGAAAAAGTACCTTTTCGCAACCTTGTTTCCCATCGACAGCATCCCTGTCTTCTCGTCGTAGTTCACGTTGGACAGCGAGCGTATGGGTATGTCTATGCTGGGGTTTGTACCCTTTTCTATGTCGTTCACGACCTTTTTTCCAAGGTCTTCAAGCCTCTTTTGCACCATTTTCATCTGCTACCACGCTCAAGCTCTTCTTCGTAATCTTTTCCAGTTTCTCCTTTATAACTTTCTCATCCTTGTCTGTTAATTTTGACAGCGCCTTGCTGACTTCTGGTATATACCGCTCGAACAGCTCCCTCCTCAGCTGGGCGTCATGCTTCTTGGCCTTCTGCCTGACGTATATCGCGAGCTTCCTGCCCGCGTCCTGCAGCGCCAGCTTTATCTCCTTCTCAATCTCCGGATAATTCGCTATGGCCTGCTTTCCCTCCGAGGTGAAGGGAACCCAGACAGATGCGAAGTGTATCAGTATGGCGAGCGGTCCGACAGGGAGCGAACCGGAGGGCTGGCTGAAGCCGTACCTCCTAAAGTCCACGCCGGTCACGGCATCCGATGTGACGCAGTCGGACTGGTGATAAAGAAGAGGCACCTTGTTGGCGAACCTGAAGAGCTGTGCGCCCTGGTCGGCAGGGAGAGTGCCGCCGTATCCCATTGACACTTCGACAAGGAAAGGGTTGCCCCTGTACACGCTGGGCGGCCTGGTCACAGCAACGACAAACTCCGCGCCCGAATCCTTCTTCAGCCCTTCCGACAGTAGGTTCTCGCCCATGGGGGAAAGGCAGTCCGTCGGAGGAGCTATGAGCTTCGCGGCCTGCATCGCCTTGTGCAGCTTTTCAATCTCGTCGTGAGTTGTCTCGAGCGGCTTTTTGTTTGAATCCAGATTAGCCGCCTTCAGCATCTGCAGCGCGGTGCCCCTCCCCACCCTCGAAAAGTCGCCGGTCAGAAAGCCCACCAGGTTCCTCGCCTTTGTGGTGTGCATCATCCTCCTCAGCACGCCGATCTCCACGCCGTGCGGGTGCGGCCTTATCTCCTTTGGCTGGACCGGCGTTTGCTCGAGCAGCCTCTTGTACTCCACCTTCCCGTTGGGGTTAACAAATGTTATCTTGGCGTACGGGTTCGACATGTGCGACTGCCTTATGTACTCCGCTATCGACTGCTTCCCCTCGACGTACCTTCCCTCGACCTCCATCTCTATCTTCACGCCGTGCCACTTGTCGGGGTTCTTCATCACGTCGTGCTTGATTATGTGCGGCTCGTTCTTCGTGACGTTTATCATCAGGTCGAAGGAGTGTATGTCCTTGCCCACGCTTGAAGTGACCTTCGACGGCTTACCTGTTGTGAGCTGGGAGTACAAGACTGCGCCGTGGCCCCCTAGCCCCTGTATACCCCTCGACTGCCTGAGCCTGTAAAACTTGGAGCCGTAGAGGAGCTTGCCGAAGGCGAACGGTATCTTCTGGTCGGTTATCCCCGGCCCGTTGTCCTCGGTCATTATCTTGAACCTGTCCTCGCTGAGCTGCTTTATGGTCACCTTGATGTCGGGGAGGATGCCGGCCTCGTTGCACGCGTCGAGGGAATTATGGAGGAAAATCGGTCCCCTGCCGCCCAAGAACTTTTCGTACCCGGGCACAGAGAAGTCATAGACATATTTGCTGTCTGATTCGACGACCCTTATCTCCTTGATTTTCAAGAACCCGATGTCTCCTTTCAGCAGCGTTGTCAGATAGTCTATCCTTGTCTGCAACAGTGTTGTCATCTGGCCTCTTTTGTATGCGACCGCCTCTTCCAGGTCGGACATTGCACTGCTTATCGTAAAACTGTCGCGCAGGTCGCAGAATTTGTAGTGCGGGTTGTTGTAGCTGTTCAGGGGGTTTAGTTCTTTTATGACGCTTCTCATGCCGCTCTCTTCCAGCGGTATCCATGACAGCGGCGAGTTGCGCTGACGGGATGCGTCCGGGGAATAGACATAGATGTAATGCACCCTTTTGCACACGGACTTGTAGCCTTTGGGAAACTCGCGTTCACGCACATCAACATCCCTGGTGCTGTAAGCGAGCCCGTTCAGGCCAAACAGGTACTGCAACCCGACAGAAAGAGAGTCGCTTACCGTGGCAACCGTAATCCTGTTATTCTGGACGTAGCCGTCGCCATTTATGTACCCGTACAGAAACTCCTTTTGCATGCCTTCCGGCACGTTGAATGCGATATCAGGCACCTTCTTGTTGACGGCCTTGCTTCCCGTCTTCAGTATGTTTTTGAAAAGGAACGCCAGGATGGCCGAATGGATCTTCACTGTTATCGCAGTCGGGTGGGCGAATATCCTGCTGAATCCCATTTTGCCTCCAAACGAATCCATTATGCACCTTTCAGCGTCCTCGATAAGCCCGATTTCGTGCGACCCGAAGCTGAGCGTCACCCACGAGTCATAGCATGTACCTTCTGCTGCATAGTACCCGAGAAGCCTGAGCAGGCTGGGTTTCACCTTTAGCAGGACTGGCAGCGCGGTCTTCTCCTGTTTCATGCTGATGGTGGCTGCGGCGGGTATTTCCAGTCCGCTCTTCTCGAAATAATCGTAAGGTATATAGTCGAACCTTTTCCAGTCGCGTGGCAAATCATTGAACATGTGCGATACGCCGTGGATCACTAGCCTGTTCCTGAGGTCTTTAGGCAGCTCCTTAAGCCTTGTCCTCAGGTCTATCTCTTCCACCCCGCCGCAAAGGTCGAATTTGTTCCTTGGTACGGCTATGTAGTCGCCCTCTTTCAGTTCCTTCACTTCCAAAGCCTTGACGACGCCGTCCTTCAGGCCGAACACGGAATGCGAGCCAGTTATAGTCGTCTTCCTGCCCTGCGCGGTCGTTATCTCGTAAAGCTTGTCGCGCAGCGGGTGACGGTGCACCATGGAGGCTTTCTGGAAAGACATCTTAAAGTTCTTGTCATCGTACGCCAGGACCTCGCAGTTTTTTATTGCGCCGCTTTCGGCATCTCCTTTTGCTTCAACGCAGCCGGAACTTTTCATTGCGCCGTCTATAAACTCCCCTATTTTGACCAGTTTCGTCTCGCCGTTCACCCTCACCAGCACTGGCTCATTGTACTCTACCGAATTGTCCAAGAGCTCCTTCACTATTGTGAGCAGCGCCTTTGTGGAGTTCTCGTACCCAAGGAGGTGGCGATTTTTTTCAAAAAATTCGGCCACTGAGACTTCGCGCATGGCGTCGGACATCTTTTCGGCAATCTGCTCTTCCATAAAACCAGTCTGGATTATTACTATGTGTGCGTCTTGATTTAAAAATTTTTCCCAGTCAGAATACCAGCCTCTCCTCCAGTATCACTGCCCTGCCGCCGCTCTCCTTTATCTCGATTGCGATGTCGGTCAGTGCCTTCACGTTGGCGTGTGTCCATAACGAGTGGTGGAAGAGCCTCGCGCCCGCGGTCCTGAGACGCCTGAATATCCTTACCCTTGCCGCGTTGCACTCCCTAGGCAGGTCGAAGGAAAGGACGAAATTGTTTGTACTCTGATTTTCTTTAGCCACAAAATGTAATACGTATTACATTCCCTGTGAGTTTATGAATGACAAAAATCCGATTTGATGTTCGCTGTGCCGGGCAAAGAAAATTTTCTGTCAATTCAAATCTGCGGAGTATTTTTTGGCAACCTCCCCTTCAGATACCTCGACACGGTCCCGAACTTGCTGCCGGACAGTATCATCTCTATGGCCTTGAGAGTCCTGACCATGTCAGTCGCCTTGCATATCACAGCCACGGTCTTTCCGTGCACCGCTATCTTCGCGTCGCACCTCTTCTCTATCATGGCCTTTATCATCCCCGCGCTGCCTATCACCCTGCCCCTGAGCGTGGCCTGCCTCTCCTTCGACCCCCCCGAGAAGCCGCGTATGTCCAAGACCTCCAGCGCATAGGACTCGTCAAGTAGGTACATCGCATCGTCGAACGAAAACCCCCTGCCGAACGCCTTGAACACGATGACCAGTCTGCCCAGCATAAAAGGTTCGCCGCAGTCTATGGCAACCTCCTCGTCAAGCTCGACCTTGGCGTCGGTGAACTTCTCCAGCTGCCTCCTCCATTCGCCGCTCCTCCTCAGCGCCCTGAGCCTTTCCTCAGGGATGGAAACATATTCTGTCGTCCGGAATCACCGCCTTTAGTAGTATCCCTTTTTCTTCAGCCAGTTCGCCTGTGTCGGCCTGTACACGAAAACCACATCGCCCCTTATGTCGCCCTGCACGATCCATGGCTCTATCAAAATAAGGTTTCCGGGGTTTATCCACACCCTCTTCCTCAGCCTGCCCGGTATCCTGCATATCCTCACCTTTCCGTCGATGCAGTTCGCCCTGACCCTGTCTCCGCCCACCATGGCGTCCACCACTCCCAGGACCTCCGGCGCCTTCGGTATCCTCGTCCTGGCTATCTCGATTTCCTCTTTTGTCGGCTCCTGAGGCTTTGCCATAAACATCAATTGTCCGCCCTGTTATTAAAGGACGCCCGTGTGTGTGCGACCTCACGACGCTTTACGGCTTGCTTTCCATAGACATTCTAGTGGCTTATTTCGGCGTCAAAAAGTAAGCGGGACGCACAGGAAAATGTCCGACTGCATCACGGATTACGATTTCAAGGAAGAGTTTGGGAAAAAGGGTTAGCAAGACTCCTGAAAGAGTCGAATCGGCATCGGTGTCAGCTGGGATAAAAAACGAGTTGGCGCCGCATTTTTAAAGTTTCACTTCCGTTATATTTGCATGGCAGCAAGCACGGGCGAATTGGTTGGTGCGCCCACAATCAAGCTGGCTGATGCAGCCCAGGCATTGTATTTCTTGAACAATCCTCTGGAAGGCATGAGCGACGCAGAAAAGAAAGACACAATCCGCGACATGTTTCTAAATTACAGACCGGCTTTCAAGAAAGCTTGGAAAAGGTATCCGGAACTCGCGGCCGAATCTCTGAGGGAACTGGCGAAGGAGGGAGCGTACAGCGACGTATCTAGAGAGATAGCAGAGTTCATTGGCACGGTGCCGACATTGGAAAAGTTGAAAGGCGATAAAGAAGAATACAGAAAGGGGTCGAGGAGGAGCTTGGGAGTCCTCGGCGCGAGTTACATTGTTGGCATGAGCGCGGTGTTGTACAGCATATACGGCGACCACGGCCACCAGGCCGTTTATTGGTCTATAATGCTGGCGTCCCTGCTTGTTTCGGCGTTCTCAGCTAGTAAAATAAAAGGTTATTTCTACAAGCGAAGTGACTGTGATTCCCAATATGTCTTCAGAACGGAATTCGAGAAAGACGCCGGCCAAAAATAAAAGGAAGCCGGCAATGCCGAATTTAGCCCGTCTTTTGTTCGCGATGGCATTCGTCTGAGCGGGCAGCTAAGGCCCTTGCATCTCATCGGACAGGCCGAACCGTTTCACTCCCCTGAGCCCCACACTCGATTTGCTGTCATCGTTTGGCCGGGACCCGGAGATGCCGTTTCTGATTTCGGCCTAACCCTTTCGGGCTGCAAGCATATGACCTGCGTCCTCTTACGGACGGAACTTCCTCACCCGTGGTTTTACCCTTGGGCGAAGCCATCTTATCGGCCTTGCCGGCGATAATTATACTGCACAGTCAGCCTTATAAGCGTTTCCCTGGAATATTGTATTATGAGGATCCCAAGGGCGGCTCTGTTCGCATCGGCGTCAATCTTTCTGGTACTGGCTTTCCTCTTTTCCGTCTCCTCGGCATACACGTTTTCCACCACGGGGCGGGTCTCGCTGCAATCCAATGTCACGACGTTCTCGCTGTCCGTCTTCGCCGTCGCGGCCATAGCAGTCTTCGCCTACTGGGAGCCCTACGAGGACAAAAGCAAGCCGCGCAGGAGAACGGGAGGCGGCGACGATGACGGGGACGAGGACGTATACTTCCCCCCGGGCGACAGGAACTTCGAGCAGATAAAGAGGCTGAGCGGCTACAGCATGTACAGGAGGGCCAACCCCGGCAGGATAGTGAAGGAGATGCGCACCTACATAAGGGAGATGAGGGACAACCCGGACTATTTCAACACCCTGCCGAAGGACGTGCAGAAGGAGCTGAACACGATATACTTCGGCCATTCGGACAGGAAGAGCGCTTCGCTCCACCTGAGGCACCTCAGGACAAAGCTGACGGACATGTACGCGTCATACACCTAGGCGCAAACATTATAAACGCTCTTTCCAAAATCCTATAGCATGAGGAGCCCAAGGTCTGTTTTGCTGCTGGCGGTCGGCGTGCTGATTGCATCGTCGGCATCGCTTTTCACAGCGGGCCGCAACATCCCGATCACAGGCGACGCGACACTCCCCGTTAGCATGACGGCGTTCTCACTGTCCCTCTTCACGCTTCTCGCGGCGGCCCTCACGCTTTCCCGGCAGGGACACGCGGGCGCGCACCCGGACTTTGATAAGATAAGGGAGATAACCGGACATTACTTCGGCAAGAAGAGGCTTGACACGGGAAAGCTTGTGAACCACTTGCTGCCCTACATCGAGGACATGATAAGGAACGATTCTGACTATCTTCACGGCCTGCCGAAGGACATGCAGGGGGTGCTGTACGACATATACAACTCGTCGAAGGCGGGCTCGCACGGCCACTTCAACCCCAGGAGGGCGGAGATGTACGTCAGGAAGCTGAGCAAGGGTCTGGGCGCGATGTACGGCTGACGGGTTTTTAAAGGTTGGCATCGCATTGTTAATAATGCCGAAGACATTCGCCGAGTCTGGCACGAGAATCGACAGGTACGATGTCAGGGTCGTGGTCAGGGACGATCTTTGCAACAAGGTGATTTGCGGAGAGGTGGAGCTGGGCGCCGATACGCTGAACTACGGTTCCTTCTACCGCAATCTGGTCATCGGGAGCGGTTCGTATGGGAAGGCTGCCGTGGAAAGATTCGTGCGGGATTCGTTGAAGAGCGCAAAGAGATACGGTTTGGCCGATGGGGAAATGAAAAAACTGGAAGAGGTCGTGAAGCAGACGGTCGAGACAGGGTTCGAAAACTTCAGGAAAGGGGAGGCAGAGGACGGCGACCTGGTCGGCGGCATAATCAAAAAGCTGAAGGAAATGGCGTGACCGAAAAAGCTTTAAATTATTTTCCGGACAAACATAAGGTAAGTGATTTGACAATGGAGCTGAACGACAACGAGAAGAAGGTGGTCGAGGCGATGAGGAGCCTCAAGGCGGTCGCGGAGGACAAGCTGAAGGATGTGGACCAGATAGCGAAGACATCGACCCTCCCCAAGGGCGTCGCGTCAAACGTCATAGTGGGTCTTGTCAGCAAGAAGGCCGTCAAGAGGATAGCCAGGGAGAAGGCCGCGGGCTACTATCTGATCGAGTCCGCGCTGGCGTAGGCGGCGCAAACCGGTCATTTTGCATGTCTTGGATAGAGTCACCGCGACATGACACAATCATCGAGACGACATTTAATTTGGAAAAAATAAAGGGCCGAGAACGGGATTTGAACCCGTGCTGGAGACTCTCTGTACGCAAGTACCACAGGCCTCCGTGCTAACCATTATAGCCTTTCGGTAACTACACAATCTCGGCCATATTTCCAAGTCTATAATCAGATTGCCCTCGAAGTTACTTAATGTTTTGCGAAGCCGTGACCGCAGGGAAAGTAAACCGTGTATTTAAAAGACGTAATTCCACTGGTCAAAGACCGGTGGTTCTTTATATGGTTTGGCCGCCACAATTAATTTGTGACGAATTCGTGTAC
>CAYRSM010000043.1:0-12299 GCA_964427125.1 uncultured archaeon | reverse complement strand
CAATCTTCTCATTGTTTTATCCTGTAATCTTTTACTTCAAAGCTTTCTATGCCTTACCCTTTCTAGTTATTAACGTCATTATAGAAATTTCCTTAATACTGAATGGTTTGTTCTTAAAGAAAATGTCCATACTCGCATCCAAACAAAAAATCAAGAAACTATACAAAGACAGACTGGCTTTATGGGTTTTGGGCATATTTCTGGCGGTACATGCATTGGCAAATATTCCGTTAGTGGCCTACTCTTTTTGGGCGCTGACGATGCCGCTAGCTCTGCTAGTGGCGATTATAGCGTTGTACAAGAAGTTCAATTGGGGGTTTAATTTAATCATAGGCACTTCTCTATACGAGATAATTGCGCGCATTTTATACAGTCCCGTAAGCCATAACATTGGTAATATTGTAGGCGGCGGTTTATTTTACCTAGCGGGAATACTGCTTGCCGTCTTTGTTTATAGAAACTCTTATAGAAAGTTGATAAATTTGAAATTTGTATTTATAACAATAGGAATTATTTTGATTTTGGCTTTATCAACCATTTTGTATCTGGATACGGAAAAATTATACTTGGATACTAATTTTACTTTGGGTTCTGGTTATTACAATTATGCAAGTGCCACACCCGTGATTGATGATACATTCTTCAAAGTTGCAATCTTTTCAATGAATAACGCGCCATTTGATGCTTACTTATTTAGCTCTAAAAATTTCTTTGCATACAATGGCACAATAAAAAATACAACTGCTTATTACGAACCTGATGGCACATCTTTCAATACAACTTTCTTTCAATATTCACTATTGTTTCCAGCAGATGACTGGTATTTTGTTGTTAACAATCCCTATAATCAAACTACTGACATAAAAATACGGATATATTTCAAATAAAAATTTACTAAGCGTCAGGACTTCGGATATATAACATTATCCAAAAATTTAATGGGGTCGCAGGGATTTGAACCCTGATTATTGGGTGTCTTCTATCATCTTTTGTTCAAGTCTCCATGTTGTATAACTGGAGCCCAGCGGCCGTCTGTAGGCTGTTGCGCCTTTACCAGGTTAGCCGACAACCCCTCTAAATAATCATCAAATTCCCTTATAGATATAACCGCTATCTTGTTTTTTCCAAACTCGAATTCCCTTTTGCCAGACCTGTTTGAGATTATGACGCCTCTCTCGCAATTAAGGTCTTCCATGTATTTCAACAGCTGTTTCAACTCGGTTTTGCAAATGGGTTTCGATTTGTAGTATTTTACCTCTACGGGGAGGATGTCGTTCCTGTAATGCAGAACGGCATCTGCGATTCCGTTTCGGGTTCTGACTTGCGTATCGACGTCACCAAAACACTTTAAAAAATCCACTACCCTGTCCTGAAACGCCACAGCCCTCTTTCTTATCGACAATCTGGATGCACCGTACAAAATTCTCCTGCGTTCCGGGTACTTTACACCGGATTTGACAAAGGCCTCTCGTATCCCGTCATCAAACAGATTTTGAACCTTGGTTTTGCACTCCCTGTTTATCTCCCATTGTGTTGCGTTTGGATGTCTTTTGATGTAATCTATGACCCGCCGCTGCTTTTTAAGCCTCCTTTTCTGAAATATCAGGAACTCTACGCCAGCTATCTTGCAAAGATTTTCGAATCCTCCAAAACTTGACATATTAACATGGAACATTTCTTCCAAATCGCCTCTCGAATACAACGGGTTTGATTTGAGTGTTTCTATTATCAGCTTTTTCTTATGTTCTGAAATATCTTTTCTAGAATTTATTATGACTGGTGTGGGCTTTTCCATATGTCTTATAGATTTTCTCCTCGAACTAACACATATCGGAGCAAGCGACATTTGGCGCTCTATCTTAACTTTGTGATGACACGACATTTTATCCTTTGGAACTGAAGGCTCTGCCAAGCCACTAGTCGAAACAGACGAAAACAACCGATTAAAATTCGCCGCAACTCGCCTGAAATTTTTTGGTACGTTATTGGTGAATCGCTGTGATTCCCTGAACGGATGCTCTGGCAGATTTTTTATACACACTTCTAATCTTTTTTCTTCAGGGTATTCTACGCCGGCTGCATCGAAGGCCTGCTTTATACCTCCGAAGAGCCTATGCACATTCACTTTGAGATTGCGCTCTATTTCTGAAACTGTCGCTGAACTGTTGTCGTTTATGTAATTTACCACCTCTTCCCTGCACGCCTCCTTACTTCGTTTTCTCAGTTGCCGCGGCAAATCCACGCCAGCCGCATTATAAGCTTCTTTTATCCCACCATCGAATACCTCTTCCACTTTGACTTTGATGTTTCTTTTTATTTCGAGTGTAGTTGCACAAGCATGATTTTCCAGGTATTCTATAACCATTTTTCTTTTCTCTAACTTTTTAGAAAGCATCGATATTATAATTGGTCCGCTGGCATTTAAGCCTTTTGTACCGCCTTGTTAGACTACACCCCCACTAACTAAAGTTCTGTTTCCTCCTATTAATTTCTTGAGACCGCTTTTCCCGGCCGGGACACATCAATGTTTTTAAGGCTGCCAAAACCGTATAGAAGATTATAGGTGGATGTCATTACCTTCGTGTCAACAAAAGTGATGGACGCGCTCAAGACCATAGGGCTCAACCTCTACGAGAGGAAGCTCTGGGTCGCCCTTCTCGCTAAAGGGACGGCAACGGCGGGAGAGCTTTCCGAGATGTCCAACGTACCTAGGTCGAGGACTTATGACACTCTTGAGAGCCTCGCGGAAAAGGGGTTTGTGATGGCCCAGGTGGGAAAGCCCGCCAGGTTCGTCGCGATAAAGCCCGAGGAAGCCCTTGAGAGGGTAAAGAGGAAGATAGAGCTCGACGCCGAGGAGACCAAGAGGAGGATAGAGGAGCTCAGGAAGTCCGCCATAGTGAAGGAGCTGGGAGAGCTCTTCGGCAAGGGCATTGAAACCATCGTACCCGAGGAGATAGCCGTCACCCTGAAGGGACAGGGTCAGCTGAACCAGCAGATGTCCGCTATGTTCAGGGGCGCGAAGAGGAGCGTGAGGATAGTCACCAACGCCGCCGGGCTGAGGAACATCTACCAGAACCACTACAACAGCCTGAAGAAGGCAAAGGGTAGGGGCGTGGACATAAGCATAGCGTCCAGCATGGACGAGAGCTCGGCGGAGGCGGCAAAGTCCATATCAAATCTGGCCGCGCTGAGGTCCTTCGAGAAGAACATACCGGTGAAGGGAAATTTTATCGTCGTGGACGGCAACGAGATACTGTTCTCGCTCACGGAGCACGGAAAGGTCCACGAGACGAAGCACATAGCCGTGTGGAGCAAGAGCGAGCACATAGCATCCGACGTGCTGGAGCCCCTGTTCAAGATAATCTGGAGCGGCGCAAAGCCCGTTGAGTGAGCGTCACTGCCTGGCGTACCTTCTCTCGATTTCCTTTACCTTTTCCACCCTTCGCACATGCCTCTGTTCTTTTGAAAAAGGAGTCTCGAGCCAGGTCTTTGCTATCCTTTTGGCCGCATCGACGCTGACATTCAGTGCTCCGAGGGCGAGTATGTTGGTGTCTCCGTGCTCGCGGGCCTGCCTCGCGGTCTTCTCGTCCCAGCACACGGAAGCGTATATGCCGGGCACCTTGTTGGCCGCCCTGTCCATGCCCAAGCCCGTGCCGCATATAAGGATTCCCCCCCCGTTTGTCCTGACTACCTCCTCGCAGACTTTCGAGGCGTAATCCGGATAGTCGTCGTCCTTGTCGTAGGCTAGGTCTCCCATATCCTCGCACTCGTAGCCGATGCCCTGCAGGAATTTCTTCAGCTCTTCCTTCAGCTCGAACCCGGCGTGGTCGCATCCTATGAAGACCTTACCATTCACCATAAGTATCTCTTGGTTCGAAGAAAATTAAGTTTTAATAATTTAGTTTGCAATATTCAACCATGAAAGAGGCCTGTTGCCGTGCAAACGATTCGAGGACTGTCTGCTTTGAGACTGGTTTGAGAGTACGCCCCCTCTTAAACGAATATGGCATTGACGTTACTGCAAAATATATGGCGGACGGTGACGTGCAATTGGATTTTTATGAAGTGTTGCATCATGACCCGCGTGACAGATTGATTTTTTCTCCAACGGGATACCGTAACAAAGAGCCGATTTATAAAACAAGGACCGGATGGGAAGCCATGAAGAAGGGCTCGCAAAAAGATATTCTGGAGGGGAAGAAAGAATTTTCCTCCTCTGCTGCGAACCGCTACACATCCCATCTTAAATTAATGGGCTACAATATGCCGGATTCTTTCACGGAAACAGTCGAACACACATTAGAAGAGTGTATAGAACGCTTAGTAAACACCGATATAGTGTGAAATGTTAAACTGGTCGGTGACGTCCCTATTCAAAGTTATGCCCCAGACTTTCTAATACCTCCTTCATCCTCAGGGCATCCTCCTCGAGAAGGGGAGACTCGCACACTATCGAGATGTCCAGCTTGCGTTTCAGGATTTCTTCCGCCAAGGGTTTGAATGGCGGATTATCGCCTATCGGCACGTGCACATCGACAAAACTCTCGGAGCTCTCGTTCCACTTCATTCCCTCGAAGTGTGAGAAAATCATGTCAAGCTTCAGCTTGCCCAGTTTGTCCAGAATTTCTGCGTAATCGATTTTGCCTCCGTTCCTGACGAAGATGTGGGCAAAGTCAATGTATGGAATTACCTGTTTGAGCTCCTTGTGCAGGCGGATGTTCTCGTCAAGGCTTCCGAACTGGCTCTTCTTCCCCATGGTCTCCACGCCGAGCTTTATGTTTTTAATCCCCATTTCCCTCATCCTGTCCAGGATGTCCCCGAAACTTCTCTTTATGTTCTCAAAGGTCTCGTCTGTTGTAGATTTTCCATAGTAGCCGGCGTGTATGCACACGGCCTTCGCCCCCATGTCCTCTCCGCGCTCCGCAGCCTGAAGTATCCTGCTCTTTGACGCCTCGACCACCTTGCTGTCGGAGTTCAGGTTGATATAGTATGGCGCGTGCACCGAAAGTGAAACACCCGATTGCCTTGCGACCTCGCCAACTTTTTTGGCCTCGTCGGAATTCAGGTACACCTGCTGCACGAAGGACAACTCCATGCACTGCAGGCCAAGTTCCTTTATCCTTTTTACACCACCTACGGTTGATGTACCCTTGGCCGAAAATGGTATTCCGGCTGTACCGACAAGGACTTTCATACATATTAATTTTAGATTCAGATTTAAGCGTTCGAGTCACTTCACAAGCTTCAAGAAATCCTTCAGCGGCGCTGCGTTCACTATGTCCTTCCTCTCGGCCCACCCCCTCCTCGCCTGCGCCACCCCGAACTGCAGGAACTTCAGATGGGTCTTGTTATGCGCGTCCGAGTCTATGGAGAGCTTCACGCCAGCCTGCACCGCCTTCCTGACATACTCGTCCTTCAGGTCCAGCCTCTCTGGGAAAGCGTCTATCTCCAGAATAGTTCCCGTTGACTTCGCCACGTCTATGAGCTTCTCCACGTCCACCTCGTAGGGGTCTCGCTTCTGTATGACCCTTCCCGTGGGGTGGAAAAGCACGTCCGCGTTCTCGTTCTCCATGGCCGCGACTATCCTCTTGGTCATGTCCGCCCTGCCCATCCTGAAATTTGAATGGACAGCTATCCCCACAACATCCAACTGGGAAAGCGCCTTATCTGAGATGTCCAGCTTGCCTTCCTTCAGTATGTTGACCTCGGCCCCCTTCAAGACAGTGAGACCGTCAAGCTTCTTGTTCACCCTGTCTATCTCGGCGGCCTGCTTCAAAAGTTTCTTCTCGTCCAGACCTCCAGTCATTGCGAGGCTCTTCGTGTGGTCAGCTATCGCGATGTACTCAAGTCCCAAAAGCTTGGCTTCCCTCGCCATCTCCTCTATAGAGTTGCTGCCGTCCGTCCAGCTTGTCGTGACCTGCAAATCCCCCTTCAGGTCTCCGTAATCAATCAACTTTGGCAGTTTCCCCTTGGCCGCAGCCGCGATCTCTCCCGAGTTCTCCCTCAGTTCGGGCGGTGTCCATTCCAGACCCAGCTTTTCGTACACGCCCTCCTCCGTGTCTCCTGCAATCTGCTTCCCGTTCCTGTCGAAGATTCCGTACTCGCTCAGCTTCCACCCCTTCGATATCGCCATCCTCCTGAGCTCCACGTTGTGGTCCTTGCTTCCGGTAAAGTATTGCAGCGCGGCACCGAAACTTTTTTCAGGCACCACCCTCACGTCTATGTTCAGCCCAACCTTAAGTTTCACGGAAGATTTTGCCTCGCCCTTCCCGATGACATCGACAACCTCTGGCATCTTCACAAAATAGTCCATGACCTTCCCAGGCTTGTCGGATACTACGAGAATGTCCGCGTCCCCTATGGTCTCCTTCATCCTGCGCACCGAGCCGGCCGTGACAGCCTTTTTTACCTCGGGCAGTTTCTGCAGCCTGCCCTCTATCTCCTTTATCGTGGGGAGTATGTACCCTAGTATGAAGCGACCCGTGCTCCTCCTGAAGAATTCTATCGACCTCAGTATGTCCTGCTCGCTCTTCTCGCCGAAGCCGGCGAGCTTTTTTATCCTTCCCTCGCGCGCCGCCTTTTCCAGCTCGTCCAAAGTCCTTATCTTCAGCTTCTGGTAGAGCGTCCTCACTGTCTTGGGCCCGACCCCCTCTATCTGGGAAAGCCTGTCTATGTCTACAGGTATCTGCTTTTTCAATTTCTCGTAATATGACACCTTCCCTGTCCTGAGTGCTTCCTCTATCTTCTCTGCTATGCTCTGTCCCACACCTGGTATCTCCATTATCGCCTTAATACCGCCGCGCCTGTGGATTTCCTCAATCTCCTCGTAGAGCGACTCCACCGCCTCGGCGGCCTTCTCGTAGGCACGGGGTTTGAACCTCTCTCCTTTCATGTCCTCGAAAAACCCGATGTTCCTGAGAATCTGCGCTATCTCGGCGTTTTTCATCAAAATAGGATTGTCGTTCGGTGACAAATACGTTAGTCTGTGATGTTTGAAAAGCCTTTGGGGCAAGAGTATAATTGTGAGGGAGTACGACGTTTGCATAATCGGCGCCGGCTCTGTAGGCACGGCCACCGCGTTCATCCTGTCGAGATACACAAACGTGAGGCGGATTATAATCCTTGACAAGGAGAACGGGATAGCGAAGGTCGCATCGAGCAGGGACACCAACAGCCAGACGCTCCACCCCTGTGGCATAGAGCTCAACTACACGAAGGACAAGACGGAGGATATACTGAAGGCCTCCGGCATGGTGAAGGATTACGCACGGACTTTTGGCAGGGGGTTTGAAATCCTAAAACCCGTGAACGCAATGGTGCTCGCGATAGAGGACGAGATTTCCTATCTTGAGAAAAGGTTCGACGACGTCATCAAGCCCTCCTTTCCAAAATCGTCGCTGATTGACAGGAAAGAGATAGGCAAGCTGGAGCCGCGTGTTGTAAAAGGTAGGAATGCCGAGGAAAGGATAGAAGCGATAAATTCGAAAGGATACATCGTAGACTTTGGTGAGCTGTCCAAATCCTTCATTGAGAACACGAAAAGTGCTGATGGCAAGGAGATAACAGTAAAATTAGGCGAGCCTGTCGACAGGATAGAAAAATTTTCTGACGGATACAATGTGAAAGCCAGGTCGCAGGAGCCGTTCCTAGCGCGCTACCTGGTAATCTCTGCCGGGACATACACTCACCATCTGGCCAGGCAGATAGGACTCGGAGGCTACTACATAGTCTTCCCCGTTTACGGAAACTTCTTCACCTCCAAGCCTATGGTCAGCGGTAAGGTCTACAGGGTGCAGAAGGAGGGCGTGCCGTTCGCGAGCGTGCACGCCGACAGGGACTGGGAGGGCTACACAAGGTACGGCCCGACAGCTTCGCTTACCGCGGGCTTCGAGAAGGGAAGGCGCGACATCATGGAGTACGTCTCCAACATTGACACCTCACTGCTGAGAACTGCGGCATCCGAGAGGAAGATGATGGAAGTTTTGTACAGGAACATCACGTACAGCCTGCCGGGAGGGCGCCGCCTCTTCTGGAGGAACGAAGTCGGCAGGATAGTCCCATCGCTCAGGTACGAGGACCTCAAGCCGTCGAACACGATAGGCGGCGTCAGGACCATACCGATAGACAGGCGCACGGGAAAGCCGGAGCTGTCGGAGAAGAGCCTTGTCGGCGAGAACGTCATCGGGAACCTCACGCCGTCGCCAGGTGCGTCTGGCTGCCTCGGGATAGCGTACAAAAACACCAAGGAGATAGCAAAGGTGTTGGGTCTAGAATTCGACGATGACAAATTCGAGGAAGTATTCAGAAATCCGCCACATGTTTAAATCGCTGGCTGTCTTATCTAGAAATATGTCAGCATCTGTTCATACAAAGTCTGTCCACAAAAGCCCGGAAGACATAGAGAATGAGCTGGAAATGGCGAAAAAGAAGGTCGTTATAGGCGGAATGTATTCGCACTACAAAAACCCTGAACATCTTGTCAAAGTCATTGCATTGGGGACGCAGGAGGCCACGGACAAGCTGTGCGTCATATATCGGGAGACTGCCAACGGAAATCTGATATTTGTAAGGGACTTGGATGTCTGGCTGGAGAACCCTATCAAGGACACTCCACGCTTCAAGCTTGTCAAAAAGCAGTCTTGATTCAGTTGTATTTAATGACTCCCGTTCGCGGGCACAAATCAAAAAGGAAACACTTGCTGCATTCAGGCACAGGCGCCTTGCATATCGCCCTCCCGTGCGCCTTCAGCATGTAAGCAATCTTTTCCCATTCGTCCTTTGGAACAACGCCTCCCAGATCGCGCTCTATCTTGTCAGGGTCCTTGCTCTTTGTCCAACCCAGCCTGTAGCTAAGGCGGATGACATGCGTGTCCACGGGTATGATTGTGGCTATGCCGTAAGCGTTCAGCAGTATTGTCGCCGCGGTCTTATTGCCTATGCCCGGCAGGCTGGTCAACTCTTCCATAGTCTTCGGTACTTTCCCATCGTACTTCTCAACAAGAATGCCACAAGCCTCCTTTATGTGCCTTGCCTTGTTTCCGGCGAACGTCACCGATTTCACATAGCTTGTCAGTTCCTTCAAGTCCGCCCACGCATAGTCCTTGGCGGTCCTGTATTTCCTGAAAAGCGCAGGGGTGAGGGCGTTGACCGCCTCGTCCCTGACCTGCGCCGACAGTATCGCGGCCACCATCAGCTCGAGCGGGCTGGAAAAGTCCAAGTAGTATTTTGCGTCCGGATAGTTCTTTTTCAGAAGCCTTATTATCTCCGCCGCCCTCTTGGCCTCGTCCACAAATGCTTTTATCCTTTGCGGTAAGATAAGGTTTTTATGGAATACCACTACAAGCAGAAGGGCGTGAAGCTCAGGTTGACAAGTAAGAACATGACCGTCGTAGGCATGCTGCTGGTGACAATGGTCGCCGTCTTCCTGCTGGCAAAGTACTATCCCTATTCTGTGACTTCCGCCGCCTACAAGAACGCCACACTGCAGTTCGCAGTTGATTTGAACGCGGCTAAAAGCATACCCGTCTACCCCGACACTAATTCCGTCAGTAACTTGATAAACAGTCCAAGCGTCAAAAAGCTCACCTTCGTCGTGCAGAACACTTCGGACGCCTACCTGTCAAAGTACGAGGCCGTGGAGATAACCCTCAAGCTGTCTACAGCCCTGAAGATTTTTGACCCGAATTATTTCGGCAATGTCGTCGAGGTGAAGTCATTTTCCGACCTCAATTCGACCCCCGATTCACCTTACATAGTGATGGTGCCGCCGAGCCTGGCGAACGGCACTTTCGTGAAGGTGGATGGCGGCTCCGTCTTCATCAGCGGCGCCGACAGGCACGGGTTCGACCTGGCCGCCGCGAAGTTCGTGCTCTCCTCGCTGGGGATCGGCTCATGAAACAGACGGACTCTGTGACGGGTTTTTTCTATCCCAGCGCATGGAAGCTCGTAACACTGCTCATGCTTTTCGCAGGCAACTATTTTTTCTTCCTGGCCAACTACATCAGCTTCCCCATAAACTACATCTACATGAACTATCCGCCCAGCACAGACCTGCAGAAAGGGGCCGTCTTTGCGCTGCACGTGGCATACCTTTACGTCGTGTCGTGCCTGCTGATCCGCGTGTTCGGCGGTGGAAAGGTTTCCAGGAAAGCCGTCAGAAGGCTATGATATCATCGACTTGAGTGTGTCCCTGCCTACAAGGCCGCTGTACACATGATTCCCGATCACCAGGGACGGTGTAGATGTCACATTGTACGTCCTGCTCAAAACGTCCACAATGGGTTCGTTCGAGTAGAGGTTCAGCACGAACACCATCAGCTTGCTGTCCAGCCCCTCGGCCTTCAACTGGTCGAATATCGCACCCTGCTGCTCGCAGTACTTGCATGGCACAGAATAAAAGTACAGTATCACCGTCCTGCCCTGATTGCACTTCTCGTTTACGTAGGAGCTCAGTATCCAGGCCCTTACGGACAGCAGGTAGTAGTTTTGCGTCAGCTCTTCCACCTTCTGGGTGTCGCTGTTCGCCTTCTCCAGCTGCGTGAGGTTCTTGCCTATCGACCACACCTTCTCTGTGGATTCGTCCATGAGGGAAGCCAGCGAGCTGCACGGAATGCTCTGCCCCAGCGTGTTCAGGTAGATGTACTCCAGCTGCGTGTTCTCCAGGTCCGTCTGGATGGATGCCAGCCTCTCCTCGGTGAGCTGGGTCGCCGACTTCTGTATGAACAGTCCTGTGAAAAGCCCTGACGCGTAGAGAGCTATGGATACTACCGCGGCTATAAGATAAACCGCCCTGCTTACCTTCCTCATACAATGATTAATTTAGGCCCTGCAAAGACTAATATAGTTTGGCTCGGAAAATACTCTTATGGGAGTGTACGAGAGCAGCCTCCTCATCTACCAGACGTTCCTCTACCCCGTGATAGTCATATCAATCATATTCTACGCGCTGGCGATGGCGGGCGTGCTGTCCAAGCCGAGGAAGACGAAGTTCAAGGGCGGGGTGAAGGAGTGGCCGAGCGTCTCGATACAGATTCCCGTCTACAACGACCCCGTGGCCGCGAGGTGCATAGAGCACTGCCTGAACATGGACTATCCGAAGGGGAAGTTCGATATAATGGTGGCCGACGACAGCACGGACAACACAAGGAAGCTTCTG
This sequence comes from uncultured archaeon, assembly GCA_964427125.1. Classification (GTDB taxonomy): domain Archaea; phylum Aenigmatarchaeota; class Aenigmatarchaeia; order CG10238-14; family SCSR01; genus DATDXT01. Next base: position 1,144 of record CAYRSM010000043.1, on the reverse strand, counting down.
GAAGGCTATGCAAAAAGGTTCCCAGGAAGGGTGAAGGTGTTCAGGAGGGGGACGCGCTCCGGGTTCAAGGCCGGCGCGCTCAACGCGATACTGCCCCGCACCAAGGGCGACATCGTGGTTATATTCGACTCGGACTTTACACCTGACAGGGCATTCCTGAAGAGGATACTCCGTCCACTGATGGAGGACGACAGTGTGGCTTTCGTGCAGTCCAGGATGGGCTACATAAACCACGACCAGAACATGGTGACGCGCGTCGCCACGACCTTCCTGATGATATACCACCAGCTCATAGTGCCGATAAACAACTCCATCAACTCCGCATTCTTCGGCGGTACAGGCGGCGCCATAAGGAAGAGCGTGATACTGAAGCTCGGAGGCTGGAACGAGAAGAGCCTCGTGGAGGACGCGGACCTTTCGTTCCGCATTATAAAGGCTGGCTACAAGTCAGTCTACCTTTCCGACGTGGTCGTCAAGGGTGAGCTGCCGTTCACCATGCTCAGCTTCATAAGGCAGCAGATGAGGTGGACCTACGGCATGGCGAGGATATTTGTCGAGAACGCGAGTTCGATAATCTTCCAAAGAGGGTTTTCGCTGCCACAGAGGGTGATGATAACCTACATCACGATAGGCTCCCTGATAGCGCCGTTCGTGGCCGTGATGACCATATCCGGGATGGTGTCCATATCGACCGGCACGCCGCGCCCGATATCGCTGGAAGACGTGACTGGCTACATCAGGACCTTCGCGATAAGCGGCGGTTTCATGGCCGCGGCGTTCATCGCGCTGTGGAGGGAGAACAAGCTGCCGCTTTTCAAGTCAGTGTTTCTGGGCACGCTGACCGTCGGCGTGCTGATAACGATGACAAACAGCATAGCCATGGCAGAGGCCCTGCTAGGCTACAGGATGACTTGGTTCAGAACCCCGAAGTTCGGCAGCTTGAGAATAGTGGAGATTTTCAAGGAGCTGTTCAGGGGCGTGTTCAGGTAGATGTTCGACTCCTGTACATGGCGCTGTTCGTGGCCATGCTGGCTCTGTACTCCTCCTGGCTGGCGATACTCTTCGTCCCGAAAAAGGACAAGCAACTTGCAGAGTACTGTCCTGACATCTCCGTTATAATACCAGCGTACAACGAGGAGAAGGT
>CAYRSM010000042.1:0-12423 GCA_964427125.1 uncultured archaeon | reverse complement strand
TTAACTATAGTTTAATAAAAGATTTACTAAAGTTCAACTATAGTTTAATTTTAATAGAAAAACGATATTCGCTTTATTTATCTGAATACCCAACCGCAAGCGGTGGGGATGAAATCGTCTCCTAGTGGCGCGGGGTCGCTGCATGAACCATTTGCACAATAGATAGCCATCTCGCTGACGACCATAGCCGAATGACCTAGAATATTTCCAGCCACGATGCCCCAGGGCTTGCCCCGGGGTAGTTCACTTCACGATTTTCAATAGTCGAACCTTCTAAGCCCCATCCTGAACAGCACCGAGGCTATCCACGCGAACACAAGCATCACCGCGTACAGCTCTATGGAGAGGAACACGAGCAGGAAGTAGGGTATGAACATCAGCGAGAAGACCAGTATCCTCCTCACGTCGAACAGCAGCTGCGTCTCCATGCCCACAAGGAAGACTATTATGGAGATGAGGTAGAACATGCTCACGTAGGCTAGCAAGAGGTTGAACAGTATGTTCCCGCCTGTGAGCAGGACCACAAGGACGAAAAGCAGCGGCACGGAGATTATCAGCGAGCTCTTCAGCTTGCTCTTTATCAGCTCGGACTTCCTCATCGGGAATATCGAGTAAAAGTCCCACCTGTCGAACTCCACAAGGGCATCGTAAGCCGCCACACTCACTAGCCCCAGCATAAGAGAGTAGAAGACATTGACATCTATGAGCACACCTATCGCCATTCCTATCTTCTGGAACAGGGCAAGCATCAGGTTTATCACTATTATGGGGAATATCACCGAGACTATTATCCTCACAAAGCCGTAGCTCCTCCTCAGGTCGATTAAGTCCTTCGCTATGAGCGGCGACTTGAACAGTCTGATAGCGCCGTCGAACATGTTGCTGTGAGTCACAGTCTTTGAAAAGTACTCGAGGTCTATGGTCCGCATTCCCAGCGCAAAGGTGAGAAAGAAGAAAATCATGCTGATGGGGAAGCTCTGCGCAACCGTGTAAAAAGTCGTCAGGAGGAACAGGGTGGCGGCCGCAAGCGCGGTGTAGAACAGCTTCCTATCATTGTAGAGGTTGGAAAGGAGGAATGAGAGGGCGTTTGCGAAAAGGAACAGGCCTATGGAGTTTACGAACACAAGCGGGTTAAGCTGGAACAGTCCCAGAGTGAAAGGCACGAGGAACCACAGGAAGGAGAAGGTCACCTCCTTGAGGAACATCGCGAGCATTATGGCCTCGTTGCTTATTGGCATGGCAAAGTACGAGTAGAGCAGGAAATTGAGGTGCGGGAACTTTCTCAGGTATAATTCCCTCGCCTGCAATCCGTACGCCCCGCTGGCTATCCCGGCGAAGAACACTATCAGGTAGAAAATTGACGTGAGGAACGATGCGTCCGAGACAAGTATCGACAGTGTGAGGCTGAAAACGAACACCATGAAGGGGAACATGTAGAAGAGTAGCGCCGGAAAAAGCTTCGTGTGAATCCTGACCTCCTCCTTCAGCATCAGCCTGTAGAGTTCCAGTATCATAGAATCAGCGCTTGAAAAGCTTGAAGAACTCCCTCTCCGCGCTCCTTGCAGGGACCTCCTTTGCGAGCCTGCCGTCCTTCATGAGCCCGACCTTGTCGCACATCTCCTTCACGAGGGGCATTATGTGCGTGCAGAAGAATATTGTGTTGCCGCGCCTCACGTATCCTCTGAGGAACTTCTTGAACCTTTCCTGGACTATGGGGTCTATGTTTATGAAAGGTTCGTCGAGGAACACGACCTTAGGCTCGTGGACGAAAGCCTGTGCCAGCATCAGTTTTTGCTTTGTCCCCCTCGACAGGTCCTTGACAAGCACGTTGGCGTACTGCTTAAAGTCGAGGTAGTCGAACCAGTGGTGTATCCTCTCCTCGCTGTCGCCGACCTCCCTTATCTTGCAGACGAACTTCATATACTCAAGCGGTGTCAGGAAGCTCGGCGGGTACTCCTCCTCGGGGACTATCCCAAGGCTCTTCCTCACCGCTATGTAGTTCCTGACGTCATTTCCCAGAACAAAAGCCTTTCCCGAAGTCGGCTTTATCTGTCCGCTCAGCAGCCGCACTGTAGTGGTCTTGCCGCACGCATTCGGGCCGAGCAGCCCGTAGAAGACTCCCTGTTTGACGCTAAGATTGAGACCGTTGACCGCGACTGTGCTGTCGAATTTTTTTACAAGGCCCTCGGTCTTGATGGCTTCCATGACGATTAAAGATGGGATTTGCGTATTGAAAAACTTTGCCCCGAAGATTTCCTACTTGAGTTTCTTCCAGCCCTTGCCGCGCTTCATAACGAACCTTACGAACAGGAATATCGCTATAATCGCAATCAGCGCGAACAGCACTATCATGTTGTTGTACTGGAGCAGGACCGAGAGCCCGGAAAGGGTGCTGACCTTCTCCACGGGTATGCCGAAGGTCTTCGTGTCCGAGTACATGTTGCTGTCCTCCTTCCACTTTATTGTGGTGTCTATAGGATAGGTCTGCGTGGATGCAGCTGAGTCGATGTCAGTGTGGAACACCGCCGCTTTGGTCTCGCCCGGCTGTATCGAGTCTATGAAAAAGGATTTCCCCGTGGGGACGAAAGGATACTCCGCCGCGAGGTTGAACTGCACCTCCTTCGCCTGGTTTATCCCCGTGTTCTGCACGTACAAAACTATCTCACCGTCCTTCAGGTCGGACACCATCCTCTGCGGGAAAGTGGCATTGACTATCGTGAGCTCCACCCCCTTGTCCACCTTTATCGAGCCCGTCATGACCTGCGAGTTGACCACGTTGTCTATCTTGCTGACGGATGAATCATACACGGAGTACTGTCCCACGACCTGCAGTGTATATTGTTGGTTAGTAGCGTCCTTGTCGATCGTCAGCGGTATGGAAAACTGGAAAGTCTGGTCCTGCATCAGCCTGGCCACGTAAAAGGATGTCAGCGGGGACGTCTTGGAAAATGGAAATCCGCCCTGAACCGTTATCCTGACAAAGTCGAGTTCCCTGTCCGCCGTGTTCCTCACTGTGGCTGTCAGGTTTATGTCCGCCCCGGGGTAAACTTTGTCTGGAACAGTTGTGACGTTCTCGAGGTTGAGCGCGCTCGTGACTTCGAAGCCGACTGACAGCACGCTAGAGGAAATGACTATCGCAAAAAGGAGGGCCGATGCCAGCACAATTGTCCTGCCCATCGAATCACTCTATGGTCCTCTTGAACGACATTATCCCTATCAACAATACTATTGCCGAGAAGACGGTTAAAGCAACTATGTCCGGGATTATCGGGGCTAGCAGGTTCCCCTTTATCATCACCGAGCGTATCCCATCGACCGCGTAGGTGAGGGGGTTCACAGTTGCTATCGCCTTCATCCAGTCGGGCATCGAGTATATCGGATAAATTGCGCCCGAAACGAACCACAGTGGAAGGATTGTTATCTGCATCACAAGCACGAACTGCTCGAGCCTCCTCAGCTTTGTGGCCAGGAGCGTGCTCAGGCCTATGAACGCGAACGCCAGCAGCGTCATTATGAGCGGGAGCACAAAAAAGAAAAGGAGGTTGTATTTTATCTTGACGCCGAGCACGATTATGATCAGCAGTGTCATGAACCCTGATACAAGAGCCTCTATCACGCCGCCTAGCGTCTTGCCCAGTATTATAGACGACCTGGATATCGGGGCGAGCATCAGAAGCTTTAGCGTGCCGAACTCCCTGTCCATAAGCAAAGATATGCCGCCCGAGAACATGGCGGAGAATACTATGGTCTGCATGATTATGCCCGGTGCAAGGAAGTCCAAGTACCTTATCTCCCTGCCGTAGAACACCTCGGTGTCCAGGCTGGCAGGGTGCACGATGCTTATGGCAGTAGAGACACCCTGCACGGAAGTCTGCACCTTGGACAGCACGGCCGCGGAGAGCGTGGGGTTTGTGGAGTCCATGATGAGGTATGCCTTCGCGCTCCCGCTCTTCACCCCGCTGTCGAAATCTGCCGGTATGTTGATGACAGCCGAGACCTTGCTACTTTGGAACTCTTCGAGCGCCTTGTAGTAAGGCAGGAAGTGTATGTCGAATGTGCCGCCGATGGAGATGGCATCGACAAGCTGCTGGGAGAATGCTCCCCCCGCTTCGTTCACCACGGCGACGGGTATCGCGCGCAGCGTGCCTCCGAAACCGTAGGCGAAAAACACTATCCAGATTATCGGGAAAAGTACGGACCTCATTATGCCGAAAACTGGCTGCTTTACGAACAGCAGCATCTCCTTCCTTGTTATGGTCAACGTGTCCCTTACGAATGAACTCATCTTAACATCCCCATCACGCGCTTGTTTTCAGAGCCGCCCAGCTCCTCCCTTATCGCCTCCCCCGTGTAGTGTATGAACACGTCCTCCAGGCTTGGCTCGTGCATCGCTATGGAGGTTATGTCTATGTTCATATTTTTAGTCATCCTGAACAGGTCCGCTATCACCTCCTTCCCCTCGGAGACCATCATGCGCACCATGTTCGTGTTGGGGGTCTGCAGCGAGTATCCGGCCTTCTTGAGCCTCTCGACAAGCCTGTCCCTGCCGGAGGCGACGCTCACGTCGATGATGCTTCCCTTCACCAGTTTCTCCTTCAGCCTCGCCGGGGTGTCCATGGCCTTTATCTTCCCCCTGTCGATTATCGCCACCCTGTTGCACAAAAAGTCCGCCTCCTCCAGGTAGTGGGTCGTGATGAAGATTGTTATCTTCTGCGTCTCGTTCAGGATCTTTATGTAGTTCCAGATGTGCCTCCTCGTCTGGGGGTCCAGGCCGAGCGTCGGCTCGTCCATGAAGATGACCTTCGGGTTGTGCAGCAGGGCCTTTGCTATCTCCAGCCTCCTCTTCATGCCGCCGGAAAAGGTTTCGACATTTGTATTAGCACGCTCGCTCAGGTCGACAAGCTTCAGCAGCTTCATTATGGCGTGCTCGGCCTCGTCCTTCGGTATGTGGTAGAGGTCGGCATAAAATTCCAGGTTCTCCTTCGCGGTGAGGTGGGACTCCAGCACTATCTCCTGAGGTATCACCCCTATGCTGTTCCTGACCTCGTTGGGGTCTTTTGCCACATCGTATCCCGCGACCTTTGCGCTGCCGCTCGTGGGGGTAAGGAGGGTGCACAGCATGTTTATCGTGGTGGTCTTGCCCGCGCCGTTAGGGCCGAGGAATCCGAATATCTCGCCCTCGTTCACCTTGAAGCTCACGCCGTCCACGGCCAGTATGCTGCCGAACTTCTTGTGGAGGTTCGAGACATCGATGATGTACATGATTATCTTTTTCGCTTTGCCCAGATTTTAAGCTATCATGCCCTCAACCACTGAAGAACCCAGTTGCCCGGCGGCAGGTTGCTGAAGACAACCTGGTTGATTATCATAAGGATAAAAACAAACAGGATGAATATACCGATTGAAATTCCAATTTTTTTCCAAGTTGGGCGTTCTATACCGAATTTTTTGATTGCACAGTAAGCATAAGGTATCACGCTCAGCAGCACCCAGATGTCGTTCATCTCATTTATTCCTTCCGAAGTCAAGTTGAAACCGCTCTGAATCAAGGACAAAGGTATTTGCACAATCGCACCAGCCAGTTGAAAAACGAAAAAGAAGACTGCGACTGGAATAAAATAATATGCGTATCTGTAAAGGACCATTGTGTCTACAAAAGCTACGAGCAACCCGAAAGACGCGGCAAACAGATAGGTTTCGGAGCTTTGGTTCAGAAGAAGATCCGCCAGACCATCGGACTTCGGCAGTGCGTTTGCAATCATGAAGTACCAGACCCAGACTATCATCAGTATGCCTGCAGGGGTCCAGACTTTGTGCAGCCTGATCCTTATGTCGCCCCGCATGGTGGTCAGAGCGTATCCTGCAACCGCCGTACCGAAGATTGCTGCCCATAAAAAGAATTTGAACACTCCTCTTCCCTGATATATAGCCCAGTATGGTATCTTGACAGATCCCAGTATGAAGAAAACGGTGATTACGGCGAAAAATATCCTGCTGAGAATCGGCACTTTTTTTGATAGATTCTTTCCCATCACTTATCTATTGCACCGCAGGAAACTGTTTCATTTCAGGTAGCCTTTCGACCTTGAATATTCCCGTATATGGCTGAGCGAGAACCCTATTTTTTCAGCTACCATAATTTAAAACGTGCGGACAGTAATTTCCAGCTATTTAAAGACTGCATCACATCTGTTAGTCAATGAGAGCTTACGACTTTTCGAGCCTGCCTAAGGACATCGAGGTCGTGGAGATTGCAAAGTCGGAGATTCCTGCCGAGGAGAAGGATAAGTTCAAGCGGATTGTCTACAAGGACTCCAAGGTCAGCGAGGCGAACAAGTTCGAGCTGGTCGTTGCCGAGGGCTTCAAGACAAGCCGCGGGGGGCACGTCTTCAGGAGGAGCGACGACCACCTGGTCATAAGCCAAGCGAACAGCTTCACGACATTGCCTTTGTACCACATCGTCGGCAAGAAGGAAGAGGAGAAGGCGGAGGAGCTCGAGAAGGTAAGGAAGCTTTTGGAAAAAGGATATGTAATGAAGGGCTCCGAGGCGAGGAGCGTCACGGTCTATCTCCCGCTGGAACTGGGGAATATGGACATAATAGGCTTGTACGGCGGGCGGGTATGCATGCTGGGCAGGAAGGGCGGGAAGTGCTATGTCGTGCAGGGGTACGGCAATCCCATCGTAAGCGCGCAGAACATGAAGAAGGATTGAATGCAAAGCTATTCCTTTCAAAGCGTTAACCTTATAGGTTTTATTACACAAAAAGTGCGATATGAAAAGCGCGCCGAAGATGCCCAACGGCCAGCGCGGCGGGTTCGACGAGTGGTCCCTGCCCCAGGAAGAGGTTTTCTCGAAGTTCAAGACGTCAGGGCAAGGTCTCGGCGAAGCGGATGCCGCGGCAATATTCGAGGTCGGCGGCCCCAACGAGCTTGTGGAGAAGAAGAGGCGCAACATAGTCCTGCTTTTCCTTTCCTACTTTTTCAACCCGCTTATAATCTTCCTCGTAATAATCGGGGCGCTCTCCTACATCTTCAGCAGCGCGATAAGCGGAATCATCATCTACGCCATGGTCATAGTCAGCGTGGCCCTCACCTTCAGGGGGGAGTACATCGCACAGAACGCGGCCGAGAAGCTGCGCAGGATGATACGCAGCAAGGCGAAGGTGGTGCGCGAGGGGAAGGAGAAGGAAGTTCCCCTTAGGTCGCTGGTGCCAGGTGATATAGTCAAGCTGGTCGCCGGTGACATGGTGCCTGCAGACTGCTACGTAATATCATGCAAGGATTTTTTCGTTAACCAGGCCTCGCTCACAGGGGAATCGCTGCCCGTGGAGAAGCAGACGGAGCCGTCGAAGAAGGGCGCGTCGATAACCGAGCTGCTGAACGCGGCGTTCTTCGGAAGCAGCGTTGTGAGCGGGTCTGCCGAGGCTGTTGTGATAAGGACCGGCGCCGGCACCCAGTTCGGCGACCTTGCACAGAGGCTCTCGCAGACCGGGACCGAGACAGCCTTCGACAGGGGGATAAGAGATTACAGCTTCCTGATGCTGAAGTTCATCTTCGTGCTTGTGATAATCCTCTTCGCGATAAACGCCCTGCTCAAGGAGGCCGAGACCTTCCAGCTCAGGATAATCAACGCCTTCCTGTTCGCGCTTGCTGTCGCCGTGGGGCTCACCCCCGAGATGCTCCCTGTCATTGTCACCGCCAACCTGTCTCAGGGCGCGAAGAACATGTCAAAGAAGGAGGTCATAGTGAAGAGGCTCTCATCCATCCAGAACTTCGGCGCGATGGACATACTGTGCACGGACAAGACCGGGACCCTCACGGAGGACAAGATAGCCCTCGTAAGGCACGTCAATGCCGATGGGGAGGAGGACGAGGTCGCGCTCAAGCTGGCCTACCTGAACAGCTTCCACCAGACGGGCTTGAAGAACCCGCTGGACAAGGCAATACTCGACCACGACGCGGAGCAGGCGGCAAAGCAGATAGTGGACTATGAGAAGATAGACGAGATACCCTTCGATTTTGCGAGGCGCAGGATGAGCGTCGTTGTGCAGGAGAAGGGAAAGAAGCCCATCATGCTCTCAAAGGGCGCGCCGGAGGGGATATTCGCATTGTGTATAAGACATGCCACGCACGGGATACAGCACCCCTTCGACAAGGAGGATCTGGAGAGGGCTGAAAAGATTTACGACCAGCTCAGCTCGGAGGGCTTCAGGGTCCTGGCTCTTGCATCGAAGAAAGTGGAGAGGAGAAGCTCATACAGCGTGAATGACGAGTCCGAGATGACATTCGAGGGCTTCCTGGCATTTTTGGACCCGCCGAAGGCTACGGCAAAGGCGTCACTTGCCGAGCTGGCGAAACGCGGCGTGCAGGTGAAGATTCTGTCCGGAGACAACGAGCTGGTCAACAGGAAGATTGCAAAAGAGGTGGGGCTGGAAATCACCGGCGTGCTCACGGGCGAGGAGATAGAGAACGCAAGCGAGGAGGCGTTGCGCATACTGGTGGAGAGGAACAACGTGTTCGCGCGCGTGCTGCCGGTACAGAAGGAGAGGATAATAATAGCCCTGCAGAAGAACAGGCACGTGGTCGGCTTCATGGGGGACGGGATAAACGACTCGCTTGCGCTGAAGACATCGGATGTCGGAATATCGGTGGACTCGGCCGTGGATGTTGCCAGGGAATCGGCAGACATAATACTTTTGCACAAGAGCCTCCATGTCCTGTATGAAGGAGTTGACGAGGGGAGGAGGACTTTCGCAAACTCGATGAAATACATCAGGATGGGGTCTAGCTCCAACTTCGGCAACATGTTCTCTGTTTTGGGTGCCAGCCTTTTCCTTCCGTTCCTGCCGATGCAGCCGATACAGATAATCTTCAACAACTTCCTGTACGACATGTCGCAGGTGGGTATCCCTTCAGACACTGTGGATGACGAGGCGCTGCTAAAGCCCGCCCAGTGGGACATGCGCAACGTGAGGAACTTCATGATATACATAGGCCCGGTCAGCAGCCTCTTCGACTACCTGACATTCTTCGCCCTGTTCCTTTTCATACCGGTGATTCTGGCGACAGCTGTCCCCGTGGGCTCATTCCAGGCCGGCTGGTTCATAGAGTCCATAATCACGCAGACCCTTGTGGTTTACGTGATAAGGACGAACAAGATACCTTTCGTGCAGAGCTGGCCTTCCAGGAGGCTGATGATGACCACGCTGGGGATACTCGTCGTCGCGGCTGTGACAGTGCTGACGCCGATAGGTGGTTTCCTCGGCTTCTCGCCCCTGCCACTGGCATTCTTCCCCATACTCGCGGCGTATGTGGTGGTCTACCTCCTGCTGACGCAGTTCATAAAGACGCTGCTGCTGAAGCGGGGAGTGATTGCGTGATGGAAAATTTATTGCATTTTTTGTAGTCAATGCGCAATTTAGCTTTTCGCCATCTCCTTCAATTTCAGGTATGTCTTGTTCAGAAACGCAAATACATTTTTCGCATATTCGGCATCCAATTGCTTTCCATAGTATGTGATGCCGTTTCTGAAGTATATCATCTGGTCTGCAAACTGAATGTCAATTTCCTCAAAGCCCATCTCCCTAAAGTAGGAGACTTCCGCTTCGTGTGCTCCCTGCCCGGATGCGTTGTAACCTTCCTTGAGCATGCACGCCCTAGTAAGTTCCATTATGATATCGTACGACAGCTTTATGACTGTATTGGCATTCTGCGCGGTTATGCCGTAGCGCTTGACAATTTCCAAAAGAAACGCGTATGATTTTGCCGACTCGTCGGCAAGGAAGTTCGCCCTTGACCTATCGGGAGTCTGTTTTTTGGCGACCCCTTCTTCGATGAATTCACCGAATTTCTTTACAATCCTCATAGTTCGATGCCCCCGACAAGGACTATCCCGTTGCAAAGGTTTTCCTTGAGTTCTTTATGCAGCTCTCTTAGCGAGGGGTAAAAATTCAAATTTATTTTGCGTTCAAGCATGCTTTCAAACTGCGCCAGGTTGATTTCCTTTTCTTTCCTGCCAATCACAGCTATGTCGATGTCGGAGCTTGCCGTGTCGTCCCCCCTGGAATAGCTTCCGAAAAGGATTATGGTCGCACCCGGCAGTTCGTCCTCAAGAAAGGACGCCGCTCCGGATTCGTAAAGCATCTTCAGGTTCTCCGCCCTTTTGAATGCGACGACCTTCGGGCTCTCCCTGTTCAATTTTATCGACCATCTGCCCGATTCCTTCTCCTTTTCTATCTTCACAAGCCCCTCTTTTTCGAGCATGGGAAGGGACTTTGAAATGGCTGTCTGTGAAACGCCCAGCGGCACGGCCAGCCCCCTAGCGTTAAAAGCGCCGCCCGCCTTTACGAAAAGTAGCCTCATTATCTCAAGCTGCAATACAGTAAACTTTAGTTTATATATATCAACCATAGTTTACATATGTAAACTTTAGTTTATATGTTTATTCACCCCTCTTCGAAGACTATCAAATCCCCTTTCCTTTTGTACCTCCTCCTCATGTACCTGTCCTCCCACTCCCTGAACTCCTCGTCGCTCAGGCCGGCCTTCTTCGCCTTCTTCTTTTCTTCCTTGTACCTTTCCCTCCAGGCGAGACCTATAAGCAGACCCAGTGACATGCCCGCAAGGTGCCCCACGTTCGCGACATCGCTGGGGAAGAACGTCCCTCCGAGGGCCAGCAGGGCGTAGAGGATAATCGCGGCTATCATGGGCATCGGCACCCCGAAGGCGGGGACCACCATCTTGGGCCTGATTGCAGCCAGTACGCCCATCACACCGAACACAGCGCCGGACGCGCCTATCATGGATGTGTAGAAGAAAAGCCCCACAAAGCCGGAGAATACCCCGGTTGCGAAGAACACCTTCAGGAAGCTCCTCCACCCGGCCACCTTCTCGAGCACAGAGCCGAACAGGGCCAGCGCGAACATGTTGGAGAAGAGGTGGTAGGGCGAGCCGTGGAGGAAGATGTAGGTTATGAGAGTCCATGGCCTGAGGAGGATGGCGGAAGTATCGAGTATGAAAAAATTTACATACTGTGGGAGGATGTTTTGGAGCAGGAAGGCCATGGAGATGACTGCCGCGAGCTTTATTGCGACCCATCCGAAACTTTCACTGTCGTTTTGCATCTCTGCCAAATAGGACACCTTTATGAGCTGGCCTAAACCATGTCCCTTAGCTTTGCTCTCATCTTGTCAATATCTTCCAGCCTGATGCTTCCAATCAAAAGCTTCATCTTGACGAGGAATTCTTCCGCATTGGAGAGCATGTCCTGCGTAGCCTCCCTCGTAGGTGCGCTATTTTTCGGGGACACGTAGTATTGCTTGTCTATCCTCTCCCGCTTGGCAAACGATATCGCTTTGAACAGGTCTTCCCTGCCGGACAGGTGTTTAAGCAGCAGTATCGATCCCGCATGGTTCTCGCACTTTATTCCAATCCTGAACAGGAATGCGCTCACGGAGTTGTACATCGCAAAATAGGACATCGTTACAGAGTTCTCGAACAGCACGCTTTTCAACAGTATGTTCGCGGACTTTAGGCAGTTGTCGGCCTTTTCGATGCAGGAGTTGCAGACGTCTTCGGAAGGCTCGGCCAGAATCAGCTTGCCGTCCTTTTTCAGGTCAGCCAAAAATTTTGACTTTTTCATAGAATTCTTCCGCGCCCCTCAGTATAACATGATTCTTTATTATCTCCCTTATAAGGTTTGACTCGGGGTCGAATTCGCCTATCTTAGCGCTCACCTTGGAATGCGCGGACTCGGCCTCCTCCTTTGCCTTCCTGTCGGCGGTCTCGATGTAGATGTCAATGTCGCTGTCCTTCCTCGCCTCGAACCTGGCATAGCTGCCGAAAAGTATCACCATCCCCACCTTGCATTTCCTAAGGACATCCTCGACAATCACACCCAGCTCGGGGTATGCCTTGACGAGCTTGACCAGCTTGTACCTTTCTGCGTTAAGGACGTAGCTTTTCGTCTGAAGCCCTTTCCTGATGAAAAACACCTTGTTCCTGCCTTCCGTCCGGTAGTCCAGCACGTTCTCGCCGACAAGCGCCTTCAGCCTTCTGGAGACCGTGACCGGCGGCTCCTCCAGAGCCTTGGACAGGCCCCTAAGATGGTTTTCGCCCCCCAGCAGCGCAAGCACCAGCTCCATTTCAATATTGTTCCCTTTTTGGTACATATGTACCATTATTGGAACATTGCCATATAAAGGTTTCCGCGCGCCTAATTATTGTCTCATTATGCGCCATCAGTGGAGACGTCTGTGACGAACAGGAAATGGTCGCCATGGGCTTCTACGGCAGGCGGGTCTGCATGCTGGGCAGGAAGGGCGGGAAGTGCTATGTGGTGCAGGGGTACGGGAGGCCTCTTGTGGACGCACAGCCGATGAGGAAGGGGAGAAGCTTCCCAAGGTGGAGTAGATTAACCTGACT
>CAYRSM010000041.1:0-12574 GCA_964427125.1 uncultured archaeon | reverse complement strand
TGAAGGCCTCCTCGTAGTTGGCTTCCTGCTTTGTGGAAAACATTCTGGATTTTTTGTATTTTGAAACAATCTTTGCGCTCTCGTAGAGGGCCTTTGTGGGTATGCATCCCGTGTTGACGCAGACCCCGCCGAGTTCGCCCTTCTCGACAATCGCCGCCTTGCCGCCAAGCTGCGCGATCCTGATTGCGCACCAGTAGCCTCCCGGTCCGCTGCCGATTACTACCGCGTCGTACACGACCATACTATACAGTTTTTGTTTGAGGATTAAATAATTGAGACAATTTCAGAACAGGAACCTCTCCTCCAGTATTTCCGCGTGGCCGCCGATTTTCCTTATCCGCATCCCTATGTCAACAAGCTCCCTGATGCTCTCGTGCTTCCATAGTGACTGTTGCACAAGCTTCGCGCCCTTCCTGTGGAGCATCCTGTTTATCCTCACCTTTTCCACAGCCTCGCCCTGCGGGATGTCGAACACAAGGATGTAACCCATGATGATAGTGTTACAGCTGTAACACTCAATCATATGTATGTTTGAAAATATGTTTTGAAGTTCATTTGTCCAGGAACACGCTCTGCTTCTCCCTCATCTTCGCCTGCGCCGCCGCGAGCCTCGCTATGGGTATCCTGAACGGAGAACATGAAACATATGTCAGACCCGCGTGATGACAGAACTCCACCGAAGAAGGCTCTCCTCCATGCTCCCCGCATATGCCGACCTTTAGTGTCTTGTTTGTTTTCCTTCCGCTCCGCACGGCCATCGTTATCAGCTTGCCCACGCTGCCCCTGTCGAGAATCTCGAACGGGTTGCTCTCGAGGATTTTCCTGTCAATGTAGCCGGGAAGGAACTTGTTCTCCGCATCCTCCCTCGAAAATGAGAATGTCCCCTGGGTCAAATCATTTGTGCCGAACGAGAAGAACTCTGCCGCCCCCGCCAGTTCATCGGCTGTAAGGCAGGCACGCACGACCTCCATCATCGTTCCGAACCTGTAATCAACCTTCCCGACCTTTTCCATCGTCTCCTTCGCCGTCTTGTCAACAATCTCCTTGACAAACTTCAGCTCAGAGGCAGAGCAGACCTGCGGTATCATTATCTCTGGCAGCACCTTCTTACCTTCCTTTTTCACATCCGCTGCGGCCTCGATTATGGCTCTTATCTGCATCTCATATATCTCCGGGGATGTTATGCCGAGCCTGACTCCCCTGTGTCCGAGCATCGGGTTGACCTCGTACAATCCCTTCACAACCTTCAGCACCCTCTCCTTGTCGTCGAAATTTTTTCCCTCCATCTTCGCGGCCATTATCTGCACGAGCAGGTCCTCTATCGACGGAAGGAACTCGTGGAGCGGCGGATCCAGCAATCTTATCGTGACGGGCAGACCCTCCATCGCCCTGAAAATCTCGGTAAAATCTTTTTTCTGCAGCTTCAACAACTTCTCAAGCGCCTTTCCCCTCTCTTCCTTCGTCTCCGCCATTATCATCTCGTGCACGATGGGCAGCCTCTCCTGCGCGTTGAACATCCTCTCGGTCCTGCACAGTCCTATCCCCTCGGCTCCCATCTTCCTCGCCTTTGCCGCGTCCTCGGGCGTGTCCGCGTTCACTCTCACACCCAGCGTCCTGAACTCGTCGGCCCACTTCAGTATCTGCCTGAACTCCTGCGTTATCTCCGGATCTATCGTGGGTATGGCTCCGAGGTAGACCTCCCCGGTGGTGCCGTTTATGGTTATAATGTCGCCCTCCTTCACAATTTTGCCGTCCACTGTGAGCTGCTTCCTGCGGTGGTCTATCTTTATCGCCTCGCAGCCGGACACGCATGGTTTTCCTATCCCCCTCGCGACCACTGCCGCGTGCGAGGTCTTCCCGCCCCTTGACGTGAGAACTCCCTCCGATGCGAAAAATCCGTGTATGTCGTCGGGCTTTGTCTCCTCCCTGACAAGTATGACCTTCTTCCCTTTCATCCCCCACTCGGCAGCGTCGTCAGCGGAAAACACAGCCATCCCCGAAGCGGCGCCCGGTGAAGCGGCCAGGCCTTTCGCCACGGACTTTGCCTTCGAGTCCGGGTCTATCCTCTTGTGCAGAAGTTGCTCCAGCTGCTCGGGTCTCACCCTCAGTAAAGCCTCTTCCTTCGTTATCAGCTTCTCGTTGAACATGTCCACAGAGGTCCTGATGCATGCGGTGGCGTTCATCTTCCCGTTCCTTGTCTGCAGGACGTAAAGCTTCCCCTTCTCCATGGTGAACTCAAAGTCCTGGATTTCCTTGTAATGCTTCTCCAATGTGCTCCTGACCTTGCAAAGCTCCCTGTGCGTCTTCGGGAACTCCTTCTCCATCTCGGCTATGGGTTTCGGAGTCCTCACACCCGCGACGACATCCTCACCCTGGGCGTTTGTGAGATATTCTCCATAAAACACGTTCTCTCCGGTCGCGGGGTCCCTCGTGAAAGCAACGCCGGTGGCGGAGTCCCACCCCATGTTTCCGAACACCATCGTCTGTATGTTCACGGCGGTGCCGTTCGCCATCTCGGGCGTGATCCTGTTGAACTTCCTGTAGTCCACCGCGCGCCTGCCCATCCAGGAGCCGAACACGGCGTTTATCGCAGTCTCGAGCTGCACGTACGGCTCGTCGGGGAAATCCTTCCCTGTGTATTTTTTGCACATCTCCTTGAACTTTACCACAGCCTCCTTCAACCCGTCCACACCCAAATCGGTGTCGAACTTTGCACTGTGTCTCTTCTTTATCTCCTCGAACTCGATGTCCAGCGAATCACCGTCCACACCGAGGGCTATCCTTGAAAACAGCTGCACGAACCTCCTGTATGCATCATAAGCAAATCTCTCGTTGTTGGTGCGCCTTGTCAGTCCCCTCACGGTGGAGTCGTTCAGGCCGAGGTTGAGTATGGTGTCCATCATGCCGGGCATCGACATAGCCGCACCGGACCTTACGGAGACAAGCAACGGGTTGTCCGTGCCGCCGAAAATCTTGCCTGTCTTCTTCTCCAGGCTTTTCACATGGATGTTTACTTCGTCCATCAGCCCTTTGGGTAATTTTTTGCTGTTGCCGTAAAATTCGGAGCAAGTCTCGATCGTTATCGTGAATCCGGGAGGTACGGGAAGCCCTATCCTCGTCATCTCGCAGAGACCGGCGCCCTTTCCCCCGAGAAGCTTCTTGTCCTTTCCGTCCCCTTCCTCGAAGTCGTATATGCGCTTCATCCTCTCCGATTGTAGGTGGCAGTTTCAAGCATAAATAATTGACTTTCCAGCGTATTTTCAGCAAACGGTTTCTCACTGGATTTTTATTCTTCCCAGCTTGTCGAACACGACGTCCCTCAGGTCGACCGTGACCAGCCTGACTTCCTTCTCCCTCTCAAAAATCTGGTAGACTATCCTGTACTTGCTCAGTTTAAGCTCCCACAGGCCCCTAAGCTTTCCGACCAGCGCCTTGCCGTAGTAAGGGTTGTCCGCTAGGATTTTGATTTTCTTCAGGCAACCTATTCTGATATTCTCTTTCAATACCGCGAAGTCCTTGTCGAACCGCTCCGAGAACCTGATTTCATACGGCATCTTTCAGACCGTGCCTTTTCACAAACTCGTCCCACGAAAAAGTCTTGCCCTTCAACCCCTCCTTTATTTTTTTCATTAGCGCGGGATTCTCCATGATGGCAAGGGTCTCCTCGTAAGCTTCAGCGTCCTTCCTGACTTCCCTCAGAAAGCTGACGAAAAGCTGGTTTGCCATCGTACCCCTTCCAGTCTTCATTTCCTTGAGCAGTTCGGTCTCCGCTTTTACCATACTTAGTTATTAAACCCGACAATTTAAATGTCTGTGAACCTGTTCTTACAAAAACGATTTATGCTTCGGCGGTTCATTTCTCATTGTGCATGAAAGGGAAATTTTCGGATTCTTGTGAGAGCGAGAGGGCAAGGAAAATATATGAAACCAGTTTCGGCAAGACGATAGAATGGGTGTACACGACAAGGACAAAGTCAATCTCCCTGACCGGCAAGGAGTGCGCTTTGAACTGCGCGCACTGCAACAAGCAGTGGCTGAAGGTGATGTCGTTTTCCAAAAGTGTCGGCAAGGGAACCAAGAGCTGTTTGATTAGCGGCGGGTGCGATGCGCATGGCAAGGTACCGCTAGCCGAGAATGTGGACTTGCTAAAAGAACTTTCCGCAAAGACTAGGCTGGTCGCCCACTCGGGACTGATTTCCGAGGAGGATGCGAAAAAGATAGCGCCGTTCATAGACTCCGTGTCCTTCAACTTCGTGGGGGACAACGAGACGATAAGCGACGTGCTCGGCCTGGACAAGACAGTGGACGATTTTGTGATGGCGTACCTCGCCCTGAAGAAGTGGACAAAGGTATACCCGCACATAACGGTCGGCCTCCACGGCGGGGAGATCGGCGGCGAGTACAGGGCGCTGAAGCTGCTGAAGGGCCTTGGGGCGGAGATGATAGTGTTCAACGTCCTGGTGCCGACCCTAAATACCAAATACGAAAACAGGGAGCCGCCCGCGATAGAGGGTGTTGTAAAGCTGGTCTCATATGCGAGGACCGAATTTCCAAAGGCCCCCTTTGCAATCGGCTGCATGAGGCCGGGCGGCAGTTACAGGAATGGATTGGACGCGAGCATGGTTGGGATTGTCAACAGGATAGTCAGGCCTGCCCCGTCTGCGATAGCCAGGGCGAAGGAGCTAGGGTACAAGACTGAGAGGTTCGACGAGTGCTGTATACTTTAAGGAGTGCGATTTAGTATTGAAAAACAAACGAGCATGCAAGCATACTCTGTCAGAAATCGATGCCTGTAACAAGCTTGTCGTGCCCTGGGTCATAGACATCGTCGCATACGGGCTCGATTTTGACCGACTTTACGTAGGGCTCTCTCCTCAATTCCGCGCACAAGTTCTCCATTGATGTTTCTATAGCGGTCGATTTGCCAGTTATTCGGACCTTGCAATAGTAATATTTCATTGAGCCCAAATCCGTCTTGTCTTCGATAAAAATGGACGCACCGCACATGAGGTAATATCTGCCCAGCTTTTTAGCGGTCTCGGGGCTTACTTCAGTAACTTCGACTACCAACTTGTATTCTTTGGCAACAAAGTCCTCGAGTGTCATACAGGTAGATTGGAGGGAAATCTTTATATTGCTTAAAGATGGACACACGTAGTGTTGCGGTTTTGTGCAAATAGTAAGGAATCAGGATGACTTATTGCGCAGAAATAAGTAGGGCAAATGATAAGAATTTATTGGATAAGAAATGAAAATGCCACTCGCGCTAGCATTCAAATACGTCACTGCGCTCGAGTTTGTTGTGAGCATAATATTTCTCGCGATTGGTTACTTGTCAGTCAACGCTTACTTTCGGGGAGTCGGAATCGGACTAATAATTTCCTGGGTGACTAGTGCGATAGCAATTTTAGTCTTAAAAGAGGATGAGACAAAATGAAAATACGCAAACTATATGTGCGGGGAATCGGAATAGGACTCGTAATTTCTTGGGTGACCGGCGCTCTTTCTTATCTGCACTCCGGCTCATCGGTATTCGCATTGAATATCGAGCTTGGGTTTGTCCTTAGCATAATATTTCTTGTAGTGTCATTCTTCGTGAAAGATTGAGGCCAGCCGAGCGGAAACAATTACTTTTTACACAGAGGCTGCTTTATGCACAAAGCCGAATCCTGCAGAACGTTTAAATGACCCTGATTCAATCTCCAATTATGGTGCTGACGCAGTCCGCGATAAGGCTGAAGGCTGGCGATAGGGCCCCCGGCTTCGACCTCAAGGGCATAGACGGAAAGATGCACACCCCCGGCGAATTCTCAAAGTCCAAAGCAGTCTTGATAGTCTTCATGTGCAACCACTGCCCCTACGTGAAGGCGAGGCTCGAATCGATAAAGGAGGTGCACAAAAAGTTCAGGGACAATGGTGTGGCGGTGATAGGCATAAACAGCAACGACCCGAACTTTCCCGAGGAGGGCTTCGACAACATGAAAAAGTTCGCGGTCGAGCGCGGCATAACATTCCCGTACCTGTTCGACGAAACTCAGTCTGTGGCAAGGTCCTATGGCGCGACCTGCACGCCCGACCCTTTCCTGTTCGACAGTGACATGAGGCTGGCATTCCACGGCAGGATGAACGACGCGCTGACCCTAGACCAGACGCCGACCGAGCCGACGATGGAGAACAACATCAGCAAGTTGCTGAAGGGAGAGAAGATAGAGAAGTGGTTCGAGCCTTCGATGGGATGCTCAATAAAGTGGATAGAGTGAACCCTGTCACACCTTGGTTTTCCTTTCGATGAGGTAGAACTCCACTGGCGTGGAATAATTTTCAAAGCTGTCCGGGGCTATGCACTTGTACGACACCCTGAGCTGGTCCAGCCTTTCGGCCATGGATTGCATGTGCGCATCACCCACGTCGAACACGGCTATCTCCTTTCCCAGCCTTCTCATTATTTCCAATGATGCGTCCACGAAGTCGAAGCTTGCCTTCCTGACTATGGTATCTTTCACAAACTCCTGCAGCGACTCAAGTTCCCTGTGTTCGTCTTCCGTCAGGGACTGCGGGCCTTTGTAGTGCTGCCTCAGAGAAAGCTCCTCGCATCTCATGTCCTTGGCGATGAACTCGTCGTAGTTGGCGCGCCTCTCGGTCTCGACACCGCCAGTCCTGATAGTGTCCCTGTTCAGATAGCCGAAAACGATGGCGCCCTTCAGAATCTCGTATCTGTCCAAGTCCGTCTCCAGGTCTCCGTAGTATTTCTCCAGTCCGTCATAGTCCCGTATGCCGTGATGCGGGAAACCGCTCCAGTCCAGCTCTCCGTAGCCCATGTTCTCCAGCAGCAGAAGGTCGAAGTCTGTGAACTTTTTCAGTTCGCCAAGAATCCTGAATACGTCCAGTTGCACGTCCTTTTTGTAGTGGTACTCGCCAACGATGACTAGTGATATGTCTGACCCGTTGTCTCTTTCGGCTATTACCTTCCCGTATTCGAGCTCCCTTATCTTGGCGAGCCTTTCACTCCCTGTCATTCTTCCCCCTTCAATTAGAGGATGGGAACTATCTTTATAAAACCTTATTTTTTCCAGCAGTAGAAAGTAAGGTTAGGGGATTGATACGACTGAATGGAGACTTTTGCTCACCGGTCTCAACGACACCTTCACGAACATGGCTATAGACGAGTCCGTACTAATCCACAGGGGCAAGGGTGAGGTTCCGTCCACGATAAGGCTCTATGGAAGGACAAAGCCCGCGGTCACAGTAGGATATTTTCAAAACATTGAGAAGACTGTCGATCTGGAAAAGTGCAGGGAGCTTGGCGTGAACGTTGTAAGAAGGATGACCGGAGGCGGCGCGACATTCCACGACAGGGAGATGGTGTACAGCTGCGTCGTGCCGGAGAGCGACCCCATGATGCCGAGAGATGTGCAGGAATCGTTCAGGAAGATATGCGGCGGCGTCATAAAGGGTCTGTCCCACTTGGGGATAAAATCCATTTTCTCTCTGCCCAATGACATCGTGGTCAACGGTAAAAAAATATCCGGCAATGCGCAGACAAGAAAGTCGCACACTATACTCCAGCAGGGGACCGTGCTCATGGATGTTGATTTGGACAGGATGTTTTCTTTGTTGAAGGTGTCTTCTGAAAAGTTGAAGGGTAAGATGATAAAGGATGCAAGGGAGAGGGTCACCAGCATCAAGAATGTTCTTGGCGTGAAGCTGGAATTCAATGAAGTGTGCCGTGCCTTGGTGAAAGGGTTTGAGGGCGAGTTCGGCATAAAATTGTCTGAAGGAAAACTCACGGAAAGCGAATTGAAATTGGCGGAAAAAATAGCGAAGGAAAAATATTCTACGGAGAAGTGGAACCTAAAGCGCTGACAAATCTACTGGTTCAGGCCGCAGACGTATCTCAGCTCTGGCTTCCTCGCCGCCAGCACATCGTCGAGCCTCTTTATCGGAGTTGTGTGCGGAGCGTTCTTCAGCTTGTCGGGCTCGTTCTTCGCCTCGTCCGCAATCCTAATCATCGCTTCTATGAAAGAGTCCATCGTTTCCTTGCTCTCCGTCTCCGTGGGCTCTATCATCATGGAGCCGTGAACAATCAGCGGGAAGTATATCGTCGGGGCATGGAACCCAAAGTCCAGCAGCCTCTTCGCCACGTCCGCCGTGCTGACCTCGTTGGGCAGGCCCTTGTCGCTCAGGACGAACTCGTGCTGGCACACCCTGTCGTAGGGAAGGTGGTAGTGTTTCTTCAGCTTCGCCATCATGTAGTTTGCGTTAAGAACGGCGTTCTCGGAGACCTCCCTCATTCCCTCCGCCCCTATCGCCCTGATGTAGGCATAAGCCTTCACAATGACGCTGAAATTCCCATAGAACGCCCTCACCCTTCCTATGGAGTCCGGCCTGTTGTAGTTGAGCTTGTATTTGTCGCCGACCTTCTCTACAATCGGGACCGGGAGGAACTTCTCGAGGTGCTTCTTCACCCCTACCGAGCCGGAGCCGGGTCCTCCGCATCCATGTGGAGTCGAAAAAGTCTTGTGTAGGTTCAGGTGTATGACATCAACTCCTAGGTCTCCGAACCTCGCGACACCAAGAGTGGCATTCGCGTTCGCGCCGTCACAATAGACAAGCCCTCCCTTCGCATGGACTATCCTGCATATCTCGGCTATGTTCTCGTCGAAGATGCCCAGCGTGTTCGGGTTGGTGACCATTATTCCAGCGACGTCCTCCGTCATGAGCTGCTTTAGCTGTGCCATGTCGACGCATCCCTTCTCGTTAGACTTTACCTCCACGGGCTCGAAGCCGCACATGGATGCCGTGGCGGGGTTTGTCCCGTGCGCGGAATCCGGTATGAGCATCTTCTTCCTGTCCTGCCCCAGCTTCTTGAAGTGCGCCCTTATCACCATCGTGCCCGTCAGCTCCCCGTGCGCCCCGGCCGCCGGCTGCAGCGCAAAAGCGTCCATCCCGGTTATCTCGCAAAGCAAGTTGTGCATCTCGTGGAGCAGCCTCAGCGAGCCCTGCGACATCTCCTCAGGGACCATCGGGTGGAGGTTCGAAAATCCGGCGAGCCTTGACAAGTCCTCATTTATCTTCGGGTTGTACTTCATCGTGCACGAGCCAAGCGGGTAAAAGCCGTTGTCCACGCCGAAGTTCTTCTTTGAAAGTTCCGTGTAGTGCCTGACCACGTCAAGCTCACTCACCTCCGGGAAGTTCAATCCGCCGCGCAAAAGCTCTTTTGGAATCAGGTCCTTCTTTTCTGGAACATCCAGTTTTGGCAGCACCGTCGCGCTCCTTCCTTCCACGCTCTTCTCGAATATAAGCTTCATTTGATTCCACCCATCACTTTCAGCATCCTGTCGATGTCTTCCCTGGAGGACATCTCTGTCACGCAAAACAGCAGGCAGTTTTTCAGGCTTGGGTAGTGCTGCCCGATGTCCAGCCCTCCGACGATACCGTTCTTAATAAGCTCGGCCTGGACTTTCTTCGAATCCTTGCACCTCACCACAAACTCGTTGTAGAAAGGACCTGTGAACACTCCTTTGTAACCCAGTTTCTTCAGCTCATCAAAAACGAAATGCGACTTCTGCACGTTGAGCTCCGACAGATTCCTGAGTTTCTTTCCCAGCGTGGCCATCCACACGGTTGCGGCAAGCGCGCACAGCGCCTCGTTCGAGCAGATGTTCGAGCTCGCCCTCTCCCTCCTGACCTGCTGCTCGCGCGCCTGCAGAGTAAGAATGTAGCCCTTGTTCCCGTCCTTGTCGACTGTCACTCCGACCAGCCTGCCCGGAATCTCCCTCATGTACGCTTTCTTCGTCGCCATGAACCCGACTCCCGGCCCGCCGAACGACATCGGGTTGCCGAAGCTCTGCGCCTCGCCGACTACTATGTCCGCATACTCGCCGGGCGCCTTCAGGATTCCCAGCGATGTCGGCTCGTTCACACACACAACCAACAATGCTCCTTTCTCATGCGCCAATTTCGAAATCGCAGCAATGTCCTCAATCCTTCCGAAGAAGTTCGGGTTCTGTATCAGCACAGCAGCCGTGTTTTCAGAAACCATGCCCTTCAATTTCTGCAGCGATGTGATGCCGTTATCAAAATCGGCCTCGACAAGATTCAGGTCCCTGGCATTCGCATAAGTCTTCACCACTTGCCTGTACTCAGGGTGTATCGTGGATGAAATGATTATCTCCTTCCTCTTCGTCGCGCGCATAGCCATGAAGGCTCCCTCCGCAAGAGCTGTGGAGCCGTCGTACATCGAGGCGTTCGCCATGTCCATCCCGCACAACTCGCTTATGAAGCTCTGCCACTCGTAGATGGCCTGCAGTATTCCCTGGCTTATCTCTGCCTGATACGGGGTATATGCTGTGTAGAATTCCGAGCGCGAGACAAGATGGTTCACGACAGCAGGGATGAAATGGTTGTAGACTCCTGCTCCCAGAAAACTTGTATGCGCATACTTGTTCTCCTCGCTCATCCCGGTGAGGAGCCTCCTGAGCTCTATCTCCGACAGGCCTTCCGGAATCTTGAGCTTTCCCATGAACAGCTTGTCCTTCGGCACGTCCTTGAAAAGTTCGTCTACGCTCTTTATCCCTACGGCAGCCATCATTTCCTTTCTGTCCTTTTCCGTGTTCGGTATGAACCTCGTGTTTGTCACCAAACCCCGCCGCAGCACGGCAGGTCACACAATCCTATATCATTTTCTGGCCAATTAAAAATAAATCCACCTATCCTTTCCCCATATCCGTGCCGTCCATGTCGAACGCAAGGGCGCTATAAGAATCGGCCACCTCCTTTATTACATTGACCGTCGCCAGGAGCAGCATCACCATGCCCGACGAAAAGATTACCAGTATCACGATGGAGAGCGGGACGCCCGTTATCTGCTGCACGAAGATGAGGAACGCCGACGCGATGAATGTCAGGACTGCGACAAACATGAACCTCAGCGAGTCCCTGAGCAGCCGGCCGCGCCTTGCGAGTATGCCTGTCTGCCTTGACAGGTTGCCGATCCTTTTCTCGTTCCATGCCTTTTCAGTCTTCGAGAGCCTTCCAAAATAATCGGCCTTTGCCAGCTCCCTCCTCTCCGCGCTTATGTACCTTATCCTGTCAACGACCCTTCCGTACCTTGTCTGCACCACAAACAGGAAAAGCCCTATCCCGCTGACAGTAAGCAAGGGCACCAAGGCTGCCTGCAGCAGAGACACTATGTCTATCGGAGCCATGCCTACTCGAGCCCCTTGATGAACTCCTCGTACTTCTTGCTGTCCATCAGGTTCTTCGCCTCGTCCGGCTTTGACACCTTTATCTTTGCTATCCAGCCCTTCTCGTACGGGCTCTCGTTTAGCAGCTCGGGCTTTTCACTAAGCTCCTTGTTCACCTCGACCACCCTGCCGCTCATCGGGCTGAAGACATCGGAGACCGACTTTACCGACTCGAGCACGGACATCGCGGCGCCCTGCGCCACTTCCTTCCCGTTCTCCGGGAGCTCGACGAACACTATGTTCTTGAGCTTGTGCTGGGCATAGTCTGTTATCCCCATGACGGCGACTCCGCCGCCCTCCATCTTCATCCACTCGTGGTCCTTCGTGTACTTCAGTGTGTTAGGATGCGTAAGATTCATTTTTGCAACCACCTGTGCAACGTGTTAAATTAGTCTGCGCATTCTTAAAAAGATGTTCGGAAGGCATATAGTGTTCGGTGGTGTCAATCCGTCGAAAGACGATGTCAGTTTCCAGTCTTGAACCAAACGCTTTTAAAGACAGCCGAATCAATTAATTATTATATGCTCCCCGGTATGGCACCGCAGCTTGTCTGTGGGCAATGCCGGGTCAATTATCTTTTTTTACGCAGTCTTCTATCATCTCATCCAGAGGCAGCGATTTGTTGCAGACCTGTTTCAGAAGGTCAGACCGGCTGACTGAAAAGTAGGCATTCTCGGCTTTCTTCCCGAGTTTCCGGATTCTTCTGACAGCGGGTGCAAAGTCACCATCGCCACTTACCAATATTGCAGTGTCGTACTGGTTCTCGTACGCCAGAGAAACCATGTCTATGGCCAAGTGTATGTCGTCGCCCTTGACGGCGTACTCGAACGTTCCGCCCGAGTTTCTTATTTTCCTCATGTGCGTCAAAATCACGCTAAACCCAGGTATTCTTCTCAGGTTTGCAAAAAACTTCTGCTGTTTCCAATACACGCCTTCGTTGTGGTCTTTGTCCAACGGTGCGTTGTAGTAATAAACGCCCACCAACAGCCTTCCAGACCGCAATTTTTCCACAAGTATTCCAAAGTCCATGTCACCCTCGTGTTGCAAATCCAAAATATCCTTGGCACTGTGGTAAAAATTGCTGCCGTCTATGAAGATTACCACACGCTCCGACTTGTTTCCGTCCATTTCCATAAAGATTCATTGTGCCGCGTAAATATCAAATTTATTTACCACCTATCGTAATTAGGATTATGCGCAATTCTAGGAAATTGGCGGGGGGGGGGGCTTGGGCGTGCCCGCCGGAACCCCCGGGGGGGTTGAAATTTTTTTCTTCTTCGGTTGGGAAACCGGGGGTCTTTCCTAAAGGGGGTGGCATGGCTTGTCGT
>CAYRSM010000040.1:0-13156 GCA_964427125.1 uncultured archaeon | reverse complement strand
TCGCCAGCTCGGCTATGCGGGTGCCTATCCTGCCCAATCCTATGACGCCGAATCTCTTCGACTTTATCTCGTGACAGTTCGGGAAAGTCGGCTCGGAGTAGTCGCCGACCTTTATCTGAGCAATCGCCCTCTCAAAGTTCCTTATGTGATGTATTATGGCGCCGAAAGCGAACTCCGCCACCGCCTCCGTGCTGTAGCCGGGGACATTGCACACTACGACTCCTTTTTTTGTGGCGTACACAAAATCAATCGCATTGTATGCCGTCGCCAAGGCTCCGATGAACCTCAACTTTGGTGCCGAGTCTATCAATCTTTTGTCGAACTTCAACGCGAACGGGTTGACAAGTACGCAGTCGGCGTCTGCCAGCTGCCTCTCGATTTCTAGGCTGTCCTTTTGGAGCGACACCCTTCTGTCAGCCAAGGCGTCTATCCTCTTCCAATAACCTTCGTTCAGCTTGTCTTCGCCGATGCTGAGTGTCACAATCTTTTTGAATTTCATATTACGAACTTGGTCTTCGCATCTGATAAACCATTCTATGTCGCCTTGGGGGGAATGATACACGTGTATCACATGATGTCATACGTATGACACGATGGAAAATCAGCAGTGCACGAATGTTGCATCATTAGGCTATAGAGAGTTCATGAATCCTGTGCCAAATAGACAAGTCTGATTAAAGCTACTATGGACGCTCTCTTTCTTTCCCTATTCCCCGCCAGTGGAGTACACCTTCTCCAGCTTCGTCTTCAGCTTTATCTTTCTCTTCTGCTCGACGCCGCCGTCAAGCTTGGGTATTATCTTGTACGCCTCGTCGTCCTTCTTGTTCCCGTACGGGTCATCCTTCTTCTCGTCCTTCTTTACCTCGTACTCCTCTTTTGTCTCTCCGCTCATGCAAAACCGCCATCACTCCTGGACATACTCCGGATATTTTTTTCTTACCATTTCAACCAGATCCTCCACGGTGTTTATGCTTTCAAGCTCTCCAATCTCCTCCCTGTTAAGCATGAAAGGCTCTCCCAAAATCATGTGGCTGTTGCCGATGTGCACCGAGTCCCACCTCCTTATCACCGGCCTGTCCTTGAACTTCCTCATCACAGACCAGCTGAACCAGTCCCTAGTGTGCTCGCTCGGCCTGGAGAACGCGTTGCTCACGACCTTCCTCACCTCTCCCTCGTCCATGCCCAAAAACTTTATCGAGGCCTGCGGGTCGAACAGGCACTCCGACTCCTCGCTTATCTTCGAACCCCTCTTTTCCTCGGGGAGGTAGTACAGCACCTTCGAGTCCAGCCATGAGAAAGCGTTGCAGATCCTCTTCGCCTCCTTCGCCTTCTCCTTACTTATGCCCTTCAGCTTCTCCGCGTCAAAATCGTAGACCTTCAGGTAGTCCATCTTGGTGAGCCAGTCTATGCCGTAGTCCTTGAACCTCTCCAGGTTCCGCTCGCCGTACGACTTCATCAGCAAATCAATGTTCTTCAGGGCGACCTCGTCCCACGGACCCTTCTCCCTGCTCTCGAACAGCTTGCCTATCTTCTCGTGATAATATCCGAGCACATCGTCCACGACGTCAATCTGCCTGACCTCGCCGTTCACCTCGCCTTTCAGCTTCCACTTTCCATCGATGTCCCGGGACAGGGACTTGAACGCCTCGACAGGCCTGTGTATGATCGGCGCGTCGTCCAGCAGCCCCTCCTCGAAGGCCGTGGCCATGTACGACTCCCACACGTCACGGATGAATATGTTCCAGTCGCAGCGAAGACCCTCGTAGTGTATGTCGTGCCACCTCATGTACTTGTTCGGGTTCACGTAGTTCCTGCTCCAGCCGAACTCCTTCTGCCCCTTCTCGTTGACAAGCCATTCCCTGCTGTTGCGCTCGTTGATTATGCCGCGGAACTTCATGGTGTCCTCCGAGCTTATGGTGTCCACGTACATAGCGCGCGGGGATATGACAAAAGAATCATTGACTATGTCCCCCGCTCCCGTGAACAGTATCCTTGACACGATGTAAGGAACAAATGCCCTCTTCACCCTTCCCCAGTCGAGCATCGACTTCCTGCTCATGCACACGCTCGAGTGCGTCGCATAGGAGACCGATGAGTCCGTGAACCAGCCGTACTGAGTGGAGCTGTTGGTCTTGTGCACTATGACGTTTGCGCCCAGCCTCTTCGACGCAAGCGAGCTCGCTATGTAGGCATATATCTCCATAGCCTTGTCGTATGCCACGGCCTCCATCGGGCTCACAAAGGAGGGTGTGCACATCTCCAGGTGGTCCAGGTCATTGTACACCACCCCGCAGTTGGCCGTGCTCTGCTTTGCCTGCCTGTCGTTGAAGTGCCTGATGTATCCTTTGCCGGCCAGTTCACTCATCGCTGTCTTTATGATGCCGCTGACATCCTGCCAGGAGCCATCGACCGTGTTGATTGCGCACTCGTACTCTATGCCCCTGATCCTGTTTTCGACAAGAGACCTTCTATCCATAAAGAACATATCCGCTCAGTTGTGGAAAAGCCACCCATTGCTCCTTCTCTCATACTCCTCTTCGCACCACCCGTCGGTCTCGAGGAAGCGGAGGTGCATGCGGTCGCGCCTTGCCTGCCCCCAGTCGAGGGAGTTCAGGTCGTTGTACTTCTTCGCAAGATAGGCCCTGAACGCGGCCCTGGAGTTCTTCGGCGGGTTCATCACCGCGTCTGCCATGTCCCTGTCGGTGTATATCACGGTGGATTTTACGGAACATCCTCCCAGGTCCATGCCCTGCCTTATGTTCAGCCACACGTCGGGGTTGGCCGCGTCCACATACTCAAGTGATAACACCTGCCTTTTCCTCAGGTCCGTGTACCCGGTCGGGAAATCGAACAGGTCGATGGCCTTGTCCACGAAAAGCTTCTTGTTCACCCACTCCACATCTTCCTTCGCGCTCTCCACAAGCCCCTGGGAGAACTTGTCCAGGACGAACTTGAACTTGTCCAGGGTTAGCTTGTCGTGAGGCTGCACCTCCCTCACCTCGAAAAGCTTCTCGATCGGATGCAGCACATAGGAATTCAAATAGTCCACGACATCCACCTTCTCGCGGCTATCCTTCAGCTCGATCTTCCAAGGACCGCCCGTGTTGGTTGCTATCTCGTGGAGCGTTCCCACGGGGTAGTGTATGTGCGGCACAGTCGTGATTATTCCCTCCTCTATCGCGCCAATCATGTAGGATGTTACACCGTACTTTAGCAGGTTCGGCACGTCCCCCCTCAGGCCGTCCCCGCACACCTGGTGGAACCGGTACCTGCTGTTCGAGGTCTCGTGAGTGGATGCGTACTGCTCGTCCTTCAGACCGAGTATGGGCCTCTTGATCCTCGACTCGCTGCTCTCCAGCGCCGTTGTGAGCATTGCCCTCGGCGATATCACGTACTTGTCGCCATAGTACCCTCCGGCTCCGGCGAACAGCTGCCTGAATGTGAGGTAGGGTATCATCAGCCTGACCTTGTCCCTGAACTTCGCCCTGTCCGTGTCGTAGGACTCGTGCGTGCCGCGCGCGACGCTGCTCATGTATTCGCCTTGCCCCCAGAAATCCCCTTCGTGTCCCTCCCTGGCGGATCGGTTGGCGCTGAACTCGTCAAAATGGTTCACGTTGTACTTCCAGGCGTTCACCTCCGCCCCGTAGGACTGCCTCAGCTCCTCTGCAGCGGCGTACATGTACACCTCCATCGCCTTGTTGTACCTCCCCATCTCGAAGTGGTTCCTGCACTCCGGCGTGCACGTCTCTACAAGCTCCAGGTCCACATAGACGAATCCGCCGTTCCTGAACATCGACTTTGTGAACTTCCCGTGGGGGGTTAGGAGTATCTCCGGCCTCACGTCCTCCATCCTCCTTATGTAGAAGCGCGCCTTGTCTATGTTCCCGTTGTACTCGGAAATAGAAAGGTTTGTAAGCCACTCTACCTCCTCCCCCATCCATCTGTCAAGGTTAGCCATCTTGAATGACCTACATTCCTCTTTCAAGTCTGTACAGGCCGTCCTCAAGGTCCTTGGCCGAGAGCCGCTCGAACCTGACCGCCGCGCCGTCCCTCCTTATGACGCTGACTTCCATCCTCTCGCTCATCCTCTTGGCGTCTGGCGCGTTGTCCTCGTAGCTCGCCACCATGCACTTCAGCAGCAGGCCCTTCGCCTCCTCGTAGTCCATGTCCTTCTTGTACTCCTGCGCAAGCAGCTTGTGTATCTCCTTGCCGCTCTTGTCGTCGTTCTCCGCCGACAGCGGCTCGCCCAGATAGCTCCTGCTCACACCCACGAAACCGCCGTGCGGCTCATACTCGTACAGGTGAATGCCGTCCTCATCGACTCCCGCCAGGAACATGCACATTCCCAGTATCCTGTAGCCCGACGTCTTGGTGTACTGGCTCTTGTAGTTGCCGACCGACTTTGCCAGCTCGGACAGCCTTATCGGTTCGTCGCTCTCGTCCCGGCTCATCTGGGAGTATATCCTAGCCGCCTTTGCAACCTCGTCCGCATCCCTCGGCAACCCGGCATACACCATCGCAACGTGCTCGTCTATCTGGTATATCTTCTCTATCGTTTCCGGCTCTATGAAGTCGACCTTGCTCAGCGCGCTCCTCTCGCTCTCCTTCCTGTTTGGGAACTTCCTCGCGCCAAGGATTACGCCGTCTTTGTATTTCAGCGCTATGCACACCGCGTCGCGCGTCGCAGCCTTCTCCGCGTGCTCTATCTGCTCTAGTATGCCTGCCGGATTGTAGAGTATGCTCGACATACCGTAGGCATCACCAGCTCCTCCCATTCATGACACCTCCAACAGCTCTTTTACCCTGCTGTCGCTGTATTTTCTCACGCCGCTCTTGTAGTCTATCAGGTACAGGTCTATCGACCCTCCGCATCCGAGGTTCCTGCTTGCCGCGGACGACACGGCCTTTGCGGCGACCCTTGCAAGGTCGTCGTCTGTGACCTTGTCCTTCCTGACCAGCTCCTTGTACCTGTCCTCGAGCACGCCCATCGCGTTCTCGCCGCCCGAGCCCGTGGCTATCATGTCGTCCTTCACCTCGATCCTCGCCCCCGCGGCATCGACAAGGTATATGCCGACCCCGTCGGAGTTCTTCCCCGCGACTATGAACTCGCCGTAGGCTCCCCTCGAATTCTTTGCCAGCACCTTTGACACTGACCTTGCAGTCATGGTCCTGCCAGTCTCAAGCCTCTTGATGTTGGACCTGTAGTACTGGACGTAGTCAAACAACATCTGTATGTCGCCAACCGTGCCGGCCCCACCGACAACCACGTAGTCGTTTATCTTCCTCAGCTTCTCTATGTAGCCCGTCTTGCTGAAGCCGCTCGACACCAGCCTCTCCGCGGCTATGACGCACATGTCCCTGTATTTGACCGCTACCACCGTAGTCCCGTGTTGAACGTCTGGTTTTCCCTCTTGCATTTTTTCAACCTCCTATCCAAGTTGGAAAATTGATTTCCCCTTTTTGTATTTTGCCAAATCCTCCATTACCTCCGCGACAAAATCGCCCTTTAGAACGTCCCTGGAAGCCTCCTCGTACATCGAGTATGCGTTCCTCATCCCGGCGCGCCTCATCGAGCTCTTTATGCTGTCCGAGGCCATCACCAGGACGTTGCCATAGGTGATGAGCAGCGCGTCGTACTGTTCCTTCTCCTTCTCCTTCGCGAGGAGCGCGCTGTCGAGCCTCTTTATGCTTTCCTTGGATGACGGCGAGCTTGTCTTCAGGTTGTCGAGCTTGTACCTCAGCTCTGTTATCTTCCCTTCAATCTCATCAGAGCCGCGCTTAGCCTCCCTGTACTTCTCCTTCACCGTCCTAAGATCCTTGTACACAGCCTCGCCGAGGCTACTTGAAACAAGTTTGTCAAAATATTCCGTCGCATCCACAGGGCTACCGTTCACCTTCATCCTTGGCTTTCCCCTGCCCGTGTTGGACTGCGAGACATAGCCCTTGAACAGCGTGCTCTCCATGTCCGCCATCTCGTCGTCCTTCAGCTCCCTATCCATGCCGGCGTGCCTGACGACAAAACTGTTGTCCGAGCTCTTGCTTCTCCTCACCACGACTTCGTCGTCGCCCAACTTTATGACCGTCTCCGACGAGTAGGCCATGTCCATCGTGAGCGGTTCGGCGCTCTTCAGCTTGTTTGACACGTCTATCGAGCCCCTGAGTCCCTTTATCGCATCGTATCCCAAGTGCGGCAGACCTATCCCCGCTGACGACAGCACGTTCAGGAACTGGTCCACCCAGAAAGGCATCAGCGTCGATGAGTAGTCCGTCTCCAGCTCTATGGTCTCGTCCGAAAACTTCGTAGTGCCCCTGTATCTTATGTCGCCCTTCAGGTACGGGTACGGCCCGAACTCTTCCATCGTATACTCCGTGTCCATGTGCCCCTTCCACTCGACAAGCCCCTTTTTATCAAGGCTCTTTATGGCTATCATGTATATGTCTGGGGTGGCCCTTATCGGGGCGTTTGCCTGCTGGTACGACGAGGAGTACAGAACGTTGTAGGAGAAAAGAACCTTCTTGATGAAGGTCATGAGGCTGGGCGCCTCGAAAATCTCGCTCGCGCCCTTCTCGCATGCTCCGCTGTCGCCGCTCCCTTTGTAATCCCCGTTTCCGCCCATTTTTTATTCCACCTGAGGCAAATCTTCTTCCCTTTCCGTGTACGACCCGGCCTTCCTCTTGAGCTCGCCTATCGCGCGGTCGAAGTACACCTTCCTTATCTTGAACTCGCTGTAGTTGGCTGCTGTGTTGTCTCCGTATGTGGAGATAAAGTCCCTCATGGCAAGCTCGCCCGCTCTTCTGCACACATACTCTATGTCCGCACCGCTGTAGCCCTCCGTCTCGCGCACATAATCATCAAAAACCATGCCGGAGTCTATCCTCTTGCCCTTAACATGCACCTTGAATATCTCGCTCCTTGTCTTCTCGTCGGGCAGTGCAATCTCAATCTTCTTGTCGAACCTTCCCGGCCTGAGCAGAGCCTCGTCGATAAGCCCCGGCTCGTTGGTTGTGCCTATGATGTACACTCCCTCCGAGTTGGCCATGCCGTCTATCTCCGAGAGCAGCTGGGAGAGCACCTTGTCGCTCACACCGGAGTCCCCGCCAAGAGAGCCCCTCTTCGTGGTGAGCGAGTCAATCTCGTCGAAAAGTATTATGCACGGTTTTGACTGCCTCGCCTTCCTGAAGAGCTCCCTTATGGCCTTCTCGCTCTCGCCCACCCACTTCGAGTAAAGCTCGGGCCCGCGTATGGCTATGAAGTTCGCCTGACTTTCATTGGCTAGAGCCTTTACAAGCATTGTCTTTCCCGTCCCAGGCGGCCCGTAAAGAAGGAACCCCCTGGACGGCTTCATTCCCGCATACTTGAAAAGCTCCTTGTGCTTCAGCGGCCACTCTATCGCCTCGATGAGTTCGCGCTTCACGTCGTCCAAACCTCCAACGTCGTTCCATTTTATTTCCGATGTCTCGAGGTGTATCTCCCTCATCGAAGTGGGCACAATCGTGCTGTAGGCTTTCATGAAATCCTCCTTCCTAAGCTTGTAGTTATCCAGCGAGCCTGTGCCGTCCATTATTGCCGCCTCGTTCCTCTCCAGCGCGTTCAGACCAGCCTGCGTCACGAGCATCTTTATGTCCGCCCCAGTGTAGCCGTGAAGTATCGAAGCGAGTTCGTCGATGTTGACATCATCAGCCAAGGATGCCTTCCTCGTGTGTATCTTCAATATCTGCTGCCTTCCCTCTTCCGTGGGCGTGGTGAACTCTATCTCCTTGTCGAACCTGCCGGGCCTCCTCACCGCCGGGTCGAGGTCGTCCGGCCTGTTTGTGGCGCCCAAAATCACGACCCTTCCCCTGTTTTCGAGGCCGTCCATCAGCGCAAGCAGCTGCGCCACGACCCTCCTCTCCACCTCCTGCGTGTCGTCCCTCTTCGGGGCCAGCGCATCCAATTCGTCTATGAAAATTATGCTGGGCGAGTTCTGCACCGCCTCCTCGAATATCTTCCTGAGTCTGGCCTCGGACTCTCCGTAAAACTTGTTCATCACCTCGGCACCGGAAAAGGAGTAGTACTTCAAACCTGCCTCGTTGGCTATCGCCTTTGCCAGCATTGTCTTTCCCGTCCCCGGCGGCCCGTAGAAAAGCACTCCCTTCGGCGGGTCTATGCCTAGCTTCTCGTAAATCTCCGGGTGCCTTATCGGAAGCTCGACAACCTTCCTTATCTGCTTTATTACCTCGTCCATGCCGCCGATGTCGCTGTACGTGACCTTCTCGACTTTTTTCTCCACGTCCACCTTCTGTATCTCCTTCGCCTCCCTCTGTATGTCCATCGTCTCCGCGAAAAGGTCAACGTCCATGTTCTTCAGCTTCTTCCACCTCTCGGACTCCGACTTTGGAATCTCGCAAGATCTGATGTTGTTGGGCGACACCTCGAAGATTGCCAAGTCCCTGTCCTCCAGCCCGTAGATGCTGCCCTCCTCTATCTTTAACAGCTTCACCCTCTGTGTGGGCTTGTGCAGATCTTCCAGCACGCCGTTGACTGCAGGGACTGGAACCGGTTCGTCCTCGCCGGTCTCGGGATTCTTTATCATGGCTATGGTCTTCCCGAGTATGACCCCTATGCCCGGCCTGACCTTCTTCTTCTCCTCGTCGTCAATCAATCCGTAAGGATAGCGGCTGATGCCGTGCTGGTTGTCGACCAACACCCACTTGTCGTATTTCCTTATCACGTATCCGATGTCGGGCGAGAGCAGCTCCTTGTTCTGGAGCACCCACTTCATTGTGTTCTCGTACTTCTTGGCAAGGTTGTTGTAGTCGTCCGTGTTCTGGTTGATCTCCTGCTGCGCGAACCTAAGTTCCTCCTCGAGGTCTACTATCGAATCAAGCAGGTCGCCGTGCCTTTGCAAGTCAAGCCCGTACCGCTCCGCAAGTTCCATCTTACGCCTTGCCCGCCTGTTCGCAGAATAGTATGCTTCGTTGTCGCCTGGCAAGGTCATCTAATTAAAAATACTTGGTTCTCCTATTTTAAACACTTTCTGTACGAAAATCGTAACCAAAAGGCTTATATACTTACGTTTTACAAAATATACTTGATGCGTTTCGTACCAGACGACAGGGCCAGAAAGATGCTGGACATACTTCGGGAAAATTCTCGCGCTAGCTTCACCGACATAGCAAAGGAGCTTGGCGTGACCGAGGGCGCGGTAAGGAAAAGGATGAGGTCGCTCGTGGAAAACAGGGTAATCGAGAGGTTCACCATCGAGGCTAAGGAGATGATGTACGACATGCGCGCGATAATCATGGTAAAGCTCGGGACAAAGGCTCCGGGAAAGGACATTGTAGAAAAGATAAAAAATCTTGAGGGTGTCAGGTCGACCAACTTTGTGACCGGAGGCTACGACCTTCTCGTCGATATACAGGCGGCAAACGCCAGGGAGCTGCACGAAAAGATAAACACGATAAGGAACCAGAAGGGCGTCTCCACCACGATGACAATGACCGTGCTGAACTAAATAAAAACTAATCACCCCAGTAATTCTATTGTATGAAACTGAACAGCGGCATCGCGCCAAGGGAATACCAATCAAACATAGCAAAGTCTGCGGGAGAAAAAAGCACGCTCGTGGTACTGCCCACAGGAACCGGCAAGACGCTCATCGCGGTGATGCTCGCGGCAAGTCGTGTGGAAAAATACCCAGGGAGCAAGATATTGATGTTAGCTCCTACCCGGCCGCTTGTGGAACAGCACGCAAAAAGCTTCAGAGACATGACAGACATACAGCAAGATGAGATAAGCGTGCTTTCGGGAAAGATAAACCCGTCGGAAAGGAAGGGATTATATTTGTCTTCAAGGGTGGTCGTGGCCACACCCCAGACGATTGAAAACGATCTGGAGAGTGGCGTCCTGAGACTCGAGGACTTCAGCCTTCTGGTCGTCGATGAGTGTCACCGATCGGTCAGGCATTACGCATATCCCAATGTCGCGAAAAGGTTCATGCTGCAGTCCGCCCATCCGCTTATACTGGGCCTCACCGCTTCGCCAGGCTCCAGCAGGGAAAAAATAAACGGGATATGCAGCAGCCTGTTCATCGACTCAGTTGAGCTGAGGAGCGAGGCCGACGACGACATCTCCGAATACGTGCAGCCTATCGAAAAGGAGAACGTCTACGTCGAGCTGCCACGTGATTTCAGGGGGGCGAGCGCGCTCCTAGCCGAGGCGATGAGGGATGATGTGGGGTGGCTCAAGGAAAAGCATTACATTCCGATAGCTAACCCGCCCAAGAGGATGCTCATAGACCTGCAGAAAAAAATAATGGCCGGCTTCATCAGGGGGAGCAGGAACCCGGCTATGTTCGCGGCCATGACAAAGGTCATCGGCGCTATAAAGATACAGTACATGAACGAGATGCTGGAGACGCAGGGCGCATCCTTCGCGCACGAGTACGCTCAAAAGCTGGAGTCAAGCAAAAAGAGGAACGACAGGATAGTCATGAACGACCCCAGAGTCAGGGAGGCAGTCGACATAATCAACGACATTTACAGGAGGGGCGTGGAACATCCCAAAATGGGAAAGTTGTTGGAAGTAGTGAAAGGCATTTTGGATAAAGAAAGCGGGGCGAGGATAATATGCTTTGCGAATTACCGCGCAAGTGTGGACAAGATAAACAGGATGCTGAACGAAAATGGTGTGAAGTCCGAAATACTGATTGGGCAGGCAGTTAAGGACGGTGTGGGACTTAGCCAGAAGGAGCAGGTTGAGACCTTGCGGAATTTTAACGACGGTGTGTTCAATGTGTTGTGCGGGACATCGATAACAGAAGAGGGTATATCGATACACGACGTATGTGCCGTCATATTTTATGACAACGTGCCCAGCGAAATAAGAAAGATACAGAGGGCTGGAAGGACGGGCAGGACTGCGCCCGGCAAAATAATATTCCTGATAACGAAAGGCACCGTTGACGAGGCATATTACTGGACATCGACAAGGAAAGAGGCGAGGATGAAGAAAATCGTAGGTGATATGAAAAATAAGGGTGTGGTAAGGCGCAAGCTATCGCTAATTGACTGGCTCAAATAATACTTTGGCCTTATTTACACTTACTTTGCCTATTTTGTTTGTAACCAGCAAGTCCCTCAGATGTCTGCGCACCGCCGCTTCGCTTATGTTCAGTTTGTTGGAAATCTCCTTCGCCCTCAACGGCCTATCAGAGAGTGAAAGCGCATCAAGTATCATTTCCTTGTTCCTGAAGGGGACATTGTTCTTGATTAACGAAACTAACCCGCCATCAAGCCTTTCCTTCATCTTGGGGTGAAACTCGAATATGTCCAACTTGCACAGTTTTTCAAAATTTTTCCAGCCGCAAACGCTGATATCAAAGTCCTCTGTATGTTCCTTGCAAGTTATACCCAACCCTGATAGCAATACAAATATCATGCTCCTCCACCGTTTTTCTTTCATAGTGACCGTTATCTCGTTGACGCTTCCTGTCTTGGCCAGACCGCACCACCCCTCGCCGCAGAAAATTCCTTTCAGCATTGGAAGTCCGGAATTGGGAACGGATTCCAATATTTTGTCCACGTTTGATAAAAAACCGTCTATAAGAAGTCTGGACAGCATGAAGTTGCATTCCAAATGGAAGGTGCCGAACTCCTTTATAGGTACTTTGTTCGGTGATGTAGACCTGTCGTCCTTCACAAAAACGTACCTTATCTGCTGCCTCTGCAGTCCCGTTTCCGAGGACCAGAAACCTGCCAATTTTTCATCATCATACTTCAATGGCGACCTCTCGTGGACTTGTATCCAGCCGCACAGCTTCGGCTTATCTATTCCTATATGCTCGAAAAACTTAATCGCTTGCCTAACAATCATTGGCTCGCTATTAGTGACTTTGGGTCTGCGCTTGGTCTTTGTCCCTTCCGCTACCCATATTCCTATCCCAGTTAGCAATGTGTCATCCACCTCTATAAACCTCGGTAAATATAATGGGAACGGCGCCTTGTTTTTGTTCTCCCAGAACACAACAACCCTGTCGCCATCGAAAACAAACCTCATCTCGTTTCCATGAAAACTGTCTGGAAACAGCAGAGGAGTGTCTATGAAAACCCTGCCATCCTTTGCCACAAATAATCCTCCCGACAACTCCGACCTTTTGACGGATTTTCTCTTATCAAACAGACACTTGTCTATAAGGATAGAATTTACAGCTTCCTTTCCCACAACCATCAGATTTTCTACGGATTTATTTGCGTTCTTGAGGAAAGCCAACATCTTTAGTTTATGAGACAGCGTTGGTTTTGTGGTACCATGTGTCCACATCGATATCACACTAGTACTTACCATAAGTTTCTGTGACAGGTCTTCGTGCCTTATCTTGAAATCAAACAATATTCCGCGCAACAAATCGCTCCATTCGTCGTCTCTGATTAGACGTTTGGCTTCTGAAATCCTTTCCAGCTCCCCATCAAAATCGGCGCACTTCAATTTGGCAAGTTTTGCGAATTCTTCGGTATGTGTGTTCTTTTTTGACCAGTTGAATACGGTACCCCTGTCTACTCCCAGCTCCTTCCCTATCTCATTCACCTGCATGCCACAGATGCTAGTCAGTATTTCAATCATTCCCTTTGCGTCGATTTTTGACGTTTTTCCAAGCACAGAAAATTTAATTGCAACGGACTACATTTAAACCTATCGGGGGTTCATTTCCGGTGAGATTATCTGCATAGATACAACTTGACAAGAATCATGCGGGTTCATTTTCGTGGCCTAATAACGAATCTATCTTTCATTGGAATTTCTTTTTTCACAATATTCAACAAATTTTGATATTCTTCATCAAGTTCGTCATAATGTTCCAAAATCAACTCAACTAAGTTATTACCATTAATTAGCGTTATAGGTTTCATATTCGAGCGATTCGCTTCCTGTTCTGCCTGTCGTGTAAATTTCGAAGTTGTTATAATGGCTCCATGTTCATCTGGCCCAAGCGTGCCACGGATTCTCAGTACTTCATCGTTTCCTAAACTTGAAGAAACCTTCTTTACCTGAACATGAAGCGTTATGCTCGTCAAACCCGCATTCAGATTGCCTATAACGTCAATCCCTCCATCGCACACCTATTTCATTGGCATTGCCGAATCGATTCCTATTACATTAAGCAAATGTGCTATGAAA